>CAYOWD010000032.1:0-10931 GCA_964407535.1 uncultured Salinivenus sp. | reverse complement strand
CAGCATCCACTTCGAGACGGGGGCCTCGAACGAGAGCTGCCCGGACGCCAACGCATAGCCGGTTGTGAGAATCGCAAAGGCAGGTCCCACCACAAGGAGCGGGTCGGTTCCCGACCATTGCGCTGCGAGAAGAAGAAGACGACGGAGATCTCCAAGGAGGACTAGGAAAACAAACGTAGCCAGAATGCCTAGCTGCAGGCGGACCATGGCCAGCGCTGTGAGCACTGTGACCACGACTGCGGCGACGGCAATCCGGACCTGCTCTGCAGTAATCAGATACACGAGTCCACCCGCTCCAGCTAATGCGAACAGCCCCAGTCCCACAAGCTTCAGAAGCTGTGCTGAGATGTTGAGCCGGTGCCGTAGCAACCTACTCATATTGGATGGCCGAAGGAGATTCCTAGATGTAGACCACTCACGGGATCAGTCAACTGCCAGAGAGAACGTTCTCGAATAGAAAGCTGAAAAGCTCACCCGTCAGCTACAGGGCTGGATTTCTACACGATTTCCGACACGGCCCCACTAAACTTTTTAGCATATGCACTAGGACCGAAGTCTAGAGCGCGTTCACGAGCGTTTCCGCCCAGTGTCCGTGCATAGCTTGGGTTATTCAAATACCGCAGAATCTGTTGAGAAAGAGCGTCTTCGTCTTCGTAGGGCGCCGTCAATCCGTTTTCGTTCTCTGTGATAATTTCCGTGGGGCCTCCCCGATCGCCTGCGACGACCGGTTTGCCGAGTGACATCGCTTCGATGATGACCATGCCGAAGGGTTCGCGGTCGGCCGCGTGTACAAAGATGTCCATGGCCTGCATCCACAACGGCACATTCGACTGAAAGCCGACGCACAGAATGCGGTCGTGAAGGTCTCGTGCTTCGATTTCTCGGGCAAGGAAGTCTTCGTAGTCCGGTTCGTGTTCGTGACGCCCCCCTACGATAACGGCGTGTGCGTTCGGGTATTGGCGGAGGATCCGGGGCATTGCTCGGATGAGAGTGTGCATGCCCTTCCAGTGCTGCAGACGCCCTACGGTTCCGATGAGGGGGCCCTCTTCAGGAAGATCTAATTGTTGACGGGCGACGTCCGGGGAGGGAAGAGCAGCGGGGTCGAACCGATCGGTGTCAACGCAAGGGGGGGCCACCTTCGTCGGGCGGTGAGGCCAGCGCTGTCGCTCCGTCTGGGCAACGGTCCGAGAGCATGCGATGACGCCGGTGGCCGGGAGGAACGACACTAAGCGGTTGAGCCAGGTCGTATTGCGGGGCAGTCCGTGTTGGTACCACGCACTCGGAAGGCCAGTGATTGCAGATGCGAAAGCGCCATATAGATGGGCGGACGGCATCCAGCTGAAAATTAGATCTGCTCCTACGTTGGTTGCCAGCTCGGAAATGCGGTGGATCGTCCAGAGGGATTGGCCGATGTGGCGCAGGCGGCCGGCCGGTATCACGGTCGTCGACAGGCCGACCTCTTTGCAGTCCCGGTGCATGGGACCCTCCTCCAAAAACGCAACCGTACATTTAATGTCGAGATCGGGTATCTGGGCGAGAAACCCCTGAAGCAGCTGTTCGGCGCCCCCCCGTTTTTCGGCAATGGGCATCAAGATCAGTATATTCATGCCGATCGTAGTGCTTGTTTGTGGGAATGGAGCCGCTTTAGGAGACGATCGGCGAGTACTTTCCACCGAAAGTGCTTCGAGAAAAAGTGTCGTGCATTCGTTCCAATGGTGCGGCGTCGGGTCGAATCTCGACACAGCGTTCCCACTGCGTCTTGAAACGCCATTGGATCGTCGACGGGAGTCAGAATGAATGCGTCTTGCTCATGGTCGAGGAGCATCGAGTCGGTCAACGGCCCGTGCGTACCGATCGTTGGCAATCCATGTTGGAGACCCGCCAGGAACGAGCCGCGTCGCGTGGAGGCCCCGTCGATGAACGGGGCCAGATAGATGTCCATTGCCTGGAAGTGACGCGACACCTCGCGGGCCGGCAGACAGCCCGCATCCAGAACGGGGAGGGTCGGCATCGAGTCCCGAAACGCCGTTCCGTCCGGGCCGACGTACAGGAGAAGGAGGTCGGTGTCGTCTTGAATCGCCTGGGCCGCTCCCCGGATGTGCGCAAGGAGACGGGATTCGTGCAGGGAGCCGAAGACCCCAAGGACCGCAGTTTCATCTGCGATCCCCAAGGCGTTCCGCACGGTTTTTTTCCCCGCGTCGACCCGTGGAATGTTGGAGCCTACGGGAAGGTGGTGGACCGGCGTCTCAGGAAACCAGGACTGGTACTGTTGCACCCAGGGATCGATGGAAAAGAACACATGGTCGGCCAGACGGCCCAGCCCCCAGAACTGGGCACGCTGCCAAATGCTCATCACCGCGTCCGTCCAGGTACTTGCCGGGAGGAAATCCTCGTGGAACATGACAGCCACATTTGTTGAGGGACACTGGCGCTGAACTGACCACAGCATTGCGGGCGTGAATGGGTTGAGTCCCCACCGACCATAGCTAAACTGATTGAACTGGAGAAGGAGCCAGTCGGGCGGATCAGCGCGTACACGTTCCGTTACTGAAAGGATGCCTCGTCGGGGAGGAAGAGAAAAGGCCGTTTCTACACGCACAGCAGCCTCAACCTCCGTATCTTCCTGAGCAGTAAGGATGCGCACGTCACAGCCGTCCGCGGAGAGAGCCCCTGCCAAATGGGCCGTATGGTCTCCGATGCCATCTAGCGTTGGGGGAACGACGGGAAAGATCAGGTCAATTCGCATTGGGCTCATAATTGACTGCCTCATGACATCAAGCGATTTTGTCCCGCCACTCTACTTCGAGCTGCGCGACCGGGCGCTACGTACGCTCTACCGAGTCTGCATTGGGCGACAGGTATTTACTGTGCGGCGAGTTGGAGATTGAATCTACGACCTCCTTTGGATTCGAAATGATTTTCGACAGGTCGGACAGAGTCTCCTTTCGAGATCGAATTTCCACGGGAGCCGGATCGAGATAGCAAAAGAGGCGGTTCGCAGTGGCCTGATGACGGTCCTGGGGTTTCAGATCGGACTCGTCCCTCACCTCGCAGTGAGCGATGTCATCGAGAACCTGGTCCTGAAAGCGGGGTAGTTGTTCAGGGCATTTGATGTACTCTTCCAATAGCCTTTCTGAGTCGATCTGTAAAACTTTATCGTTGTAACGATTTTTATTGTAATTTATGTGTTGTTTTTTTGAGTATGATACATCAGGTAATTATTGAATGTCAAAACATAATTTCTCGCTGAGGCCTTACGGTACTCATTCCGTCTCCGTTTGTGTTTAATAAATTGATCTTATTTAGGTAGGTTTTTGTCGATTGTTTTATGTAGTTTTAAGTTTATACATGTGTATGAAGTCTAGATAAACTATTATGTTTACCTTTATAAGTATATAATGGTAAAAGAGAACGTGAAAATACATTAACATTTTAAATAGATATATGTATCAGGAAAAATCAATTTATATGTTTTATAAATAAAAATATAGTTTCATTTTCATAAAATTGAATTACTTGTTATTATGTAAGGGTACGTAAGAGTATAATACCAAGTGCGGGTGCAAAATTACGGATTAGGGGGGCAGGTTCTTGGGCAGCGTCACTGTTTTTACACTAAAGGGGCGAGTTAGTAACACAAGTAGGTTCCAATGGTGCCACAAAACCATGTCCCAGACCTGAATAAAGCTACCGGATTTGGTATAAGTCGGTCAATAATTGGTTGTCGACCCTTCGTGTTGGGTTTTTCCGAAGCGTTTTGTCTGCCGCGACGTAGGAGCATAGAGCTCGGTTGAGCAGAATCGCTCTGATCAGGCTCAATCAGTCGGAGGACACTCTTATCTACGGGGGAAAGTAAGGACCTGTACAGTTGGGAGCTTCCATTACGCGTTCGGCAACTTTGTTCTCGATTTGCGGGTCGTGCTTCTCAATGGATCACGAACGGTGAAGTGTACGCTCGTAAAATTGGTGAAGGCGCTCCAGGAAATTCGCCATCGCAAACGTTGTTTCAGCAAGCGTGTGGCCCCTACGACCCCGTCGGTTTGCTTCGCGTTCGTCGGTTGCAAGTTGGTCGAGGGCACGGGCGAGGCCGTTTACGTCCCGTACATCGACGAGCACAGCATGCTCTTCCCGTGCATACTCGGGAATGCCGCCGACATTGCTGGCGATGACGGCTCGCCCCAGCGCGGCTGCTTCCAGGGTGACGAGTCCGGCCGGTTCATGCCAGACCGACGGGAGTACGAGTGCGCGTGCTCGCCGGATAAGGGTATAGACATCGTCCTGGTCGAGCCAGCCGTGGAACGTCACGCGGTCTCGGACGCCCAGATTAGCACACAGGGTGCGCATCTTGCTCACGTATTCCTCATTGCCCGTGCCGGCGATATCGAGATGAATCTCCGATTGCACCTCCGCCAGGGAACGGAGAAGCCAGTCCAATCCCTTCATCGGGGTGATGCGGCCAGCGAAGACGAAGCGAGGGGGATGCCGTTGGTCGAGAGGACGAAACGAGTGGTCGATATTCGGGGCGGGGGAGCGGAGCACATGCAAATTGTCAGGCGGACACCCGGACCGAATCATGCGTCTCTTCAGAAATCCGCTTACGGTGAGGGTTGGGATCTCGTCGGCCTGGTTCTGTTCGCGATGGATATCCTGGAAGTTCGACAGTGTCTTCTGGGGACGGCGACTGCCACAATGGTCGACTAGGTGTCCCCACAAGCAGCCGGCCACACTGTAGTCGCGATTGCATGGGTAGCCGGATCGCTTTAGGTAGCGTGATCCGGAGGGACACGATCCCTGGTTGTTGTGGACAGTACGGATTGTAGGAACGCGGTCCGTCGGGATCTGGTCGACGGGATGATGGAGATGGAGAAGGTCGAGATCAAGCCTATGTGCCTCTGAAAAAAGGTCGTCGCTTTGCACAGTTCGAGTGGGAGAGGGCGCGTTGGCATCCTGGGTATGGGACAGATAAACCACCTCCTGCCCGCGAGTCGTCTGGGCCGAGCCCAGGCGGCGCACGTACGAGGCGATCCCGCCGTTGGCATTGATCCGGTGTGCGTAGTGGCCAATCTTCATCACGCGATGGTCGTTCTGAACGGGTCAGCAATCCGCAAGGTTGAGCGAGTGGGCTGTGGCGCACTGGGACGGCGCTGTACGTTCGGCTTCATACGAGGACGGGAGAAGCGACGAAGTAGTCGCCATAGGATGGTCATGAATGCGGTGCAGTCGCTCCACGATCGGTTCAACCCGGCCCGTCGGCACCACGTACCCGTTTTTGCCGTCTCGAATGTATTCTTTCATGCCCGTGTCTGCGGTCGCGATGACGGGCACACCGGAGGCGAGGGCCTCCATCGGGGCATACCCGAATCCATCCTCATAGGTAGGATGGACAAACACGTCGGCCTCGTGTAGCACAGGAAGCGGATCCCCGGGCGCTAGGCGAATACGATCGTCCTCCAGCCACGGCTCCACAAATTTGCGCATGCGACGGGTGGACCAGCCCCCGACGAGCGTCAACTGTTTGTCCTCCACAGGAAGCTCCGAAAAGGCGCTCAGGAGCAAGGGAATGCCCTTTGTCGCCTCGATTCGGCCCACGTAGATGAGGCGGAAGGTGTCGTCTTCGGGACGCTGATCGGGCGGATGAAAACGGGAATCCACCTGAAGGTACATGCGTTCCAACTTGTCTTCGGGAATCCCCGCGTCGAGAAAAGAGGTGCGGGTATAGTCGGAATGCACGTAAATCGTGTCGGCGTGCTTGTACTCCCGTAACGTCTTGCTCATAAGCGCATCGTGGAGCCAGCTATCCTGAATGTCATGTCGCCTGCGGGCGTAGTCATGGCACTGTCTCAAATTTCGAACGTGGCTGTTCGCAGCGACCAGTTCCAAGTGCTGCGCTCCGAGTCTATCGGCCTGCTGGAAGCTGTGAAGAGACGCGCCGACAAACCCCATAAACCGCTTCATGGAAGAAGAAAGATGCTTAGCGACGGTCCGATCAAAGAATTCGCTCTCGAGATAACTTCTCCAGGCTGGACTAAATCGGACCGGCGTGTATTTCAACACCCAGTCTTGCCAGCGGGCCGTATTCAGGCTGTTCCCTTTATCGTCACCGTTCTTCAGGCCCGGGGCGTAATAGCGGGCGAGCATTCCGTGTTTGCGGGAGGCCTCCACCAACTGAGCGAAGTGTTGGCCCACTCCCCCAAGTCCGTACGAGGAATTGCAGGCGATTACACGCATTGGACTAACTTACAGGAGACTCGGGAAACTCAAGATTTAGAATCACATGATGCAGAGTCAGATGATGCATCCTTTAGTGGAATACGTACGTCTCTTTTAGAGCACTGATGCTTCGTAATCCCAAGTCCGGGTACAAACTTTCGGTTCGGGTGAAGCAGATTCCTGACTGTTGGTCAAGTCAAAGAAGCGAGTCCGTAACGCCGGTGGGTTCCAATGGCGTCACAAAACACGTCCCAGACCTGAATAAAGCTACCGGATTTGGTATAACACAGGCCGTGCTCAGAGCTCCATTGAACCCTGTGGATTCTCCCCTCCAACAGGTTCGCATTCACGTCGGCAAAACAAAGGAGTAGATCAGATGCAGGAGTCTTCGGGCTCCGCCAGGGGTCGCGATCCGGTGGCGATAATAGGAGCTAAAGAACCATCGTAGTCCGTCCGCGGCGTGCCCGTGCTGTGCTGCTTGCGTGATTGATGCGGGCAAGCGCGATTGCAGCCACTTCTCTATGTATGGATCTTCAAGCACGTCATTAGGGAGATCTTCCAACACAATTTTTACGGTCTGATAAGCCGCGTCCGTATTCCCTTCTCCGCCTCGTGCAATGGACTGCTTAGAGCGTCGATACTGCGCTGTGAACGTATCTGTGAAATAGAACGATCCGTCTGTCGCTTTCGAGAGTTCGACGCCGAATGCAAAGTCGCAGCCGTCCCCGGCTCCATGATTGTAGCCCACTTTCTTCGCGGCTTCCGCCCGTACCATGTATCCGTCGTTTGGAAACTGCTGAACGACGGCAGATCGAAGGGAAGACGGCTGGCGTCCCTCATGCTCGTTCGTCCGGTAGTATGCTTCGTTCAATCCCTTTGTGCTTTCCGCCTTGACGTTTCCCTGTGCATCGATGATCTGCTGCTTCCCAAACGTTGTCACGATGTCCGGCTGTTCTTCGAAGCAGGTCAGGAGCGTGTCGAGTGCACCGTTCAGCAAACGGTCATCGTCGTGGAGTAGAACAATGAAGTCCCCTTCAGCTTCTTGGAAGAGGCGATCTACATTCTTCGCCTGTCCAAGGGAAGGCTCATTCCATATGTGTCGGACCGGCGCCCCTTCCTTCTTGTGGCGCCGGATGAGACGGGTCGTCTGTCGGTCGGACGAATCATCTCCGATCAATACCTCATGGGGAGTCGGATCCTGTTTAATTGCGGATTGGAGAGCCTCTCTAACATGATCGGGACGATCACAGGTCGGAATACAGACGGAAATGCGCTCTTTCATTCTGGAACAGTGCTAATTCGTTGATCACGAGAACGCGATTGATGTTCCGCCCGGAAGGACGTGGAGGGATTCCTTAGTCGGACGGCGTCCCGATGGTCGCTTCTGACTGAACAAGAAGAGGTGTGTCGCTAGACGAAGCGTATGTCTACGCGAAAGACCAGCCATACGGTCTATGACCCCAAATGTCATTTGGTGTGGGCACCAAAGTAGAGAAGGTGAGTTCTCCTGGTCGATATTCGTGAACAGGTGAAAGAGCGGTTTCAGGAGGTTGGGAATCGGCATGACAGTGAGAAGCTCTTTGTGAAGCGTTCTGCGACCTGTGACCGTTGGGCCCGGCTGAACATCAATCCACAAACAGCATCTCTCGTCCTGCCTCAGTGTCTCGTGAAGCGGATGGAGCCGCCGAGCCGGTTCTGATCTATGCAAGAAATCAGCTCGCCGCGGTGATCGCCGTGGGGCTACCGTTGTGTATCAGGCGAAACGTTCGAAGAAGGGCTCGTGACGGGTACTGATGAGAGAAGCAGAGCTATATGGCGCTACACGGGGATTTCTATTTCTACGGAGCGATCTTTTTCCATGATGACAGGTCACGACCAATCAATTCCTCGGTCTTTTCGATATCGTCGCGTAGCCGTTCGATTACGAACCGGCGTGCGTCGTCTGAGAGTGGGGGCGGAGGTTTTCGATTCATCGTTGTGACCAATTCGCGAAGGTGATCTTGAATCGAGGTTGGGAGAAGGTTTTTCAGGACCCCTTTAACAGCGTTCTTGTCCCACACGAGCTGATTGATGGAAGAGCTTTGGGGAATTCGGGTCTCATTGTGATTGTGACTGGTATCGACCATATATTCAGGGTCGACCCCGATGTCCTCAAACATTTCCTGAACGGTAGAAAGCGTTTCGTTCTTAAAGTCCCGATGCAGATAGACGTTTAAGCGGTTGCCGAATACGTCCTTATACTGTCGGAGTTGAGCGGCATAGCGAGAGGTTGGGAGTCCGGTATACTTGAACGATCCCTTCCGTTGGGCGTCCTGTAGTGCGTCGATAAAGGGACGATTGGGAATCACCCCGTTTTCCCGCAGCATGTTATAGTGAGAAAATGCCCGTTCAGCGGGATCGCGCAACACGAGGAGGATGGTGACTTCGGGAAGGTGCTCGTCGATTCGAGCAGCCGAGCCGTTACTGTGAAAGCACCCGACAGATGCCTCCCCGACGGCCGTCTCGGATTCGACCTCCTGAAATAAGGATTCGTACTCCCGAATGTCGGTAATTCCGTGGTCCGGAATGAAGAAGTCCGGCTCTTTGACGGAGGGCATGAATACGTCTGGATGCTGTTTCAGATAGTTGTACAAAGAGGTGGACCCGGTTTTCTCAGCGCCCGCCAGGATAAAGTTCGGAAGCATATCTTATCCAGGTTGTGGGTTATGCGTTGTATGAGTTGAGGGTTGCGCTTTTGGGCGTTCAGCTCTCCCTAAATCAGGGAAAACCACGGCTATCCCGGATGTTCGATCCATTTCAGCGTCCAGTTGCGGAAACGCTCACCCCAAAACCCCGCAACTCACAACTTGGGTTATCTTGTGTCGAACATTGTTGGTAATGCAGTATCTTGGAGAGGCAGCCTTGAGGAGACGTTGCCCGGTTTCGTACGATCAACGGCCCCCCGTACGGTCCGGACCGTGACAGACGGACAATACATCTCCCGGAAACGGCTGAAGTGGAGACGGGGAGGCGGTTGGGTGTCTCCAGGGCGGTCGTTGGGAGCGGTTAGGGGGAGTGAAAAGGGGAGATCGTTCGGAGCCCCCGGGATGTTTTCCGAAGCAGGGTATTCGCCCGAGAGCGTGTGCTTGCGAATGGGCGGAACTTGACGGTGTACTGGCGAATGTCACGGTGACGCCAGCACTGATGCGTCCAGTACGCTCGTTTGGCCGCAATCTCCATCCGTCGAGAGAGGGGAAGAGGAGCGGACGTGAACTCATATTCAAAGGTGTGCAGGATCGGGGCACAGATCGACTCAACGGCTGCGACTTCGGGAGGGCGCAAGCTGTCGCGCCAAGCATCGACGCGGTCGTCTGTAATGGGATGTGTAGCGGCCTCGTTATAGGTTTGCTCTGCCTTGTCCTTCATATACTCGCCGGCGTCCTGGTGAAAGTGGAGCATCTTAGGTGTATAGTTTTCGCCGAGGAACTCGCAGAGAGACTGGGTGACCGACTCGGGATGTTGGACCAGTTCCTCATATAGAATTGTGTGTCGCTGTGCTGCAGGCACATGGGTGTGTAAGAGCGCTCGACCGGTGGTGTCGTGCTTCAGGCGGCTGAGAGCATTGAGGACGACATCGTCGGGGAAGAAGGACACACGCTGCATGGAAGCTACCCCGGCACGAGGGTCCCGTACCACGTATACAAACTGAGCGTCCGGAAACATCTCGAGGAGAATATCGGGATAGAAGAGATTCCCAGGGGTTTTTTCGCCCCACCGCGGCTTCTCGTGTGCCTGCGCCCAGGCATTGAGGACCTGCCGGTAGGGACGGCGGAAGTTCGGGGGAGCTGAAAGAATCTCGTCCTTGAGCGCGGTCTTGTCGATGATGTCGAGGACCCGACAGTTGTGTTCCAGGAAGTTTGAGACGAAGCGCTCATAGGCCTCGGCAGAGAGGTCCGGGGAGCGCCACTGCTCAATGGGAATACCGGCGAGGTGTGCGTCGAGGTAGATAAGCTCGTCGGGAATGGCGATCCGGGGATGTGCATTCAGAATGAGACGCACGAGGGTCGTTCCGGACCGGTTGGCACCGACGATGAAGATGGGGTTGGACACAGAAGATTCCAAAGTCGGAGGGCGGTTTTGTTAGTGGTCGCTGGTGCGTTGGGATACCCCTCACGGACAAGGCTATTCCGTGACATCGTCAAGGATGCGGGCGCACGACTCCGCACGTGCTTTTCCGGTGAGCGAGGAGTGCAACGTTGATCGGTCCACTGCTATTGTGCGATCCGCGAAGGTGTCGGATGCGAGGGATTCGATGACCGTTTCCATTTCTTCGATGTCCTTAGGGGAGGCGAGATGAACGCCCGGTTTGTCCTGCAGGTAGTCGCGGTTTTCGCCGGGGGGTAGGGCCGCCAGAATGGGGCGGTTGGTCATGAGATATTCGTAGGTTTTGGCTGAAATGCGGCCTCCGGGGGAGCCGTCGGGACGGTCTGGGAGGGCCATAAAGAGCAGGTTGCTCCCGGCCATCTTTCGAAGGGCTTCCTCGTGGGGTATGACCCCGTGGAGATGAACGATGTCTTCGAGTCCAAACTTACGGAGGACCCTCTTCTCCACGGATTCGGGGTATCGTTTACCGTAGACATCGATTCGGAGACGGTTTTTCCATGCGGGATGCTGGTCAAGGAGAGACTTGACGGCAAGACCGACGTATATTGGGCCATGGGTTCGGGGGTCCAGCTCAGCGG
>CAYOWD010000031.1:0-22532 GCA_964407535.1 uncultured Salinivenus sp. | reverse complement strand
GGATTGAGGCGCGCAGCGGCACTACAAGCGCCGATAAGACAAGGCGAAGGCGACGATAGACGAAGCAGGTCATGGGCCGAAGGGACGGCGAAAGAGAAGAGATGTAGGGGAGATGGGCGGCCGAACCGACGGCCTGATCCTGAAAAGGAGCGCTCGGCCGCCGGACGCCGGGGCAGAGTTGGAGGACGTCCCCGTCCGTTCGAGCTGCGTAAGGTCGACGGGCCGAAAGGACAACTTTTAAGAACGGGAAGCGCCCGGACAAACGCAGAACAGATTAATAAAATTTGAGTAAATTGACGATTGTCGGCCTGCACGAAGGTCCGCTCGCATCGGGACGGGACGACTTGGAGAGGACCGAACCGCTGAGGAGCTGCGGCTTACCTGGTAGATGTTCTCTGGTCTGTACAGGGAGGATGTGATTGGAGTCCAAGTGCTTGTGTCCGTGCTGTTGCATCCGTGCCCCGGACCTGTTAGCCGGATTTGGTATGAGTCCCCAGTCGGGATTCCACTGCCCGCGTGCCGTCGAGGGCAACGACGCGAGCAATCCGAGCAGAGGAAGAATACCGGCAAGGGAACGGATTTGAAAGCACGAACCTTCGGACGGGGATGTGGGACGCCGGGAAGGCAGCGCGTGCAGGGCCGCAGCGCATTCGCATGCGCTGGTCTCTGCGACCGGACGGCGACGCCTGGGTTCGGAATGTCCTCCCGGAAGGGGGATTCGGGGGCGGCTCGTCGTTCGCGTTACTCGACGGGTTCGAGCCGATAGAGGCCGCCGTTCGGGGCATCCGTGAGCAGGTAGAGGAAGCCGTCGGGGCCGGTGGCGACGTCGCGGACCCGGCCCAGTTTGCTGCGGAGGAGTTCTTCCTCGTGAGTGACCTCTTGCTCCTCAAGCTCGACGCGAAGCACCTTCTGGTGGGCGAGGGCGCCCATGAACAGGTCATGTTTCCAGTCCGGAAACTTGTCGCCGGTGTAGAACGCCATGCCGGAGAAGGCGGGCGAGGGATCCCAGTATTTGATCGGCTGGATCATGCCGGGGGCTTCGGTGCCGCCGATGGGCGACTGGGTGGTGTAGGTGTCGCCGTACGAGACGGCGGGCCAGCCGTAGTTGTTGCCGGGTTCGATGAGGTTGAGCTCGTCGCCGCCGTGCGGTCCGTGCTCGTGCTGCCAGAGGGCTCCCGATTCCGGATGGACGGCCGTGCCCTGCTGGTTTCTGTGGCCGTAGGTGTAGACCTCGTCGAGGCCCTCGTCACTCCCCACAAATGGATTGTCGTTGGGGATGGACCCGTCCCGGTTGAGGCGGACGGTGGTTCCGATGGACGTGGTGGCGGTGGGAATGTCGACTGTTTCCTCGCGCCGCTGGCCGCGCTCCCCGAGGGTAACGGCCAGGGTGCCGTCGTTGAGAAAGGCGATGCGGGAGCCGAAGTGGTAGTTTGGGTCGAGGAACGGCGCCTGCCGGTAGAGCTCCTCGACCTCCGTAAGGGCCGTGCCGTTAAGCTGGGCGCGGGCGAGGACCGTGCCGCCCTTCCCGTCTTCGCGCATCGAATAGGTAAAGTAGATCCACCCCGTGTCCTCATAATCGGGGGACACCCGCAGGTCGAGCATGCCGCCCTGATTCTGGGCCCACACCTCGGGGACGTTGTCGAGGGGCGTGCGCGTCTCCTCGTTCACCAACAGAATGGAGCCCGGCCGTTCGGTAATGAGCATCCGCCCGTCGGGCAGCCAGTCGACCGCCCACGGGTGGGCGAGGCTGTCCACGGTGCGCACGACGCGGAAGGTAGCGTCTTCCGACTCGACGCGTTCCAGGACGACCGTCTCGTCCGATCGCGGGCCTTGGTCGCTAGGGGAGATGTCGCCGAGGGTGCAGGCGCAGAGCACGAGAGCGAGAACTCCAAAGAGGGAACGCATGGACCAACGGGGCACGTCTGGTGGGAGAGGACCGACCATTTCTGCACGTCTCCCCCGTTGATGCGGTTCCAGGGAGGACAGGCTGGCAAGGGTAGGTATTCACAAAAGAGCACAAAGAAAGAAAGCGTCCCCGTTGCATGGTGAAGTGTTCCCCATCCACTATGCGACGGCTTCACCATAAAACAACGAGAACGCCCTCTTCACCAATGTACACGCTGGCTGAACATATTGGCAAGCCGCTTCCCACAGCTTTCGCGCGCATCAGGTTCGCTCGCTCGCGCTCTGGAGTTTTGCTGCTACGATGACCCAGCACATCGGCTCTACGGCCTGCGCGTGTGGATCGAACAGGGGGTTCGCTGCCTCAAGGGGGCTAATACCGAATCCGGTTGAAGGATTCGGGTTTGGAAGTACGTAAGTGTGAAGGTATGTACGTGAGGCTCATTCGTTTGGGCCTACACCGACATTTCTGGAGCCCTGAACTTTGCAGGCGGATTTGGTATAAGGGCGGGGCCTACCACTACCAACGCACGCGCATCACCGATCCGGCGCGGGCGGAGTGGGTGTGGCTTGTGATGGCCGTGTCGCGTCTGTAGACGCATGCACTTCGAAGCGCTGCATCTGGCGAGGAGCTGTCCCCACCGAGGAGTCCTCCACTGCCGCGGTCCCCGGCGGCTTGCTCGGTCTGTTCAACGTCGGCGTGCGCCGCGTGCCTGGCGTACATCGGTCCGGATGGATCGAGATATTGGTAGCGGCGCTACGTGGAGAGGACCTTCCTCTTCCGAAAATGCTGGTTCACGCTCCGCTTCCGACCCTGCCGCCAGGCCTCACTCTGGTGTCCACCCTGCTTGGGGCGAATCCGCCTCCGTGAATACCTACCCTTGCCAGCCCCCCCGATGTATTGCATTCGAGCGGTTGGAGGCAACCGATCCGTGGGCCCTATTCACGGATCGGTAGATTCAAGGCAGCGTTTGCATGCCGGCACTCGTGACTGATCACCAGTCCCGTTCACGTGTTGAGACCTGCTCGACTTTTGTCACGTACAATGCCGGTCGGGTCAGTTACACAATCCGTTTGCGTGACGGTATTTACCGGACGACAACCATCTTGCCTTCGTCGGTGAAGGTCTCGCCGTTGATCTGATAGAAGTAGGAGCCGCTCGACAGACGGGAGGCGTCGTACTGTACCTGATGCTGTCCGGCGTCCTGCCGCTTGTTCAGTACCGTTTCGATCCGCCGACCGAGAACATCGTAGATTGCAATCCGCACCCGCTGCGTCTCCTTCAACGTGTACGTCAGGGTCGTCTGGCCCGAGGTCGGGTTCGGATAGTTGGCGCCGGCGCGGCCTTCCTGATTTGACGAGCGGCCGTCGAGCCGAACCACGTTCGAAAGGTTGCTCCGGGCGCCGGAGTAATCGCGTGCCGCGACCGCCATGAAGTACGTCGAGTCCGGATTCAGGCCGACGACGCGGACGGAATCCGACCGCCCGACGTTAATCGGCGAGGCCGGATCCGTCGACGAGATCCCGTCGAATGGGGGCTCCCCATTGTTGGCATCGTAGTACACCTGAAATTTGCTGAAGTCGGCCGGCTGCGTTCCCGACCATTTGAGGCGGACGTCTCCGCCTTCCCGGTAGCTCGACTCAATTTGGGGCGCCGGGGGCGGGGCGGCGTTTTTGAACGTGACCTGGCCGCGGCCCCGAGACCGTCCCGACTTGGCCGATCGGGCAACGACCTGCGCTGTGCCGGAGAGGTTCCCCGCTTTGACCGCAAAGCGGAGCCGCCCCTCCGTGACGGCGACCTGAATGCCCTCCCGATCCGGGGCCTCGTCGGACGCAGCAATCGACCCGAGATTGGTATCGACCGTGTACAAGAGCCCGTCAGGCACGGGAGTGCCGTCCGTTTTCTGAATGGGCTCGCTTGTCACCTGCGTTGTAGCAGAGCCGTTGGCCGGGAGCGTGGAGGCGTCCGGGGTCAGGCCAAAGCTGTTTTCGGGGAAGCGCGGCGCGAGGGTGAACGTCCCCAGCGTCTTCACGTTTGCGGTCACCTTGTTCGAATCCGGATGTGCGTTCCCGCCGATGAAGTCCCAGCCGGCCCCGCCCTCTCGCTCTCGGTAGATTGCGAGCTCGCTTTCGTCGATGCTGTCCACTTCGGCCTCCTGGTAGTAGAGCCCGAGGGTTGAGCTTGAATCGCGGAGCTCGATTCCCTGCGGCTCGAAGCGGTAGAAGCCTCCAACGCCGTACCGGAGGCCCTCTCGCTTCTGAAGACGCGCCTTCTTGCGCCCGGCGGTGCGCTGGATGCGGCCGCTGACATCGGAGCGCAGGACGGTCGGATCTCCCCCGAAGAAGCTCCAGCTCAACGTGTTGAACTCGACCTCTCGCTCCACCACAGCAGGCGGAATGGACGAGCGATTGATCTTCAGATACGAACGTCCCGGCCCGATGCGAATCCGTGCGCTGCTCCCGGCCTTTGCTTCCAAGCGCGGGAGGGTGTCGTGGATCGCCTCGCCCACATCTACGATGGCAGCGATGGACTGACCGGCGATGTCTTTCAGTCGGTCGAGGGCAATCGTGAAGGCACTGCCAATCACGTCTGCAGCCGTCAACGGATCATTGCTGGGGCCCGCAAAGGTCGCGGTCTCGTAGTGACGGTAGCGGTAGAGACGCCCCCGAATTGCACGGAAACGATACTGAGACGTGAATCCTGCACCGAGTTCGACCCCTACCGAAGCAGCCTGCTCCCCGCTCCCGGACACGTCGACCTCTCCCCTTATGCTCAAATCTAGATTCCTGAATCGTCCTTGTGTTTTGAACTGTACTCCATCCTCTATACTCAGCTCCTCGATTTCTTGGTCTTCCTGATTTTCGTTGACTTCGGTGAATATATCTTGAGCGAGACTATTTATGGAGTTCGCATTCAATGATACATCCACCCGTTCCTCATCGCTTATCTCCTCGATGGCGAGAAGATCATTCCCGATATTATTTCGGAACCCATCCTGAGTAAAGGTATCCCCCTGAAATGTATACGTTGTAGCAATCCCAAATCCCTGGCCGGCCCCCAAACGGTTGATCGGGAGGGAATCTAGCAATCCGAACGCCCTAAGACTGGCCCGTCCCGACAAAACGTACCCGAGCGTCAACTTACGACTAAAGTCAGTTGGATTAACACCTTTGACAGTGTAACGAGGTCGTGCAAATGCCTGTACCCCGACCTCGCTACCCGCCAGGACCCCCTTGAGGGAGCCCTCCTCGATCTTCTGGTCTAGAAAGTCGAGGTTGAGCCCGAGCCCGGCCTCCGCGCCCGCTCCTGCCTTGAGGCGTGCTTCGGCGGCGACCGACCTGACATCTCTTCTTCTCTGAACGTCTCTTGTTCTCCGCCCATTGACCTCGAACTGTGCGATCAGTTCTCCGCCCAGATTCATCCCAGCATCTACGATCCCGCCCGTGAACTGACTCAGGTTCAGGTTGGCCTCGGCCGCCCCCCTCCCCAACAATCCCCCAGCGGCCTTGACCTCGAGGTCTTTCAGCCGCGACTGGTCGTAATTCTGAAGAGCAAGCTGGTGAATGCGGTCCTCAAGGCTCCCCAGGTCGACTCCATTGCCGTACAGGGCAAAAAAGAGCACAGCGTCCTTCGAGTTGGGCGGCCAGGGAAAGGCAAAGGCTTGCTCCAGCAGTCCATCTACGTGCACCTCCGCCTCGACATCATTCTCTCCTGAGGTCGAAACGGATACGTCTAACTGAGGCTGGATTTCTTCCTTCACCCCAACTCCCAACCGTTCTTGAAGCTCGAGTGTGACCGTCTGGGTGGTCCCGGATCCGTCCACGTTCGCCTGCACGATCGGTTTGATAGCCCCTCTTGCAAACCCGACCGACAGGTCGCCCTGGCCCGTAAACCGGCCCTCCCACTGCTTCTGGTATTGCCGAGGCACCTGCTTGATCTGAAAACGGGGCGGCGTGTCGAATTTGGTCCCACCGGCCTTGGTAATGGCAAACGTCCTCGTATCGCCCGAGGGCGACTCAGAAAACGGCCGCGGAAGCTTCTCCGACCCGGTATCGATCGTGATTTCTACAATCCCCGCGTTATCAGTCCGGAAGGGAGACCCCGGAACGGGCTCCTCTGAGAGATTGCCCTCTCCGTCCACGGCTTTGACGTGCACGTTGACGCCCCCGATCGGCTCTCCGTCCTCGCGGGGAATCACGTAATACCGGTGCGCAACGTCTCCCCGCCGAACGGTTTGCAGTTTCCTGTCTTCAGTCACCCCGAATAGGGTGGGCGATTGGGTGCGCACAGGTCCACTGCGGCTCTCAAGCTCAACGTCAAGCCGGTAAAAGGTCTTTTCTCCGAGAAAGGTCGGCAAACGGGTCGTTTCGGGCACGTATCCCGGGTGCGACGCCTCGACCTCGTACTTGCGTCGTCGTCGCTGAAGGTCCTCGAGCAGGTATCGTCCGTTCCGGTCGGTTTGGGTCGAGGCGCGTCCGTTGGCGAGACTCACGACCGCGGAATCGAGAGCGGCTCCTTCTGTGCTGGTCACGCGGCCATGGATGGCAGGGCGCGTGATGGGCTGGGGGCGGGCGGCCGATCGGCCCCCAAAAAGCTGCGTCCCGTCCCCGCGCGTCGCCGCGACGGTGTACAGAAACCGCTCTCCCGGGTCGATGTCCCGGTCGGTCACGACGTACGCGGTTGAGTCCGTGGACGCGGGATCTACGGTGTCGACCGCCGAGAATTGAAGAGAGACAGGGTTGATCCGAAACACCGTGTAGGAGGCCGGCGGGGAGAGGCCGGCGGATTCGAGCTCCGGGTCGCTGAACGCAATCTGGACGTGTGTCCCCGCGGTTTCTTCCGTGAGCGAGGCGGGAACGATCTCGGACGCTACGATCCGGTTCGGGGAGACGGCAACCGTGTTTTCGAATCCCTCGTAGGCGCCGACGTCCACGGCGTCCTGTTCGCGGGGCGCGCCCGCCAGGTCCTGAGTGGCATGGTCCGGAAGGCGACCGGCGTCTCCTTGATCGACGACCGGAGAAATGTTTTGGAGCTGGAAGTTGCCCGCTGTGGTGGGGGCCGACGTGGGCGAAATCGGCGTTTTAAAAATCGGATACGTGCTTGGCGCCGCGGACGTGTCCCCAAACGGCGTTCCCTTTATGGTAGAGAACGCCTGCTGTCCCTCACTGAGGCGAGACACGGAGACCTGGTCCGTCTCACGTTCAGTCGCGCGGTTGTCCCACACGATGCTGTTGACCACCTCGATGCGACTTTCTCGGGCGGCCCCGATGCCACCGCCATCCGGAGCCTGGTTGCTAGCGACGGTCGCGTTGATCAGGGTGACGCCATCGGCCTTCCGAAGCCCAAGGCCTCCGCCCCTCTCCTTCGCAACATTCCCGGAGAAAAGCGAGCTCACCGCCTGGGCCTCCGCCTGTTTGCCGGCTGCCATGCCGCCCCCAACGCCCTCAGCGACATTGCCCCGAAACGCCGTTCGATTCAAGCGGCCCCTACTTTCCCGCACAAAGAGGCCCCCACCGGCCCTCCCGGCTCGGTTGTTCAAGAACCGAACGCCTTCGAGCGTAAGCGTGTCCTCCTCAACCTCGCCCTCTTCAAAGTCCACCGTAGCAACGCCGCCCCCATTTTCCGCATAGTTCTCCCGAAAAATGGTATTGCGGATGGTCGGGCTCCCTCGATCCACGAACAGACCCCCTCCGTTCGTCTCCGCACTGAGTTCCCCGTCGGCCTCGGCAGTGATCGCGTCGGCTCGGCCGTGCTGCACCGTAAAGCCGTCGAGCACTGTTGAGGAGCCGACCCGGCGCGCCACGACGACGTGGTAGCTGTTGTCCTGGCTGTCGTCCGCCGCTCCGATGTTGCCGGAGAGGATCGTGGCGTTTGCCCGAGGGGCACGCTCAGAGCGCTTCTGCTCGCCTCCGGCAAACCCACCGTACACCGCGAGGCCATCTCGAAGGGTAAAGCTTGCGTCCCGCCGATCGTCTTGAACCGGACCCTCGTCGGGATAGTAGGTCCCCTCCGCAACCCAGATTGCCGACACGGTAGCGGTCGTGTCCGCCTTGGCCAGGGCTTCTTGCAGGGATTTGAACGCGCTCCCCCAGGAATGCCCATCTCCAGACGAGGACTGATCCCGGTCGACGTACAACACGGGTTGTCCCGTCTGGACCTGAAGACGTCCGGCTCGGGGAGAGGCTGGAGGCTGTCCCTCGTTAAACTGGAAACTGTCCCAGGCAAGAGGCCCCGTCCCCATCGAGCGAGGATCGATGTGCAGTTGCAGCAGCGGTCCGGCTCCCGTAATCGGATCGCTCCCCGCGGCCGACACGCGAAGGGTCCCGTCGTCAGGCCTCGGATTTACAGTCACATCCATCGACTCGGAGACGGTGCCCTCCGTCGACACGTCCGTGATCTCAACGAGTTCTGGGTCATATCTGAGCGTGAACGAGTAGCTGTAGATGCCCCGACTGCTCACGTCGTTCACCTGCACGGGCACGTGCGTCGACTCCGACGGCGGAATGGTGGTGTCGGAGAGAACAACGGGCACTGCTCCCCCAGAAACCGCCTCGAAGCGCCCTGCCGTGGTCGTGGCCGGAGGCGTGCCCTCGTTGAATTGGACGCGCTCAAAGGCAAGCGTCGACGTGCCCGACGTTCGGGCCTCCACGACAAGCCCGACGAGGGCCCCGCGTCCCGATAAAGGGGCGGTCCCTGCCGCCGTCACGGTCACTGTGCCGGCATCCGGAGAGCGACGGACCTCAACGTCTGCGTCGACGGAGAGGGTGCTGTCCGTCACGACATCCGCAATGCGGAGACGATTGGGGTTGTAGTCGAGCGTCAACGAATAACTGTATACCCCCTGCCCGGAAAGTTCCTCTGTGGTGATCGGAAGCGTAACCGAACTCCGTACCGGCGCTGTCGTGTCCGGCACCGAAAGAGCAATGGACGCGTCGGATTCCACCACCGAGATCGATCCGTCGGTGGTCGACACTGTAGGAGTCCCCTCGTTGAATTGGAACCGCTCGACGATCAGGTCGGACGCGCCCGCTGATCGTCCCTCGACGACCAGATCCACGAGAGCGCTGTTGCCCGAAAGCGGTTCTGTTCCCGCCGCCGAGACCGTCACCGTGCCCGAAGCCGGCGATCGGTCGACTTGAAGATCCCAGTCGGCAGACGGCGTACCCTCTCCTGCCACGTCGGCCACCCGAACGACGTCTGAATTGTAGCGCACTGTGAAGGAATAGCTATAGATCCCCTCGTCTCCCGTAATGCCCTCCGTCGATAGGGGCACGTCGATGGGCTCGCGTGCCGTTCCCGTCGTATCGGGCAGTGATATCGAAATAGCAGAGGCGGCCTCTGCAACCGAAACCGATCCGTCGGTGGTTGCCACCGAGGGCGTTCCCTCGTTGACCTGAACGCGTTCAAAGACGAGATCGGATGTGCCCGTCGCCCGTCCCTCGACGACCAGGTCCACGAGGGCACTGTCGCCCGAAAGGGGCTCTGTTCCGGCAGCGGACACCGTTACCGTCTCCGACGACGGCGACTGCTGAAATTCGACGCTCCAGTCTGAAGACTGGGTGCCGGCACTCGATGCGCCCGTGAGTTTCACCACGTCGGAATTGTACCGGACCGTAAACGAATAGCTGTACAGTTCTTTCTTGGTGGTGTCATCAATAGAGACCGGAACGTTGAGCGACTGACGCACCCGACTCGTCGTGTCGGGAAGCGCGACGGATACTTTCCCACCTCCGCCAATAGACAAGCGTCCCGAACGAAGCGTGGCTGCGGGCGACCCGTCGTTGAACGTGAAGTCGTCCCATGTGAGGGACGTGCTTCCCGAGGTGGAGAGTTCAGCGGTGAGAAACAGCAGGGGGCCCGATCCGCTCAGTGCCTGCGTTCCCCCGGCCGACACCGTGACCGCTCCCGTCGAGTCGGTGTTCACGGCCGTCGAAAGATCGGAGGAGAGCGTCCCGTCCGTGTCGACTCCCGTCACCGTGAGGACAGATGGGTCGTACGAGACCGTGAACTCGTAGGAAATGACATCCTTTCCCCCCAGGTCCCCCACGTTCACCGGAATCTGGACCGTTTCGCGTGAAGTCCCGGACAGGTCCGGAATCTCAACGGACACTTGAGCAACGGTTTCGCCCACAGAGGCCATGCAGAGAAGACCGAGAAGGACAATGGCAAGCGCGTTGCGCATAGGAACTGAATAGACGTGTACTATAGGGCCGAACTGCTCGACTTGAGACCGGCGAGCGAACGGCTACTGAACGACAATCATGCGGCGCATCTGCGTCTCGTCGCCGGCCCGGAGCCGGTAGAAGTAGACCCCACTGCCCAGCTCCGACCCGACCGTCCACTGGACCTCGTGAGTGCCGGCACTTCTCCGTTCGTCGACCAGAACCGCCACTTTCTGTCCGATGACGTTATAAACCTGCAGCGTCACCTTCTGCGACGTCGGAAGCGTGTAGGCAATCGTCGTCTGTTGCTCGACTGGATTCGGATAGTTGGGCATCACCGCGACCTCGTTCGGGCGCGACCCGATCTCAACGTTCGAAAGCGATGCAGGCGGCGACTCGTTGACGGCCCCCGATGCAGTGATCGATGCGTACTCGGTTCCCGTGTGATCGAAGCGAAGCGTGAGAACCGTTCCGCCGGAGAGCGGGGTCGCCCCAGCGAGGGCAATGTGGGTGTCGCTCCCGTTCCTGTGGCGCGTCACCTGCCAGTCGCTGGGGAGCTGCGCGCGCACCTTGTCGACGATCAGCTCCGGACGGCTCGTGGAGATGGATAGGTCGATGCCGTAAATTTTCTTGTCGGCCTGCACCCGAAGCGGGAGCGTAGCGGTTTCCGTACTCGTTTGGAGGTCGCCCCACGACAGTACGTCTCCGGACGTTGCCCGCATTCGCTTCTCCGGACGCGTCTTGTTGCAACGAGCACTGGCAGGAAAGCAACCGACCAGACCAGCGGCGTTGCGGAGAATGTATGAGGCATCGAACGAACTAATCGCCCCGTTTCCCGACACGTCCGCACTTACCGAGTCGGAGTCCATCAGCGGGAGCACGTCGCGCGAGGTCATCCCGGCTACGTGCTGGAGGACGAGGGCCCCATCGAAGGCCTGTACGCTGCCGTCTCCCGATACGTCGCCCAGAAGGGTCTTGGCCGACGGCGTTGCCTTCGCGTTCGCGGAGAAGTCGCTCTCATTCCCCGCCGTGTCGACGGCCGTGATTCGGTAGTGATAGGTGGTCTCGTTGGTGACGTCCGTGTCGGTGTATCCCGTCGTGTCGGAGACCGACGTGATGTTTGTGGTGGGATCTGGACTCGGTCCCCGGTACACATCGTAGGCGGCAATGTCGTCCTCGGCGTTCTGATCCCACGACACCCGCACCTCGCCGACGCCGGCCTCGGCCGTCACCCCCGTCGGCCGGCTCACCTCGGCACCGGCGGACGACTTTAGAAACGGTCGAAAGGCGACGTTGTCACTGACGGCGTTGCCCTTTCCGCTAGCGTTGCTCGAATGCTGCGGCCCCGTCGGGTCGCCCCACCAATTGTTTTCGGCGTTGATCAGGTTCGAGCTGGCGTTGTAAAGGCCGTAGTCCTTGTTATCGACGATGTTGTTCTGGGCAATGCGGGGATTCTCCGTCCCATCGACATCGACGTGAATGCCCTGCGAGTACGAACTTTCAATCACACTATTCCGGACATCGACGTCGGCCTGGATCCACACTATGTAGTCGTGCTTGCTATCAGAAAAACGACTCTGGTTATCGTCCCGATGCCCTCCGTAGCGAGCTACTGCATTCGAAAAGCTGGTCGTCTTACTGTCAGCCGGAAATTGGATGTACCCCCAGTCTCCGCCGGACGGCTCTTTCTCCGGATCATCCCCGTTGGTATCTCCCCCGGCCAGCGGGCTATCGTCTCGGGAGGACGTAAACACGACTCGATTGTCGGGCGTCCCTTGCAGATCCAATTCCCCGTGCACAATGAGTCGTCGTTTCGCTCCTTGCTCTCCGACCTGATTGAACTTAATCGCCCGACCGGCCTCAATGCTCAGCGTCATGTCCGACTGTACACGCACATCCTCTGTCACGACATACGGGAATCCCAACCCCTGAATGTCATTCCAGACGCCGTCGGCTGCGTTCGGCGGGTGTATTTTCCCGCTCACGGCGACGGCCGGGCGCGTGCTCCCCCGAATCGTGTTTCCGCTGTAATCGGGAAAGGCGTAGCCTCGCTGCGCAAGTGGATACCGGCCAACGTTTTCAATCGTGTTGTTTTGGATCGTCGGCGCTCCAATCTCAGCCGGTCCTTCGTTCGGGTCACCGTCGGCTGTTGCTATGCCATTCCCCCCACGTCGAACAGTGTTGTTCTCGACGATTGGCCGGATGCCCTGCACACGAATCCCAACGCCCGTGGCTTCCTCGACGACGTTGTCGCGTATTGGCCCGCCCGCCTGAACGGCGTTGATGCCGATCGTGCTGCTCCCGGACTCAACCTGGTGGGAGTCCCGTTCCACCGTATTGCCGGTAATCGGCACGTTGATTGGACTCGTCGGCAAATCCTGTTCATCGGGAACGTCCACCCGCAGGGCATCTCCGAATGATTCCTGAAAGACGTTGTTACGAACGTCCATTTCACTCCTCACCCACACCATATAGTCGTGCTTGCTATCAGAAAAACGACTCCGGTTATCGTCCCGATGTCCTCCATAACGAACCACCGTGTTCGAGAAGCTGGACGTCTTGCTGCCAACCGGAAATTGGATGTACCCCCAGTCGCCCTCCGACGGTTCTGTCTTCGTCCCATCCCCGTTGGTATCCCCGCCGGCCAGTGGGCTGTCGTCCCGAGAAGACGTAAACACGACGCGGTTGCCGGCCGTCCCTTGCAGATTCAGCGTCCCCCGGACAATGAGCCGCCGCTTCCGCTCGTGGTCGCCAATCTGCTCGAACTTTACCACGACGCCCGCCTGTACGGTCACTGTCACACTATCCGGAACCCTGACGTCTCCGGTGACGATGTAGGGAGATCCCGACGCCGTCCACGTCGTGTTCGCCGTGATTGCCCCCTGGACGTGCGTCGTGTCGGGCGCTGCGGCGTGTCCCGCTCGGGGGCTTCCGAGAGCAGTCGTTAGGCAGAGGGGCAGCAGGAACAGAACCGTTGAGAGAACGGGATTGAGGGAAGGACCGGTGGAGCCCGGAACATGGAAGCCGTCCGACATGGGGGTATGTGGTCTCAATGACAGATGGGCTTGAAGCTGCGGACGGTGAGGGAGACGGGGGAGTCCCTCGCCACCATCGCACTTTGAACATGCGGGAAAGAGGGTGGGAATCGAAGTGTTGTCCCCCCGAAAGATGCGACACTTGCCCCTGAAAGATGCGACATGGGAGGCGATGCGCCCGGGAATTCCCATCTTCCCGGCCGAACATCAGGAATCACCCGGGGAAACGAGCGCTCGGCCCCGAAACCGTTCGGAGAACGGGCTGTGCTATAGTGTAAAATATGTGCAGGGCCGCAAAAGTAAGCTGCTCTCAAGAAATAACAGCACCTTCGTCGCTCTAGGACATCTCTGTGCCTATTTGAGATTAATTGCCGGACACCCCCTACACGAGAAGGGCTTCGAAGGAACGACAGAAAGATCCCTCCGGCCTCGAAGAAACGACCGCCCGGAACATTCCCGAAACGAAACGCCCGAAATTTCTCATGTCTGAGTGGTAGCGAGTTTGAGAAATTTCAGTGGAGTGGAGGGAATGTTCAGGTCGTTTCTTCGCCTGCCGTGATCTTTTTGTGCGTTTTTGGATCCAGCCAAAAACGCACACCCACTCCTGGAACGGAGCAGGAACTCAAAACGAAGGCACCAGCGTCCTGCGGTTAATCTCATAACCCCACACAGATGTCCAAGCTTGACTCCGGCAATCTAGATTGCCAAGCCTATCAACCGGACGGATCGGTTGCAATTGTCGGGGAGATGTGCACACGACAGCTGTCGGTGCGACGATGGTAGCCGTTTCTGGCGATTGGGACGTACACACATTTCGTTCACATGTAGCACAACGCGTTCTCAGAGTCCCAGCCACAGGCGCTTTTCGAGTGTCTGCGCATTCTTCGACGTCCACCCGCGTTATACTAAGTGCTGCGTTCGTTTTCGTCCATCAACCCCTTATTGTCAATGTCCAACACCTCCATTGGCCTTTCCGACGACCTGCATGATTATCTTCTCTCCGTGGGACTGCGCGAGTCGGAGCTCATGACGCAACTGCGCGAAGAGACCGCCGACCATCCGAAGGCCAACATGCAGATTGCACCGGAGCAGGCCCAGTTTCTGCAGTTTCTGGTGCAGCTGATCGGGGCCCGACGCACCCTCGAAATTGGGGTGTTTACCGGCTACAGCGCTATGGCCGTGGCGGAGGTCTTGCCGTCGAATGGAGAGCTCGTGGCGTGCGACATCAGCGAAGAATACACCGACGTAGCGCGGCGTTACTGGGCGGCGGCCGGCGTGGACCACAAGGTGGATTTGCGCCTGGCCCCGGCCGCAGACACGCTCGACGCCCTGCTGGCGGACGGGCAGGCCGGGACCTTCGACTTTTCGTTCATCGATGCCGACAAGGAGACCTACGACACCTACTATGAACAGTCCCTGGAGCTGCTGCGCCCGGGCGGTGTCATTGCCCTGGACAACGTCTTCCGCGGGGGACGCGTCACCGGGGAACCGTCCGAGGACGACAGTGTCCGTGCCATTCAGGACCTCAACGAGAAGATCCACGACGACGACCGGGTGGACCTCAGCGTGCTTCCGCTGGCCGACGGCGTGACGCTAGCAATGAAGCGGTGACGCCGGTAGGGATCAGGGATTGAAGGGGGGAAGGTTTGAAAGTGGAACAGTGTGTAGGGGGGACGGTGGGTCGGTCGAAAGGGCGGCGTTCCGGTGAACAGTCGGTGGGGGCGGGGCGTTTTACATCTTGTCTTCAACCTGTCCGCTTTCTGAGAGCGTTTCGTTATGCCGACGACGTTGACCGAGCAACAGGAGCGGTGGCACGACATTGTGCGCGATCCAGCGCTCCAAGATCTTCCCTACAAAGTGGAAACGAACGAACGCGGCCAGCTCGTCTTGAGTCCGAACAAAAATCGTCACTCCGACCGTCAGACGCAGCTCTTTTTACTACTACAGGAATATGCTCCGGAGGGGCATATTTCCGTCGAGTATGCACTGGCGACCCCGAAGGGGGTAAAGGCCCCGGACGTGGTGTGGATGAGCCGGGTGCGGAAGCGAGAGATGGAGGCGACGGGCGATCCGTCCACGCTTGCGCCGGAGCTCTGCGTGGAGGTGATGAGCGCGTCGAATACGGAGGCGGAGATGCAGGAAAAGCGGGCGCTCTACCGGGAGATCGGGGCCGAGGAGGTGTGGATCGTGGACGAGAGCGGCCAGATCCGATTCTTTGGCGAGGAGGAGTTGGAGGCCTCCGAGATTGCGCCGGGGTGCCCCGATCGACTCGATTGATGCGGAGCGCTTGTCCTCAGCGTTAGGGGGCGGTTCCCAGGGCTTGGTCGGCGGAGGACGTTTCGGGATGATCGGGCGGGGCGGCAAACGGCGTTTTTTTGATCGAATCGGACGGGGCGCTCTCATTTCCGGCCTCGTCAACGGCCGTGACCACGTAGTAGTAGGAGGTTCCGTTGTTGGCATCGCCATCCGTGTAGGCGGTCTCCGACACCGGCGACTCGTTGTGCGGATTCAGTCCGGAGGGCTCGTCGATTGGGGCGGTGTCCCGGTAGACGTTGTAGCCGCTCAGGTCGTCAGCGTTAACCGCAGGCCACGAGAGGGCGACCGCAGCGTCCTGCGAGGTGCCCGCCAGGTTGACGGGAGCGGGGGGAGGCTGGGTGTCGCCTTCGATGCTGCTTCCGTCGCAGCCTCCCCCAACGGCGCCGAATGTGATACACATCGTTGCGAGGAGAACGGTGCGCAGGAACGGGGGCATAGCGAGTCGGCGAACGTCTACAGCGGCGAGGGGAAAGGAGTGCATAGGGGGGATTGCAGGAGGGGAGAAGTGGAGGACGAAGAGCGGTGGCATCGGGCTACGCAATTGCGTCTGGGGGGCAGAGGGACTCCCGGATGGACGCGCAGTGCCATTCTCTGAAGAACGAGGCTATATTAGCGGACAATCATGATTTTCTGCGTCTTCGTTGTGCCGTCGGTTTGAAGTCGTCCAAAGTAGAGTCCGCTTGAGAATTGGTCGGCGTCCAGGGAGACGCGATGTCGCCCGGCGTTGGTGGGCCCGGATGCGAGGAGGGCGACCCGGCGTCCCATGACGTCGTACAGCGTGAGACGCACCGTCGATGCTTTGGGGAGCGTGTAGGCAAGGGTGCCGGTCGTGGCGATCGGATTCGGATACGCCGTGAGGGTGATTTCGTTGGGACGCGTGGACGTTTGTTCTTCCTGGATGTATTGCTCCGTTCCAACGGCGATCTTTAGGCGTTCAGCGGCGTTCTTTGGAGTGATTGTGAGGGAAGGCGCCCGCCTGAGATTGTAGACATCGCCGGTCGAGGGGCGGACAAGGACCGCGCGCTCCGTGTCAAGGGCGTCGAGGTTGTCAACAGTAATGTGGACGGGACCCTCCCCTTGACGTCGTACCCGAAGCGGAAACGTCGCGCCCCCGTTCTCAAGGCGGCGACGGTCTTGCATGAGGGACGACGTACGTCCCAGTACGTCCGTGTCGGCGGAGGCCGTAAGACGGAGGCGAACGGGCTCGAACCGGCCCGGGGGCGCAACGACGGGGGCGGCAGAAGAAGACGTTCGATCCGTGCCGAGCCCAATCTGTACCGTTGACGAAACGTTCGCCTTGGCCGGTTGGGCACGAATCGTGACGAGAGAGGAATTGCTCGCTTGCGTCTGTTTGGTGGCGAGCGGCTTCCGGACGGGCGCAGTCGGGTACGGAATGACCAGCGACTCTCGGTCCGCATCGTCGTTGAAAAAGTAATACGCTTCCCCGTTCTTTGCCGACTGGAACGTGGACGCCTTCGAAAAGCTGCCGTCGAAGCCCCAGAGCGGCTGCAGCGCTCCCGACGTGGTCGAATCGACGGCCGTCCAGGACACATCCTTGTCCAGGGGATTTGAGATGATATTCCATCCTTCCCGCACGGGAATGGTCGCAGCCTGCCCCTCCTGAAGCGCAACGGTGGAGAAGTCCTCCTGAACCGTCCAGGGCTCAGTGGCGGTGAGCCAGAATCCGGTGCCCGGAGTGAAAGAAAACGCCGTCGAGTCGTCGAATCGGACGAGGCCGGTGCTGCTTTCGCGGTAGGCCTGCCACCGGGTGCCGGCGGCTCCACGAATTGTCTCGGAAAGGGGGCGGTCCACGGCGCCGGGCAGGGCCACGAGCCGGTAGTCCGAGGAGGTAGAGGCCGTTTCGAAGGAACGGGTCACCCGGGTGGAGACGGTCTCCGGGTAAAGAAACACAGCTCTTTCGGCCGAGAAGCCGCTTTCCGTTTCACTATCGTCCACGCCTGCGATCTGGTAGGAACCCGTAAGCCGGTAGTAGTACGTCGTGCCCGCCGTCACGTCCGTGTCGGTGTAGCTCGTCGTTTCGGGGCCGATCGTTGCGAGCGGCGTACGGGTCGATGAGTCTCCGTGGATGGGCTTTGTATCTCGGTAGATGCGGTACGCGTCTAGCTTCTCACTACCAACCGCCTCCCAGTCGAGGACGATCGACGACGTGTCGGGGGTCGACGCCGTGACGACGGAAGGGGTGAGGGGGGCGGCAAACGACGCCACGCCGGACAAACTGCTTACGACCGGGCGCACGAGGAGGTCTATGCCGGGTTTTTCGGTCCATGTCTCCGAGGAGCGTCCCAGTGAGTGTCCGGAGCCGTCGTATTTTTCCGCCATCACGCGAAGGTCGTCGTCTGCGTTTTCAGGCTTGTACACGAGGTAGTACGTCTCCCCCGCGGAAAGCCGAGTGTTCGTTCCGAGGAGAGTTTGGAAGCTCCACGTGCCGGGACGGAGCCGGTGGGGGGGGATGGAGACGGTGGCTCCAATCTGGGTGCCGGGCACGCCGCCGTTGTCGTCGTAGATCGCGACCGCAACGGGGCCAGTAAGATTTTTTGCGGGCGGGTGGGACAGGTGAATATATGCCCCGGACAGACGACCGTCATTCGAGGGGGTAAACCGGATGGCGTGTGCGTCGTCTCCACGACCGCCCAATTGAACGGCCTGTTCGTACGTGCTGTCCGGATGAGAATCATACGCCACAACGTCATGGGTTGCCGAGCCGGCGTCGTTAACGAGTGTCGTCATGGCGTCCAGCACGTTCAGCCGCCCGTGTCCCCACGTCGCATTCGGGGTCGATCCGGTGAAAGCGTCCTCGTCGGCCGTTTCGGTCAGGAGGGTTTTAATCCCGCTCGCCGTGAGGGTCGGATCCTTTTCCAAAAGCAGGGCCACGGCGCCGGCGACCACCGGGGCCGATGTGCTGGTTCCCTGCCTGCTTACGTGCATGCCGCTCGGCAGGAGATTGCTCCGAGAAACAAGCGCGTCGTGTTGGGAGGACGAGGAGACTACATTCTGACCGGGGGCGGTAATCTCCGGCTTTTGGAGGTCCGCAGCGTCGCCGCGCCGCGGCCCCTTGCTGCTGAACAGAGAAATGTCTCGGCTTCGATTGGTTCCAGTGGGCCGGCGATGACGGCGATTGTCCGCCCCGTGCCACCGCCAGCGGTGCATGAAGGAGCCGACGGTAATGGCATGGGTGGCCGTACCGGGAATGCTCACCGTGGACTGCGTATCTCCGTTCGCGTACGTAATGGTTTCCGAGGCCACCCCAATTGTATGATCGGTAATCCATCCGTCTGCAGCGACCGCAGACGAGGAGTCGTTTTGCAGCTCCACCGTCCAGGGGCCACTCGTGGGGATGTTAAAGGAGGTCGGATCGGTGGCCACGACCTCCACAAATCGATGCCCGTTGCCCGCATGCACCGCATTCCGGACCGCGATGTATCCATCCCGAGGGGTGGAGCGGGCGTTTGTCGTCCCGGCAGCCGCAGTGACGGTTGCCCCGTTTGGCGTTGTGACCGTGGCCGTTGCATCGGGATTCCCCTCAAACCAGATCTGAGAAACGAAGGTGTCGTTCTCGCTTCCGGTCTTTGCGGTATAATCGGGCACGTTGAGGCGGATGGTCTCGCTCGTCCTCCCGGCGATCGAGGTGGAGGTATGAATCTCTTTATCGCCTTCATTGCCCGCGGAGACGACGACCGCTCGTCCGGATGCACTCCCATTTTCTACAATCTCGTCGATTCCGGAGGCCCATTCGGAGGTGCCGTCGTGGGGGCCGTCGTGGGTCCCCAGACTCTTGTTGACCACCAGCGGGACGCCTTTATCACGGGCCACCTTGTCGCAAAAGCGGAGTCCATTGAGGGCATCCGTCGATCGCGGCTGGTCGTCGGAGCGAGGCTTTACGATGACGTAGTTCACGCCGGGGGCCACGCCGGTGTGCGTGCCTGCCGGTTCGGCATGGCCGCTTGCCCCCACCGTGCCGGCCACGTGGGTGCCGTGCCCAGTGGTGTCTTGGGTGGGGAGCCCTCCCCTCTCAATTTCGGCCGTATGGTACTCGGTGCCGTAATTGAGCGATTCGGCTCCCTCAAAGAGGGCCGGGTGTCGGGTACGGGGGGTCTGCCCGTCGGTATCGACCGTCTGGTCCCAGATTGAGACGATGCGGCTGTTGCCGTTTTCGTCCTCGAAGTCGGGGTGGTCGTAGTCAATTCCACTGTCGATGACGCAGGCCAGCACGCCGTCGCCGGTATACGTGGTGCCGTTCACCATGCCCTCGTTTACGGCCCGTGCGCCCACAAACGCAGCGGCCGCGTCGTTGTGGAGCTGGGCCCGGTCGCTGGCCCGGACCTGCTCGACTGCGTCCAGCCGGGCAATTGCCCGGAGCTGTTCAGCTGTGGCCCGGGCGGTCACGAACCCGTCGAATCGGCTGTCGACCGCCGCGCCGGTTCTTTCGACCGCTCCCGGGTCGCCGGTATGCACGAAGACGGCGTAGGTCGGAGCCGTCTCCGCCTTTGTCGTGGCGTCGCCGTCCCGAAACGGCTCCGCCGCGATGGGGGCGGACGATCCATTGCTATCCTTGGGCGACGCGGCGGCCTCGACGACCGGCTGCAGTCGAAGCCCGAGCTTCTGTTTCTGACTGGGCGACAGGTCGTTCTGTCCGTGGACCGGGGAAGCGATTAGCAGCAGAATGGTGCCCAGGAGCAGGGAGAGAGAACGGGCACGGAGCGGCAGCATCTGTGGCATCAGATGGAGGGATTGCCTTGAGGAAACGAATACAGAACGAAAGGAAATGCTTTCGGTCCGGAGAACGAGAGAGTCGAGCGTCCTCGCTCCGGAGGGGACCACGCAGGAAGAGTCGAATCAGGACGCTTTCCCGCAAACCGTTGGTCGACGTAATTGATTCTGGGGGTTGGGTCAAGACAGAATGATCAGAGCGGTATATCTGGCTACTGGGAGGAGCCGCTCATTCCCGACGGGAGGGGATTGTACATTGGATATGTGAAGGACCGTTCTGTTACGAGCGGATCGGTACGATGAACAGTTCCAGATCCCGAAGCGTGTTTGTGTCTTGTCCTGGGGACTTCCTGGTTTTTGGCGGTCCGTCTAAGGAGGGCTCGAATCGATCCGTCCGTTTGTGAACGAGGCGTTCGAGGGCGCTGTCACGGTGCCGGATCTTTTTCAATCAGGTTGAGTGACGGAAGAGAAGAAGAAAAAGGGGCCTTTCCGATCGGTACGTGTCGGGGCAGTCCGACGATGGCCAGGCGTAGATGTTGGAAAATCATGTGCCCAAAGTCATGGATAATGCAGAAGCGCGACGGTGGACGGGATTTGCAGCCGGGATTCTTCTGGGGGCGGTGCTGCTGTTAACGCCGAGTCCGGACGGACTTTCGCCGGCCGGGTGGCGGACGGCAGCGGTTGCAGGACTCATGTCTATGTGGTGGATTTCGGAAGCACTTCCGATTCCCGCAACGGCACTGCTTCCCCTGGTCCTCTTCCCCGTACTGGGCATCGCGGAGATTGGCGATGCGGCGGCCCCGTATGCGAACCCGCTTATTTTTCTGTTCCTGGGGGGGTTCATCATCGCACAGGCCATGCAGGTCTGGCAGCTGCACCGGCGCATCGCCCTGGGAATCGTGGACACGATGGGGACGGATCCCTCCGCAATTGTCGGTGGTTTTCTTCTGGCGTCCGCCTTTTTGAGCATGTGGGTGAGCAATACGGCAACGGCCCTGATGATGCTTCCCATCGGCTTGTCGATCATCGACTTCACGAAGCACCGGCTGGAGGAGAAGGGCCGGGCGATGCCGCCCCACTTTGGGATGGTCCTTCTCTTGAGCATCGCCTACGGATGCAATATCGGTGGCATCGGTACGCTCATTGGCACGCCGCCGAATGCGCTCCTCGCAGGATTTTTCTCCGAGAACTACGGGGTCAGCGTCGGCTTTGCGCAGTGGATGGGCGTCGGGCTGCCGGTGGTGGCCGTTGGGTTGCCCCTGGTCTACCTGGGATTGACGAGCCTCTATCCGATTCGGATGGCTGAACTGCCGGGCGGTCGGGCGGTGATCGATCAGGAGCGTCGGGAAATGGGACCGATCAGCACGGCGGAGACACGGGTGGCTGCCGTCTTTGGCCTCACCGCGCTGCTCTGGATCGGGCGGCCCCTGCTCAGCAACGTCGTTCCGGAAATATCGGATGCGGGCATTGCCATTGCGGGGGGCATGGTGCTCTTCGTGATTCCGGCTGGCACGGCGAAGCGAGCGCTGCTCACCTGGGACGATGCGGAGGAGCTGCCGTGGGGCGTCCTGCTCCTGTTCGGCGGAGGGCTGAGTCTGGCCTCCGCGATCAGCGACACCGGACTGGCCCAGTGGATCGGTCAGGGCGTGCACACGCTCAGTGAATGGCCCATTCCGCTGGTGCTGGTGAGTACGGTGGCCCTCATTGTTCTGCTTACCGAAATCACGAGCAATACGGCCACGACGGCAGCCTTCCTGCCCATTTTGGGGGCCGTGGCCGTTGAGTTCGGGGAAAATCCGTTTCTCTTCGCCGTGCCGGCGGCCCTCGGGGCAAGCTGTGCCTTCATGCTTCCGGTGGCGACCCCGCCGAATGCCATTGTCTACGGAAGCGAGTTGCTAACTATCCCGAAGATGAGCAGGGCCGGCGTATGGCTGAACCTCGTGTTTATCGTCGTCGTGACGGGCATGGCCTACGCGCTGATGGGGCTTGTTTTCGGCGTCGAGATCGGCACCCTCCCGGCCTGGGCGGCGGGCGGATAATGCGGCGTCGGGGGGAGCGGACGTGTGCAGGGAGTGAAGGTGGCGGACATCGTGTGGATGCGTCCGGAGCGGGAGCGGAAATGGACCGAACGGGAGATCCCTCAACGCTCGCGCCGGAGGTGTGTGTGGAGGTGATGAGCGAGCCGAACACCGAGGCGGAGATGCAAGAAAAGCGAATGCTCTACCGAGAGATTGGGGCGGAGGCGGTATGGATCGTGGACGAGGACGGCGAGATCCGGTTCTTTGGCGAAGAGGAGTTGGAGACGTCCGAAATTGCACCGGAGTGTTCCCGTCATACCGAATCCGGTTGAAGGATTCGGGTATGTAAGTGAGTAGGTGTGTAGGTATG
>CAYOWD010000030.1:17269-22819 GCA_964407535.1 uncultured Salinivenus sp. | reverse complement strand
AAGCACAGGCAGCCTCTGCGAAGCACAGGCGGCCTCACGCAATACGCGCCCTGATGCCGACTGCTGTCGGCAGAAGAAGTGCTCCCGGGGTGCATTACGCGCCCTGAGTGGAAACGAGGAAGTGCCCTCGGGGTGCAATACGAACCGTTTGTTGCCGGCAACGGAGAACGGTTCTTCTCCTCCCGTCCGTACACAAAATTAGCGTTGATACTGCAGTATGTGAGTGAGGCCCATATGCTTGCGGCCCTACTGAGACATCTGCAACCCCGAACTTTGTAAACGGATTTGGTATCAGGTCATCGTACGCAAACGTGATGACGATCCGTGCCGGTGCATCGTCGTAAGTATAGCCGGAACGTGTCCTCCCTTCCGACCCCGTTCGTCAGAAACGGGGAGTGGAGATCGCACGTGCCCGTACGGGGATGGAAATAGGCAACTGGAGCCGCCGAGGGACCCATTCTCGCTTCTCCTCGCCGCCCAACTGTGTACTACGCGGTCTGGTCACGCCCCAGGTAGACAATTACGCTAAACACGATGGCTGGGATAATGATGGAGGCCAGTACCATCCATTCGAGCCCCACGCCATGAGGAGCGGCGACCTCAAAGTCAGAACGTTGTTGGAGGATACTGAGCAGGAGCGTCACAAGCATTACGTTCATGGGATCGAACAAACCTGAGTCCTTCGTTGAACGAATCGAAGATACGTCCCGCTCTCCATGCCGGGGGAGCGCTGACGGATCTATGAAATTCTGGCTGTCGGAGACGGGATTCAGTTCAGCGTTTACATTCCGACGCTCAACATCTCCAGCCGGACACTAGCGATAACGGTCCACAAAGACGGTGTTTCCTAATCCGATCAGGATACGAACCTTAACTGAAAATATCGGAATTCCAGGGGGACTTGCGTCTCGGAAACCGACAATCTATTCCAGTGCACCGATGTCAGACAGTTACCGAGGGAACTGTCGCCGGTCCACCTCCTACTTCCCGAGCCGAGCATTTCGTTTTGCGTCTACCTGGGGCACCGGCTTTGTTTCCTCCGACACGTGATCGGGCAACCGTACCGTAACGGTCGTGCCTTCCCCTTTTTCACTCTCCACCTCGATCTGTCCCTCCATCAGCTCCACCATCTCCTTCGTGATTGAGAGTCCGAGCCCCGTGCCGTCGTGCTCGCGCTGGAGTCCCCTGCTTTCCTGTCGGAAGGCATCAAACAGTTCCGACCGAAACTCCTCGCTAATCCCGATGCCGCTGTCGATAACCTGAAGCGTGACGGTGCGGCCCGTTGCTCGAACGCGTACGACCACGTACCCCGTTTCCGTAAACTTGATGGCGTTGGTAAGCAAGTTCGTTAGAATGCGGTCGAGGCAATTGGGATCGAGCTTCGCCTCTACCAGTTCGTCGGGCACGTCTACGATCAAGTCAAGTCCCTCGCGCTCGGCCATGGGGCGGAACAGATTGGCTTGCCGATGAACCTCCTCCGCCACGTCGACGCGACAACAGTCGAGCGTAAACTCCCCGGCCTCAATCCGCGAGAGATCCAGCACAGAATTGAGCGTTCGCTTGAGTCGGCGGCTGCTCTGTAAGATCTTTTCCACCCCGTCCTGATGCGCTGAGGAAACCTCGTCCTCGAGCATGTCCGCATAGCCAATAATCGCAGTGAGCGGCGTCCGGATCTCATGACTCACATTGGCCAAAAAGGCGGATTTGAGGCGACTCATCTCTTCGGCCTCCTCCTTCGCGGCCATCAGCTCCTGTTCGGCGTTCTTTTGAGACGTGATGTCCATCAGGACCCCGCTCACCCGCTGTACGCACGTGCCTTTGCGATAGACCTGCCCCTGCAGGCGCACCCAACGCACCGCTCCGTCCTCCGACTGAAGACGATGTTCAATGGCAAAACTCGTCTGGTTCCGGAGCACCGCCCGGATCTGCTCAACGACGCGGCTCCGGTCGGCCGGATGCACGCATGCGAGAAACGCCTCATACAGCCGCTCCGTCCGGGCGGGGTCCACCCCGAGAAGAACATACGTCTGCGGCGACCAGCGCAGCGTCTCCGAAGCCGCGGTCCAGTTCCAGGTCCCCATCTGGGCGGCATCGAGGGCAATGCGGAGCCGCTCCTCATTCTCTCGCAGATGCCGAATCGACGCCGACAGGTCCCCCGTCATCGTATTGAACGCCTCCGCCAGTTCGCCGAGCTCGTTTTCCTGATCGACGGTCACCCGCACCGAGAAGTCGCCCTCGCCCACCTGTCGTGCGGCCTCAATGATCCGATCGAGGGGCGTGATTATTCGGGCCGACACATAGATGCCCACGCTCAGTGCCCCGGCACAGGCCAGGAGACTGATACACACAATCGTGAGCAGCATGCTGAACAGGTGACGGTAGGCCGCCTCCTGCTCTTGCTCGACCACCACGTATCCGGCCAGTCCGCTCAGCGGTGTGGCGGCCCCGATCACGTTGGCCCCATACAGGCCCTGCTCAGCCTCGGCCGTTGAATCGGGCGCCGCCAGCAGCGCCTCGACGAGCGGGACCGGATCGGTCGTGCCCGATGCCGACGTTCCCTCTCCCCCAACCGGCCGGTGATGCCGATCCACGAGGTACAACTGGCCCTGAATGGGTCCCCAGATCTCCCGTAGCCTCGTTGTCCCGAGGCGGGCAACCGCAATGCGCTCCACGTTCTCAGGCGCCCGCGCCGCCGTACTGTCTCCCCTCAGCGGCACAGCCATCCCGATCGGGGCCGTCGTTGTCTTCAGAAAGGCCCGCTGCGGCCGAGCGGCCTGTCGCGTCCGGTGGACCAGAGAGCGCACCCCTGCCGACAACGACCCCGCCTCGCCTTCTCCGACGTATTCAACCGTCTGAACCGATGCCGTCGCCGGCACCGGGACCTCTGCACGAGCCGTAGCATGAAGCGCATCCGGGATCCGCCGCAGCGTCCGGTCGAGGGCCCGAGCTACCACCCGGCTTTGCTCGTGCAACCGTTCCGTCGCCTTCTTCCGACTGGCCCGATATGCCTGGTCCACAAACAGTTGTCCCACAAGGAGAACGGTCACGAGAATAAACAGGGGGAGGCCGTACCGAAGCTGATTGGCCACCGAGAACAACTGCCCTTGAAACATGGGCCACAGGATCATGCCCAGAAGCATGCTCACAAACGGCCCGCCCACCTGAATGACCACAACAGACAACAGGGATTCCCTCATTCCCCCGGACACTGCTCCGCCCACGAGAGCGAGACCCCAGAGTGAAAGGCCCCCGGCGGCCGCTCCCATGAAGCAGACCCCGTATAAGGCCGCCGCCGTCCTCCAGGATCGCCCTGCTGACGAAAGGTGGCGACGACACCAGGATCGAACCGGCGGAAGGGCTGCAAGCCCCAGCCCCAAAAGCATCGGCAGCACCATATGTCTCATACCGCCTGTCCCCACTCCGGCGCCTTCTCCCATGGCAACACCCACGCAGGCGATTGCAACTCCCCCGCCCCACAGCAGGGTCGCTCTGCGATCCTCCCGCACGAGCAAAGCGCACACAAGCGACGATACGCCTGCTGTGAGGGGAGCCCATCCGTTTACGGCTGTATAAGAGTAGAGGACCGTTAACCCCCCCGTTCCGACGACCGCACTTGCCGGGCCGTACACGGGACCGAGGAATAATCCCAAGATGGGATGCAGCACATTGTGAACGGGCCATCCTGTTCCCCCGCCGATTTGAGCCGATGCCGAGACAAGTCCTGAGGCAACAACCGCCGCCACAGCTACGGTCACGGTGATTGCTTTCTTGCATTGGTCCAACGCCAAAAAGGAGGCGTATGGGAGAGCATCGTTTGAAGACGAATGGGGCATTACAACAAAACGAGCTAACCAGAAGGGACCCAGAACAGCAACGACGAGACCGGTGGGACTTGCTTCATTAATCTGCCTTAATTTTTTCTTGTTCCTTATTAAAGATTTAAACAAAAGCAAAAGAAAACCGACGTTATACCAACTCCGCAGGCTCCGTTAGGGGGAGGGGGGGGGATATGTGGGCAGTAGCCCAACTACTGTCGGGGTATGTGCCTGGGGCCCATAAGCTCACAAACCCCAACGGAGCTGCCTCAAGAGTTCGGCTGCGGCGTTGGCATCAGTTCTCCAGTGCGGGCGGCACGAAAAACTGATCGGAGGGGCCCCGCGGGGCATCCAGCAAAAACCGGACGGCTGCCTCGACGCGGTCTCCCGGCGCCCCTGCTCGACCGGCCCTCCCATCGACACGGCGAAATTGCCACTGCGTCCGAGGGAAGTTGCGCGCGCGGAGGAACGCCCCGAGGATCTTCCGGTGGCGGGCAAATGTGCGCCCAGAGGCGTCGGCGGGATGATCGACGTAGAGACGAGCCGACCGGAGGGCCTCCCACTGTCCGGCCCAGTAGTCGCGAAACGCCGTGACAAAGGCCGTGTCGGTTGCGGTCCGACCGGGGGTCCAATCGGGCGCAAAGGCCGCCGCGCCCCCAAACGCAAACGGCATCTTCGCCGCGGCATACAGGGCGAACAGCCCGCCCACGTCGGCGCCCGCGATAAACATGCTCGACGGGTCGGACGTGACGTGGTAGCGCTCATGGACGAACGGAAGCACGTCCTCGTAAAGGTACTGCATGTATTCGTCGCCCAGCGGGCGGCCCTGTTGCCGCCGAAGCGGGCGCCACAGGGAGTCGGGCTGCAGATAAAACGGCGTGGTGGGAAGGTATTCGCGCAGGCGCTGATCGGTGCTGTGGAGACCCACCACGATGAGGGGCGGGAGGGAATCTTCTTCAATGAGGGGAGAGAGGGTCTCGTCGACCTGCCAGTCCATGCCCTCGTCGTCGCGGGGGCGAAAGAGCTGCTGTCCGTCCTGCACGTACAGCACCGGATACCCGTCCGTCCGCAGGGGATCGTAGCCGGGCGGCAGCCACACCGATACCGTACGGCCCGCGATGGCAACGGACGCTGTAATCGAGTGGACGTGCAGCGTGCCGCCGTGCACCTCACCGGCGGGCCCCAACCACGCCCGGTATCCCACCCACAGTCCGCCTGCAATCAACACGGTCGCAAGAACCAGCCGAGCAGACGTAAACATACCGATCCGTGAGGACGATGGGCACGTCGGAAACGGAATGACGCGGGTCATCTTGCACGTTCGCTGGGACTCTCCGTTCGCCCGTGTTGTTCTCCGCCGGCGGTCCCCTCCATCAGCGTCTTCCAGGGCATCGTCAAGAGTTCCCTGTCAGAACGCCGCCGCCGCGTTTGGACCGGAGGCGGTCCTGTTTGTCAAACAGAGGCGTTCGCGGCACGGTCTCGCCCGGGAAGGATCGGCTTACGAGGGCCGGGTTCGCAATCTGAGAAAAGTTGACTCCGTCCCGTTTCACGAACGGCCGCCTCCCCTTTCTCATCGACGGCAAGCCCAACGAACTGTCCCCCTTCTTCCTTCTTCCCGAAGCTGCTCCTGCAGAGCCCCGAATCCCGGCATCCCCCCCACGTTCACGACGACTCAGCCAACAGCGGCTCCAGCACCGGTCGGATCCGGTCGTCCGTCGCCAACCCCTGAATGACC
>CAYOWD010000030.1:3974-17259 GCA_964407535.1 uncultured Salinivenus sp. | reverse complement strand
CGCGCACCCCACCGTATTTCTTTGCGATGGCCCCGTCGCCCATCCCCACCGGATAGTTGATGTTCATTTCGTCGGCAAAGGCCCGTACCTCATCGGGTCCCGCCTCTCGCTCCAGGGCCACGCCCACAAACTGGAGGCCCTCGTCGCCCAGTTCGCGCTGCAGCGACACGAAGTCCGGAATTTCCCGGCGGCACGGCGGACACCAGGTGGCCCAGAAGTTGAGCACGACCACCTTCCCGCTATGGTACCGAAGACGAAACGTGTCCCCCGACACCGTGTCGAGCACAAAGGCAGGGGCCTTCCCGGGCTTCTCCGCCGACCGATCCACCTGGGAGGCCGACGACGTTCCGAACGGACGAACGATCACGAGACCGGCGGCCAGGGCAAGGCCAAGGATGCCGACAATCAGCCAGCTCCAGCGTTGGATAGACATGCAACACACTGATTCGTACGACGACAGAGAAACGAAGCGCTGCAGATCCCCCGTTGGTCGTCCCGGCATGGTTTGCCGGCACGACGTCGCGTCGAATGCACTGCTCCCACGCTCCTCGATTCGTCTGCGCGCCTCCGCCCCACACGGCCGAGCCGCTTTCTGACAAGGCGTATACGGGGCGGGCGCAGGCGGTTGTGAGGGGGCTCAACTTTCCGATCCCAAATCAAGTTCCCACCCCCTCATTCCGTCCGAATGAAATCGGCCAACTCGGCCCGACGAGAGCTGGCCGCAATGCCCCCTGCCCGACCCGGGATGCAGAGGTCGGTTCGTCCGTTCCCCGACAGCAACTGCATCTTGCTCTGTGGGGAACTCGGGACAACATTTAGAGCACAGCGTGATACGGAATTCAGCCGACAAGGACAAGGCCCTGCCGCCCTGCTTCCGCATCACGATGGCAGGGTGGATTGGGGGCTGTTTCCCCCTATCCATCCCCCCACTCTTCAACCGAACCGCAGCCCCCGAACAGGGTTGGAGTGAGCGTCCGTTTGCGTTCTACAGATTGATTCGTGGTGTCCATGCGCGCTTCCGTCACCTCCCTCCGCTCGCCCGACCACACGCCGCTTCTCTTTACGACCAACATGGGACTGGAAGACGTGGTGGTTCGTGAGTACCGCGAGCGCGCCGCTCGGGCCGGCATCTCGCTGCACGATACGAACGACGCACCGCTGGACCTCCAGAGTTACGCCCTGGTGGAGGTGGAAGCCCCTCCGGACGCCGCCCTGGACATCGCGTACGCCATGCGGTCGGTTCACCACGTCCTTGCTCCGCTCTACACCTTCTCGCTCCCCGACGACGCCGAAACGGCCCTCCGCACGATCCGCACGACAATCGAATCGCTCGACGTGGCGGCCATGAAGGAGGCCGACACCTTCCGCGCTACCACCGTGCGGCAGGGCGAGCACGACTTTACCAGCGTGGATGTGCAGCGGGTGGCCGGCGGGGGGCTCGACGCCCACTACGACGCTATCGTAGACCTGGAGGACTATGACGTTGAGGTGCGGGTCGACGTCCACGACGCCCGCTGTCTCGTAAGCGTGCAACACACCGAAGAGGCCCTGAGCCGTCGCCAAGCCCGGCTCTTCCAGCCCCGGGCTGCGCTCAAGCCGAACGTCGGCTACGCCCTCGTACGCCTTGCCCATCTCGACACTGCCCCCGACACCGTTCTCGATCCCTTTTGCGGCTCCGGCACCATCCTCTGGGAGGCCGGCGCGCTGTGGCCGGATGCGCACCTCCTCGGCAACGACTGGAACGACGACACGCTCGACGGGGCCCGACAGAACGCAGATGCTCAGGACATGACCGACCGCGTCACCTTCTACGAGGACGACGTGTGGTACCTCGCAGAGACCGTTGGTTCGGACACCGCCGATCTCGTCGTCACCAATCCTCCCTTCGGCGTGCGCCTCGCCAGCAGTATGGACTTCCACCCGTTCTACCGACGCGTCCTTGCCCAGCTACGGGAGGTGCTTCGCGCTAAGGGACGGGTAGTGATGCTCGTGCTGCGACAGGCCCCCTTCAATAAGGCCGTTCAAGAGACCGACGCGTTTGTGGTACGCCACGTCCGCGTCATCGAAACCGGCGGCCTGTATCCGCGCGTCTTTGTGCTGGAGCGAAGCTAGCAGGCGTTGCGCATGGATCCAACGTTCCCCCTATACCATTTCCGAATCACGATGTCTGGTTATCGCCGGCCGAGATCAGCAGGACTCTCCAAATTATACTCCCCACAACCTCTTAATTTTCAAATTTTTGGTATCATATTAAGACTGTGAGGCCCCGTAATGAGATTGTGATCACATCGGGGACACATATTCACGAATCGGTACGCTCCCCCCACCGGTAGAAATAAGAGAGGAGCGGATCCTTGGTGAAAAATCTCCCCCGCCAATGCCTTTTCTGTCCCCGCACAAAGAACAAACGTATCCGCCTGCACCGCATCCAACCCAACCAGAACCCCGGGCAGTTCGTCTCCCCGAAACCGCAGTCCTAATTGAGATAGACTGAGCAACGCCGCTTCTCCTTGCCTCCAGGCGTCAGTACCATGACCGAGGCTTCCGCATACGGGGTGTCAACAGAAGTCCTGTGCGATGTCCCCTGAACCTCGGAGTCGACGTATTCGGAAGCGGTTCCATCCGACGAAAAGCGCTGTTCCGGTCTCGTGCGAACGTCCAACTCCGCCGCTCCGATCTCAGCTTCTACTTCATCCCGGGAGCGACGCATGAGCCGTCGGAATGACCTTCCCGGAAGAAGCCCCCTATTCGAAAGTATAGCAATCAGAAACAACGTTCCGCTCCATCCGAGTGCGAGAACCGCAGCCACGAGAAGATCAGTCGACATAATACGTAATTGAAAATGTGTTTTGAACTTTAATTTTCCACCTTGTTTTTCAATCAAATTGTATGCCAACTTCCCCCTCTTCCTCCTTCGTCTTTTCGAAGTGGATACGCGCCTAATGGCGCCTGCTCTGCCCACTTTTTTGCCCTCCACTTTGGAATACAATCTTTCGGCGTCCCTCATTCAGTCGACGCCGTTCGCGTTCTCGCTACCCAGCTACGCCTCGACCGCTACCTTCGGACGTAGCTGTTCAACCATGCGCTTCACCTCGCCACGCTCATCGCGATCCATGGCCTGAAGCGCCCGTTCAAAGTACTCAAGGGCCTTCCGCTCGCCTCCCCGCGACAGCATTATTTCTCCTCCTCGCCGGTACACCTTCGCTTTTGAACGACTGCCCAACGACTCCGGCTCAAGAGCAGCAAGATACATTTCCGCTCGCTTGCTCTTCTCCGGGGGAATGTTTTCCGGGTCCTCGTTCTTCAAGATGGTCTCCACGCGATGAATCAGCTCGTATTCATTTTTGGCACTGACAAAGGCCTGGGCCTCCTCCGTCGAGAGCAGCTGATTGTCGTCTAATGCCTCCACCTTCTCCGTGAGTCGAATTGCATCTCTCTGCGCCTGGATTTCGTCTCGAATTGCCTCCCAGACCTCTTCCCGTGAACGCGGAAATCGGTCCATCCAGGTCTGCTCGGCGACTCGGTCGTAGACGGTCTTTATTTCCGGTTCGCTGAGCTCGTACTCAAGCGCAAACCGCGTGAGCTTCTTCACGACCGCCGGAGATGCGGTCCGATATGCCTCATGGAAACCATTCATTCCCGGAGTCCCCGCAACACCTTGAAGGTCAAAGATTAGCACTTCCAGGTACAGGAACCCCGCTCGCTTCCAGTCGCCCTGTTCCCGTACGTACTCGGCCGTGTCGTATCGCACATTCCGATACTGTCCCCAGTTCTCCTGGTCCGCATGGTGCTCGGCCTCGTCGCTCAATTCTGAAAGCATAAGACTACATTTTTTTACTTATATATAAATGAAATTTCGTCTCCTCAGAGTGATCCACTCTCCCGCTTTCTCGTGAAAAAGCCGCCTATGCATAATCAAGTATTAAATAATAGATTACTGGATGTCAATAGTTGGTTTTGCGGCACGTCCACTTATTCGGTGCAGCCCGTAGAGACCACACGGGATTCGTACACTTTTTTCGGTCGTCGACTGCAGACCGTCCGACAGTTCTTCCCGCTAGGGGAGTCCGTAGTAGGACGCCTCTCTCCACATCCAAGCCGGTCCCAGCCAGGGAACGCCCGCCGTCCCCTCTCATTCGCAATCTGCCCCCAAGGTTGGGGGGATTTGCTCTGCTCTTTCATCTAACTCGCAAGTCTTATGGATGATCTCGAAATGGATGAGCCCAGTCCTGAGTTTATGGCCGCAACCTACGTGGCCCAGATTGCTCCCCTCCTCTTCGACGTCGCCGACCAGGCAGAGGAGATCGGCGATGAGCCGCAGCACGTGGCCGTCGCTGAAGAGACGGTGACCGCACACATCAAGCGTCAAAATTTCGACGTGGAGCGGACCGTGGCGACCGTGCAAAAGGTGGACGACGGACTTGAGATCGAGTATCAGGGTCGCACCGCTACCCTCAGTTTCGATGACGCAAGTTGACCGTTGCCGTGACTTCCTCTTCTCCGAAAACGACCGTTCCACGTCCCCCTCTTGATCGGACGGCCCCTACGGAGCTCGTGACGGCCCTGTTTGGGCTCGGCTGCTTTTGGGGACCGGACGCGTACTTCGGGGCCGTAGAGGGCGTGGTCCGTACGTGCGTGGGATACGCGGGCGGTACGACCGCCGCCCCTACGTACGACCGTCTCGGCGATCACATTGAAACGCTGCGCGTCGAGTACGACCCCGATCAAGTGGCCTACACGGACCTTCTTCTTTGCTTCTGGGCCCGTCACGATCCCATCCGCCCCCCCTTCACCCGTCAATACCAACCCGCACTCTTTCCCTGCACGCCCGCCCAGCACGAGCAGGCCCGCCGATCGCGGGCAGCGCGCGCCGACGAACTGAACACTGAGCTCACGACCAAAATCATTGACGACCCGTCGTTTCACCGGGCGGAAACCAATCACCAAAAGCACGCCCTACGGCATTATCCGGTCCTCCTGCGTGCGGCTCAGGCGCCCTACCCCGACGAACAGGCCTTCGTCGACGCCCCCGCTGCGGCTCTGCTCAACGGATACGCCGGCGGACACCGGGCGCCTCGGCACCTCGACGACGACCTGCCGCGGCTTGCTCTTTCCTCCGACGCTGCCGATACGCTCCGCACGATCGTGCACCGCCGCCACGAGTAATACCAATTCCGCAAGCTTCGTTGGGGATGTAAGTGGAGGGGGTATGTGTGTATGTGTGTGACGCCCAAGTGCTTGCACCCGTCCTTCACATCTCTACACCCGAACTTTTTAGCCGGATTTGGTATAACCCGCTTTCTCTCGGCGCGCCTCCACGGACGGGCTCCCTATACCGTTTCCGTTTCAGAATGTCGGCCTTCGAAAGGAGAATGTTCGCACTGCGCGATTCGTTTTTCCTTCCTATAACGTTTTAACATTCAACGCTTTACGTTGGCACGCTACCGGAGAGTTACCCGAATTGGGGCCAAGTATCGTCCTCCGTATTCCGACATCACCGGACGGATTCCGTATTATACGTGCAAGCATTAAAGTGTGCGGGACGGCACCTTCGCTCGTCGAAATCCGTGCTCAGCATAGATGTGGACGCGCAACAGCCGCCGAACGCCTAGAGAACTCGCTACCTGAGCAGCCACTCGTCGGCTCAGGCAAAGCGGAGGCGCATCAGTCTGGCACCGCTTGGACCCAACGGGGAGCCTACAGCCGATTTCCTCTTCGATCTGTAGGCAGACCGACCGGCGCCTGTCGCACGGTGCGGACCCGGCTTTTCTAGGGGGCTTTGTTGGGGGGAGCCGTCCCCGAACTGCTCGTCAACTCCCGTCTGGGGCGCTTTTCCAGATCGATCGAGGACCGCCCACGAACACTCGGACGGAAGACATCGGACGGAAGACAACCGCCTCCGGCGACCTCCGGAGGCGGTTGTCACAGAAACCCGTACCGACAACGACCGAAATGAAACCAATCTCCGGTTTCCGTACATCATCGACCGCCTCCGAACAAAATACGTCGATCTCCCTACGCGGATCTGTTCTGCTCAGCGCTCCTAGGCAAGAATGTCCCCGAGGGGCCGATTGGCGCTTCCTACGCTTCTTTCGTTTCTACGGTCCCGATCGTGTAGCCTTCAATCTCGCTCGCCCGAAACCGAAACACCGACCCCCCAAGGTTGATGGCTTCGGCACCGGTCATGACTTCCTGTACCGACACGTGGACAAACGTCTCGGCATCCTCCTCTCCGACGGCGTCCATCATGGCCGAAATGAGATCGTCCATTGCATCGATGGCACCGTTCTCCGATCCGGCCTGCTCACGGGCCATCTCAACCATGCGGGTGGTATCGGCCTCAAATGTGCCTTTGCCGACAATGTGGCCGGTCACCATGTTGCCGCTCACGACCAGCGTCACCGGACAGGCGGCCTCTTCATTTTTGTTTGCCTGCTCACTTAGTGCGTTTATTCCTGGATCACTCATCGAAAAATCGGTTCGGTTGATTGAAAAGTTGCGCGCAACGGTTCCGGGGCATCGTTCCGATCGTCCTGCATCGGACGGCGGAGACCGACGACACCGGATGTGCAAGTGAAAAACGCATACGCTCAGCATCCCATACCAGCCGACATCCTGAACGTTCGGCCCATCCAGTCCGATTTTTGAGAAACAGCAGTCCGATCTACCGCACCCGCACCAGCTTGTTCGTCTGCGTCTTCTCCCCCGCCTGCAGCCGCACGAAGTATACCCCACTGCCCACCGGCACGCCCTGCCGGCTCGTTCCGTCCCACCGGACCCGATGCCCCCCCGACTCCCTCTTCCCGTCCACCAGCGTCTGCACCCGCCGCCCCAGCACGTCGTACACCTCAATCGTCACCTTCCCCGCCTCCGACAGCACGTATTCCACCGTCGCCCGCTCGGCAAACGGATTCGGGGACGCCCCTCGCAGCTCCGTCTCAAACCCGTCCAGGTCGATCCCCTCGCTTTCCGCCTCCGCGTAGCCACGGGTCCCCACAATCGCCTTCAACGTGCGCGTCTCCCCTGCCTCCAGCGTGATCTCTGCCCCCCGCAGCACCCGCGTCTCTCGACTCCGGTCCAGCAGGTACACCTGCCGATTTTTCCCGGTCCCTTCTTCCCGGAGCCGCAGCTTCACCGACCGCGCCTGTCCTTCCGGCGCCGACAGTCGTAGCCGCCAGTGCTGTCCCCTGCCCCCGCCCGCAGCGGAATGCGGTAGGCGCTGTCCGCCGCAACGGTCTGCCCGCCCGACACCGACGGGGGAATGCCCTGCCGCGTCACCAGCCAGAAGCCCTGTCCCGGCGCCAGCGTGTCGATCGCCGGGTATTCCCGATGGCCGCCTTCCCCGCTATTTGCCGCCGCCGACCACCGCAGCAGGCGCCACTGGGTCGCATCGTACGAGCCGTAGGTCTCCCGCAGCGCTGCCTTGATGACCCCATTCGGACGGCCCGGCACCGACACCATCCGGTAGACCTCTTCCCGAAAGGCCATCGCCGACTGGCTCGTGTCCGGGGCCAGCTCGTCAAACGTGACCGCCAGATGAGCCGGCCGCGTTCGGGCCGCGTCCCCGTCCCCCGCCGGCACCGTCAGCGTGTCGTCCGCGGTTGCAAACTGCGCGTAGTAGTCCACCCCTCGGGCCGTTACCCGCTCTCTCCGGATCGTTCCGCTCACACTCACCGTGTCGGCCGACGGCGACGCCACGTCGGTGTTCGCAACGGAGGTGTAGCGCGTCTCTCCGCCCTTCCGGGCGTAGATCGCCGCCGTGCTTGGCGCAAACGGTCCAATCGCCTCCACGCTTACCGCAACCGGACTGCCACGACGGGCCTCGTCGGCCTGTACCTGCAGATCGGCGATGCCAATCGCGAGAGCAGCCGGGTCGGCGCGCTGCCCCGTTTCGCTCCCGACCGTGTAGGTCAGTGTGTCCCGTCGGCTCGCCGATCCGTCGTGCGTGTAGGTGATGTTGCCGTCCTCCGGGTCAACGCTCGCGCGTCCATGCTCCGGCCCCGCCTCCACGGTGATTGTCGACGGGTCGATGCCGCTGCCGACGTCATTGGAAAGCACGTCGACGCGCTCGGCGACGCCCCGCTCGACGAGGGCCTCGTCGGCCACTGCCGCGGGGGCCGTCGTAAACGTTACCGTCCCGCCCGCCGTCCACGCCGAATCGTTGTTGGCCGTCACCCTATAGTCGTACGCCACGCCCGGCCGCAGGGTGTCGACCCGCAGGCTAACGGCTCCAGGCTGTCCACCAGCATCGAATCCGACGTGAGGTCGTTGCCCGACCGGGCCAGGGCCGCGTAGACCGCCGTCGTGTCTCCGCCCGGATTCACTGTCCCCTTCAGCACGGTCGACGTGTCACTCTCAACCGTCGGGGCCTCCGTCGCAACCGTCGGCGGTGCAATTCGAGTGGTCACCGAATCCACCGCTCCAATCGTCGTGCCTACACTGTTCTCAGCCCGGACGCGGTAGTAGTATTCGGTATTCGGATCGAGTCCGCTGACCTTCGCCCGCATGTCCAGGGTGTCGTCGCCGGCAATCGGGCTCTGAACGATTTATATTTACACCAGGCCCGGACAGATTTCCGGTTTGGGAGAAACAGATTCCTGACTGTTGGTCAGGTCAAAGACGCGAATCCGTAACGCCGGTGGGTCCCAATGGGGTCACAAAACCATGTCCCGGACCTGAATAAAGCTACCGGATTTGGTCTCACTCATCGGCTTGTTGCTGAATGATCGTCCCACAGTCACGGGCCTGCGCCAGGACCTGTCCAATGGTCATTGTTCGACGGGGGGCGGTGTCGCATCCGGCAGCCTCCAGTGCCCCGGCGGCCCAGTGGTTGCAGTTATTGAAGACGTGATAGGGAAGCTCGGACCGAAAGAATCGGCTGTCTGCATAGAAGCCGGGCGCAACCGGCTCAGCCGCTCCATCGTCCGCCGCAAACGAGGCCGCCACGTACGCTGCGAGCGCGTTCATCTCCTCCGGTCCCACCGGAAGCCGAACGATGGTGTGGTGGGGAAAGCGCTTCGGAATCGCCTGCGACACCGGCACGACGTGAAGCACGCTCGCCGTGGGCCACCCTCCGGCCTGCACGGCGCCCCACACCTCCCGCGTGTGTCCGGGATAATAGCGGGCCTCTCCCCACCCCACCTCCAGGTACTCGGCATCCGGAAACGCATCGAGCACCGGCCATGCCCCCTCAGGCAGATCGGCGCGGCGCACGGCAATCCCCGCGTGCCAGCCGTGCTGGACGACGTAGATGGCACTGGTGCTGTCCGATGGGGGCGTACTTGCCTGACGGGGCAGATGGCAGCGCACGGCCATAACGAGCGCCCAGCCGACAAGCACGTATAGAAGGCAGCCGCGCCACCACCAACGCATGAGGGCAAAACGGCGGTTGAAAGACAGAGAATTGTCGCCTGCCTACAACTGGAGCAACGGAGACGGAGATCCGGTTCCTGCAATCGAGGATGTCAGTGGTTATACCGAATCCGGTTGAAGGATTCGAGTATGTAAGTGCGTAGGTGTGTGAGTATGTACTCGATGCCCATCTGTTTGCGCCTATACATACATTTTTGCAACCCTGAACTTTGTAGGCGGATCTGGTATTATGTATTATTGTTCGACCTCCCCTGTCCAATGAACCATCCCCCACACTATGGATCGAGACGCCGCGCTCCGGGATCACGTGCTGAACCTGTTGACGGCCCGCCAGGCCCACTGCACGTTTGAAGAGGCCGTGGCCGACATGCCGACGGATCGGGTGGGCGAACGCCCCGCCGATCTGCCGTACTCGGTGTGGGAGCTGGTTGATCACGTTCGGCGGGCACAGTACGACATCCTTGCCTACTGCGAGGATCCGGACTATCAGGCTCAGGAGTGGCCCGAGGCCTACTGGCCGAATGATCCCGCCCCGCCGAGCGCGGACATCTGGGAAAAGACCTGCGAACAAGTCGTCGAGGATCGGGAGGTCCTCTGCGAATACCTGCAGGACGATGCCCACGCCCTCTACGAGACCGTGCCGTCGAGCGACGACCACACGATCCTCCGCGAGCTTCTGCTTGTGGCCGATCACAACGCCTACCACATCGGCCAGATCGTAACCGTCCGGCGGCTGCTCGACTGCTGGCCAGCGGCCGACGCATGAACGCTCCAGTGCCGGTCTGTCGCAAAACTGGACGGCGCCCCCACGGACGCCGTCCAGTAGACCGAGTATGCCGACTCGTCTCAATCGAGAGCATCAAGGAACGTCTGTTTTTCTATGAGCTCCGACACGCCCTCTGCCGGATCAATGGTGCCATTGAGGTTCACGCTGACTTCAGTGAATCGATTCTCGGACTCCTCCTCTGAGAAGTCAACGAAAAGCTCCGTGGCCTGCACACTACTGAAGCCGGTTACATTTCCGTCTGCGAACTCGATCGATCCGTCTTTGAAAAGTTGAAGCGTACGCGTGCCCTCTTCCGGGGGGTTATCAAACCCTTTCACGATCACGCCCACCGCCTCGCTCGTCTCTTGGTTGCTTTGAATGTCAACGATCGGAACGCTGCCGTCGGGATTTTGCTGTCCCAGCACGAGAATCACGCCGGCAGTCGCCGGCCCTCCCGACGACGAAGACACTTCCTCCGAATCAAACGTCTTTTTGCTGCTGAAATAGATGGCGTACGCGTCCGTCCCGTTCAGCGTCCCCGAGGCCGCAAAGGCAAACCCCTCGACCGTCTCGGAATCTTTGGAGGCGCTCGACGAGGGCGGTGTAAAGTCAAGCGCAAAGCGGTTCTGGTCGGACGCCTGTACCACGTCGTCATTTCCCCCTCCGCCCCCACCGGAATCCTCTCCGTCCTCATTGGAACCGCTGGAATCGCAGGCCGGAAGAATGAACAAACACGAGAAAAGAGTAAAGACCAGGATACTCCGAGAAAGAAGCGTGCTCATACGTTTAACGTGATAATTTTTCTACAACTAGTTTTCGTTAAATTAACTTTTATTTAATAAAATATCAGTACCTGCACCTTCCTGGAAACTTATTTTATTGGATATTCAATTTTACGGATGCAGTGAATTGAGGAGCGTCTTCTCGTTGAACCAGGCCGTCTCGTGGAGGGCATTATTGGCGACGTGTCTCGTGGATATCCTTCGTTCATTTCCCACTTGGAGGAGATGGCATCACGAAGCGGGCAAACAGATAGCCCCGACAGACGGGGACAATCAGAAACCTCCAGGACTGTAGAGAAGCTCGACGTGATGATTCGACTGGAAAACCGTCCTCTCCGCAGCCACGACGGATGATGTGCCTGCCGAATGCGAGTCCTTCGGTTCGTTCAAAGCCCGTTTTGTGAGCAGATGCGAAGCCGAAATACAGTGGGCAAAGCTGCACAATGGCGCTCAAATGATACTGGCAAGCGGGCTTGCCTCCAGCAGAACTCCCAGGGAGGAGATCTCAGGTCTCCAATGCAGAAGCCATTTTGCGTGAGAGCCCGACGTCGGAGACCGCAGACGTTTCGTCAAACAGGTTCTCGTACCAAATCCGGCTGAAAAGTTCGGAGATACAACAGCAAAAGCCCAAGCACTTGGGCCTCACGCACATACACACACCCTCACACTCACATCCCCAACGGAGCTCGCGGAGTTGGTATCAGTCCTTCATGTGTTCGTCCAGGTACGTTTTTGCCTTCTTCTCCAACTGGCCCTTCATGGGACGGAGAAACGCACTGAGGTGAATGCGAATCTGAATTGCATCCGCCTCGACGTCGATCTGCCCCTCCGCTCCCTGTCCCTCGAATGCCAGCGTGTTGTCGTCGTCCCATGCGTACTCGACCCCGAGCTTCTCCTCAAGCTTCTGGGCGACGGATTCAACAGTCCCGCGCCCGTCGTCAAGGCCCATCGAGTGTGAGCGTGTGAGTTCAATGTCGGCCATAAGCAAGATGTAGTCAGTTCGGAGAAGTACGAAAACCGTTCGTGCCGGCACAGGGAAATGCAATCGCCGTACCGCACCGATGGGAACTTTCGGTGTTCCTCTTGTTGCAAGGTAGCAGCGATTCCAAACATGGGACGGGTCTGGAACCCGATTTCGGGGGCTCATCCACGCTTTGTTGCGAGATACGAGTTGTGAGCTGAGGGTTTCGGCCTCTACTGCCTCGTCGCTCCCCCCGTTTCGTCCGATTGTCGTGGCATAGACAAATTCGGCGGGCATGGGGGACAATGCCCTCTCCACAACTTGATCACTCGCAACTTGAGTTTATTACGGAGAGATCAGTCAATCAGCGGCAGAAACGCCTTCTGCGCCTCCGGAAGCACTTCGTGAATGCGATCGTCTTGCCATTGCAGGAGGACTCTTGTCTTTGCGGCGTCGCCGCCCTTGTTTGGAAAGCCCAAATTGATCCCATTTTCGTCTCCCGGTTTTTTTTCCACCATGCTTGCCCGTCGCGTCTGCGTCGCGCTTTTCGCCCTCCTCGCGCTGGGGCCGATCTCTGCCGCCGGGCAAACGGGCGAGGCCCTGCAGTCCCCCGCGGCCTTTCTCGGGTACGCGCTCGGAGAGCAATTCACGCCGCCCCACCGGGTCGTCGACTACGTTCGGCACGTGGCCGCCCACTCCCCCGTCGCGACCGTCCAAAAGTATGGGACCAGCCACGAAGGACGCCCCCTGCTCCTGACCACCCTGACCACGCCCCGCAATCACGCCCGGCTCGACACCATCCGGCGCTCCAACCTGCAACGGGCCGGTCAGCGACAGGGCACGCCGACCACCGACGTCGCCGTGGCGTGGCTGAGCTACAGCGTGCACGGCGACGAACCGGCCTCCACCGAGGCGGCCCTGCGAACGCTCTATGCCCTGGCCGATCCGACGAACGACCGTACTCAGCGGGCCCTGGAGGACCTCGTCGTTCTCGTCGATCCTTGCCTCAACCCCGACGGCCGGGCCCGCTACGTGCAGTGGTTTCGGCAGACGACGGGGGCCACGGCCACTCCCAACCCCTCCGCCCGCGAACACCATCCCCCGTGGGCCCCAGGTCGTACCAACCATTACTACTTCGATCTCAATCGCGATTGGACCTGGGCCACCCAGACGGAGACGCGGCATCGGCTCGATGCCTATCACCGATGGATGCCCAACGTGCACGTCGACTACCACGAGATGGACGTGGACGACCCGTACTACTTTGCTCCCGGGGCGGCCCCCTACCATGAAAACCTGACCGACTGGCAACAAACCTTCCAGGACACCCTCGGCCACCACAACGCCGCCGTCTTCGACCGCAACAACTGGCTCTACTTTACCGAGGAGGTGTTCGATCTCCTG
>CAYOWD010000030.1:0-3964 GCA_964407535.1 uncultured Salinivenus sp. | reverse complement strand
GCAGGGTGGTGGCGCTCGGGCGGGCCGAACCATCGCGCGGCCGGCCGGCGACACCCTCACGCTCGCCGCCCGCATCGCCCACCACCACGCAACGGCCCTCTCCACGCTCGACGTGACGGCGGCTCATCACGAAACGGTGGTGCAGGAGTTTGCCACCTACCATCAATCGGCCCGGACGGCTCCCCCCGGCTCCTATCGCACGTACGTCGTCCATCGCCAAGAGCAAGGCGATCGGGTCGCGGCCCTGGCGGCCCTCCTGGACCGACAACACATTCAGTACAGCTACGCCGACGGCGCCACGACCGCCCCCGGATGGGCCTATCGGAGCGGCGATACCGAATCCGCCACCATCCGACCGGGCGACCTCATCGTGGACACCGCCCAGCCCAAGGCCCGACTCGTGAAGGCCCTCTTCGAACCCAAAACGTCCCTGGACGACTCGCTCACCTACGACATTACGGCCTGGGGCCTACCATACGCCTACGGCGCCCCGGCCCACGCCCTCCCCGACTCCCTCTCGCTCGACACGACGAGCACCCCGCCCTCCTTTGAACAGCCATCTGTTCCGGATCGTCCGTATGCATACGTCGTGCCCCGCCGCAGTCGGGCCGACCTTCGGCTGGCCGGGGCGCTGCTGCAAAATGACGTCCGCCTCCGCGTGGCGACGGACGCGTTTACGACGGACGGCACCACGTATCCCCCCGGCACCTTCCTCGCCACCCGCGCCGACAACACCGGCCGCCTGGACCGCTTCGACGCAACGGTCCAGCGCCTTGCCCGTGCCCACAACCAGCCCCTGCAGGGGCTCTCATCCGGCCTCACAAATCGCGGTCCCGACTTCGGGTCGAGCCGCATGCGCCCCCTCTCCCGTCCGCGCGTCGCAGTACTCGCCGGCCCGCCCCTCCGCAAGAATCGGGTGGGCGAGGTCTGGCACGTGTTCGAGCAGACCTTTGAGTACCCCGTTACGCTGCTCCCGACCGACGACTTTACTCCGTCCATGCTGTCGGACGTCAACGTGCTCGTGCTTCCCGGCGGCCCCTACAGCGACTGGCTATCGGATGAACGCGCCGCGCACCTCACGGAATGGGTGAAAGAGGGCGGACGACTGATCGCCCTCGGCAGGGCCAACGAGGCCCTCGCCCCGCGCCCGCCGTATCACCTGTCCCCAAAGAAGGCCGGCACGCCTGACACCACAACTCTCCGCTCCGAAGCTGCCGAATACGGCACCTCCCCGCGGGCTCGTCTGCCCCATGCCACCCCCGGTAGCATTCACCGCGTGCACCTTGAGTCCTCCCACCCGCTCACGTTCGGCCTTGAGGCCCCCTACTTCACCCTCAAACGCAACGACCACGCCTACACCCTGTCGAACGACGGACGCCCCGCCGGCACGCTGAAGGAGAGCACTCCGGTGAGCGGGTTTATGGGCCGCGCGGCCCAGCGCACCGTTGAGGATACGATGCTATTTGGGAGCCAGCAGCTCGGCAACGGCCACGTGGTCTACTTTATCGACAATCCCCTCTTCCGCGGCTTCTGGTACGACGGCCACCTCCTCCTCGGCAACGCCGTGTTCATGGTGGATCGCTGAGGCGTTTTGCGTTGGGCGTTTTGCGTTGGGGGGTTCGCGCTGCGAGTGGCGCGTTCCACCAAATCCGCCCACAAAGTTCGGAGGTGAAAAAATGTTGGTGTAGACGTAAACGGATGGGCATCACGTACATACCCCGACAAAGGCAATCCCGACAGCCGTCGGGATGCCAAGTCGAGACACTGCCTACAAACGTACGCACGAACATACCCGAATCCTTCAGCCAGGATTTGGTCTCAACTCGTCTGTACGCAGAATCAGCATTGACGCCGCAGTCGTCTCTCAAGGCGTTCAGGTGTCCATGCCGGTCCAGGACAGCCTTGATTGGGGGAGACGGGGCGTTCCGCTCAGGAACGAACCATGCCCCCGAATTGCCCCGGGAACTCCCCCTGAGCGACGGTCATTTCATACTTTCGCATCATCATTTCTTCACGATTCGGGTTGTCATGACGACAACGACCGCTTCCCCTCCGCATCCGGCCGCCTCCGTGGACGACCACATCCACGTCCGCGAGCGCCGCCTCTCCGTCGATGACTATCTCGCGATGGGACGCGCGGGCATCCTGGACGAGGACGACCGGATTGAGCTCCTCAATGGCCGCCTGATCGACATGCCCCCGATTGGTCCCTCTCATAGCCACAGCGTCGATGACATCACCGAGCTCTTTACGCGCCGTCTCTATGTCGAGGACCCGCCGCCGGCTCGCGTTCGGGTACAAAGCCCCATTCAGCTCGATGAGCACAGCGCACCGGAGCCGGACATCGTTCTCTACGATCCCAACACGCCCCGGGACCGACACCCGCAGCCGGACGACATTTTCCTCGTCGTGGAGGTGGCCGAGAGCAGCGTCGAGTACGACCGCGACGTGAAGGCGCCCCATTACGCCGCGGCGGGCATCCCGGCGTACTGGCTCGCGGACCTCTCGAACGAGACGCTCGATGTGTTTCGGCAGCCGGAGGACGACGGTTACGCCGAACGGCATCGTCATCGGACCGGCGATGAACTCACGATTTCGACATTGCCAAACATCGAGGCGGTTCCGGTTGGTGAAATCGTTGAGGGGTAAGCGTTGCGCGTTGGGCGTTTTGCGTTAGGCGTTTTGCGTTGGGTGTTGAGGGTTTGGCGTTTTATACCAAATCCGCCTGCAAAGTTCAGGATTGCAGAAATATCAGCACAGGCGCAAACGGATGGGTGTCAAGTACATACCTACACACCTACGGACTTTCATACCCGAATCCTTCAACCGGATTCGGTATTAGGCGTTGGATGTTAGGCTTGAGGGGAGAGCTGGCAATTGAAGACTTATAATCTTTTCAGGTTGACGCACACGCGGACAATGGCAACGGCGGAGCGATTTGAAGACCTTCGCTGCTGGCAAACGGCGCGTCGCTTGACGAACCTGGTGTATGAGTATTCAGAAGAGGGGACGTTCGCGAACGACTTCGGCCTGAAAGATCAGATCCAGCGGGCGGGCGTCTCGACCATGAGCAATATCGCAGAGGGGTTTAACAGTCGTACAACCGGTCGCTTCATTGATTATTTAGGACGGGCTCGTGGATCAGCCACCGAAGTGCAGGCGCAGCTTTACGTGGCACTCGATCGTATCGACGAGGACCAGTTCGACACCGCGTATGACGACGCCGACAAACTCTCTCGGCAAATTTACCGTTTCATACGAAATCCGCTTATAAAGTTCGGGATTGCAGGTGGGGCGGTATGCACACAAGTGTATGGGCTTCACCCACATACCTACACACGCTCACACCCCCATACCCCAACGGAGCTTGCGGAGTTGCTATCACGGAATACCTCAAGTCCAACTCGAACAGCAACGGTATACACGAGCCGAGCGTATCGTACGACGTATCCGAATCCCACATCGAATGAACTGAACGGGATTCTACTCAGATTGCCGTCTCCCCAACCGGATTTTATCTGCCCCAATTGACCAGAGTCGCTTCGCTCCTCCACGCTCAACGCGTAACGCAAAACTCAAAACCCACAACCCCTAACGCCCAACGCAAAACGCAGAACGCTTAACGCAAAACGTCTCGCAGAAAGCGGCCCGTGTGACTATCGTCGCAGGCAGCAACCTCCTCCGGCGTTCCGGTCGCGACAATCTCGCCGCCCTCATCGCCCCCCTCCGGCCCGAGATCGATCACGTAGTCGGCGTATTTGATGACGTCGAGGTTGTGCTCGATGATGAGCACCGAATGTCCATCCTCCACCAGCCGGTCGAAGGCCGTGAGCAACTGCCGGATGTCGTCGAAGTGGAGCCCCGTCGTCGGCTCGTCGAAGATATAGAGCGTGCGGTCGGCGGTCTTGCCGTTGAGGTGGCCGGCCAGCTTGATGCGCTGCGCCTCCCCACCGCTGAGGGTGGT
>CAYOWD010000029.1:0-22991 GCA_964407535.1 uncultured Salinivenus sp. | reverse complement strand
ACAACGAAGAGTCCTACGTCTGGGCCACCTCGTGGGGCGTGTCCACGCGTCTGATCGGGGCGCTCATCATGACGCACTCCGACGACCAGGGCCTCGTGCTGCCGCCCAAGCTGGCCCCGCACCAGGTGGTTATCGTGCCCCTCTATTTCGACGACGACCAGGAGGCCGACATCATGCCGGTGTGCGAGCGTCTGCAGGAGGAGCTGGAGGATCGGGGCATCCGCGTGAAGATGGACGACGACCAGACCGAGAGTCCGGGCTGGCGCTTCGCCGAACACGAACTGCGGGGCGTCCCGGTACGGCTGGCCCTCGGCCCGCGCGACTTCGACAACAACGAGGTGGAAGTGGCGCGCCGCGATACCCAGGAAAAAGAAGGCGTGCCGCAGGACGGCATCGTGGACCACGTGGTGGACCTGCTCGACGACGTGCAGCAGAACCTCTACGACCAGGCCCTCGACCGCCGAGAGAACAACACCCACGTCGTGGATGACTACGACGCCTTCAAGGAGATTATTGACGACGGCGGATTTGTGTGGGCCCACTGGGACGGCACCGAGGAGACCGAGCAACGCATCCAGGAGGAGACCTCCGCCACGATCCGGCTCATCCCCTTCGATCGCGACGATAACGAGGCCGGCGACGACATCCTCACGGGCGAACCGTCGGACGGACGGGTCCTGTTTGCACAGGCTTACTAGCGTCAAGTGTGGAATGGGGAGTGCGGAAGGGAGAAATCGAGGGATCGCAGACGACGCGGGAGCGAGGGCTCGTGTACGGCGGACGGTTCCTTTGTAACGGAATGCCTCTTCGATGCCCTTAATGGGGAGAGACGGTTCTGTGGACGGGAATGACACGTCCCTTCGGAGCCGATATGTGCGGGCCCGACGTGAGCGCCGGAATCATCCCGGTCGGCTCTATCGTTTTGGTATTCCTCGGCGGCCCCGTTTGCAAGGCCCGTCGGCGGCTCATCCCCTTCCCATTCGGCCCCTCGTTCGCTTATGTCGTCTGAGTCGCCCCTCGTTGCGTCGGCGCCGCGCGTGGAGGCCCCGGGCGGCCTCGGCCTCGTCGTCGCAACGATTGTGAGTTATCTCGTCAATCCGCTCATCTTTCCCCCCATCGTGTACGGGCTGGCGCTTTCCCACGTCGGAGCGCCGCCGCCTGACGTGACGGCCGGGGTCACCATCGGAGCGGTCTTTCTTGGGCTCATCCCGCTTCTCCACGTCGGGTGGATGTGGCAAAATGGCGAGGTCGGATCGCTTGAAATTCGCAATCGCGGCAAACGCACCGAGCCTTTTTTCGTGGCCCTCGGAGCGACGGTCGGGGCCCTGCTGGTGGTGAGCGGGCTCACGCTTGAGGGCCAGGGTCTCCTGGCGGCCATGCTCGGGTGCCATCTCATCAACACCGTGCTCCTGCTGGTGATCACCCGGTGGTGGAAAATCTCCGTGCACTGCGCGTCGGTCGCCGGTGCCGTGGGCACGCTCGCCTTCGTGCACTATCACGTTCCCGGGAGCGTGCTGGGCACCGCCGGCCTCGGTCGGTTTGTTCTGCTCGGCGGAGTCGTGCTGATCCCGCTTCTCATGTGGGCCCGCATTCGGAGCCACGCCCACACCGCCCTCCAGGCCGCCGCCGGCGCGACCCTCGGGCTCGTCGCGCCCTACGCGGAGCTTTGGGCCTGGGGACTTTTGTTCGGGGTATAATGATTCGGGGATGTCGGTGTGTAGGTGTGTAGGTATGTGGGTGAAGCCCATATGCTTGCATCCATACCGACACACCTGCAATCCCGAACTTTATAAGCGGATTTGGTATTACAGACATACACCCTTTCGGGCCGCATGGGAGGGGGTTGCTAATCTCGGTTGGCGATCTCCAGACGTTATGATTCGGAAACGGTATACTTGAACACCTGCCCAGTCCCTCCGTCCGGATGAACACCGGGTGGGATCCCTGGAGGGGCGTTCGCCATTCCTCCAAGAGGCTTGTATGAGCCGCTTCGGTCCTCCGTCTTCTCGCTGGTCTGTGAATCACCCGCTCTCCGTCCTCTGAGCGCAACCGTTACGCCTGCTTGCGACTGTTTTCCTCACAACGTGCTCGCTTCTCGTGACGCGTTTGCGTGTTCTTCTGCTCGTTGGTGCGGCTCTCGTGTGTAGTGGCATGCCGGTACAGGCCCAGACGTGGGGCACCGTGTCCGGCACCGTCACGGACTCGACGGAGGGCATTCCCCTGCCGGGCGTAACGGTGGTCGTGGAAGGTACGGACTTCGGCACGGCAACAAGTGCGGAGGGCAAATACTCGCTCCGCCTCCCCACCGGCCGGCACGAACTGCGGTTCTCGTCGGTCGGCTTTCGGACGCGCACCGATTCGGTAACGGTGCGAGAAGATGAGGTCACTCGGCACGACGTGGCGCTTGCCTCCGAGATTCAGGAGATGAGGGAACTGACGGTGGCCGACGAGCACGCGGCCCCCGAGGCGGGGGTCTATGAGGTGGATCCGGAGGACGTCCAGAACATTCCGACGCCCTTTAAGGACGGCTTTCGGGCTCTCAAAACCGTGCCGGGGGTCGCGACCAACAATGAGCTTACCCAGCAATACTCTGTGCGCGGCGGCGGCTACAACGAGAACCTGATTTTCATTAACGGCTTCGAGGTCTTCATGCCGTTCCGGGCCCGCCAGGGTGAGCAGGAGGGCCTCGGCCTCCTCAATCCGGACCTGGCGGAGGACATCACGTTCTACACCGGCGGCTTTCCGCCGAAATACGGCGGCAAGCTCTCCTCGGCCCTCGACGTGACGTACGCGCAGCCGGACGAGGAAGCCCTAAACGGCTCGGCGTCGCTTTCCACCCTGGACGCAAGCCTCCACGCGCAGTCGTCGGCCCTGGACGGCGATCTCGGCTGGGCCGTGGGCCTGCGGCGCGCGCAACCCGGCCGGTTCTTCGGGACGCAGGACCTGGAGGGAGAATACAACCCGCGGTTTCAGGACGCGCAGGGCACGTTCACCTACCGCGTGTCGGATCGGGTTTCGGTAGAGGCCACCGGCATCTGGGCCGATCACGTCTTTGAGCTCGAACCGCGGGAGCAACAGACCTTCTTCGGCATCGTCAGTCCCCTGAACACCGACTTCCGCTCCCTGCAAACCAGCTTTGCCGGGGCGCGCAAAGACGGCTATACCACCACGCTGGGGGGAATGCGCCTCCACACGGACCTCTCGGACCGGATCTCGCTCTCGCACAACCTCGCGTACTTCGGCACCCGGGAGACGGAATCGTTCGACATTGAGAGCACGGGCCAGATCTGTCGGGTCAACCCCCAGGACGGCGCCAATGCCAACAACTGTGACACGATCAGCCGAACCAACCGCATCCGGTTTGCCGACAATGTCGTAGACGTCGAGCGCTTCACCGTCGGCGGGCGGTATCAGTGGCAGCGCGACCGCCACGCCCTCGAAGGCGGCTGGAGCGCACGGGAGCTGCACTTCGACGATCGCCTCAACGAGAAAAACGTCCTCGAAGCCGTCGACGGACCGGGCAACGGGTCGTTTCCCCGCACCGTCGTGGACAGCCTGCAGGATCAGGCCACGTTCAACGAGCAGCAGGTGGGCCTCTACGTGCAGGACGCTGTGGACGTGCTGCCTACGCGCGACCGGCTTCTGCTCATTGGCGGCCTTCGTTCGGACTACTACTCCTTCAACGACGAGTGGACGGTGTCCCCGCGCCTGTCGGCCCGATTTCAATACAACGACCGGCTCACATTCAACGGGTCCTGGGGCATCTACTACCAGCAGCCCACCTACCGCGAGCTGCGGGGCACGCCGGACTCGATCGGACAGACGGGCAACGACGTACGGTCGATCGAGGACGCGCTCAACCGGGACCTGAAGTCGCAGCGCTCGATGCAGTTCGTGCTCGGGGGCGAATACTTTCTGCCCGACAGTCGGCTGTACCTGCGCGCCGAAGCCTACTACAAGGACCTCGACAACGTCATTACCTACACCCTGGAGAATGTGCGCGTCAACTATTCCGGGGAAAACAACGCCACCGGCTATACCTACGGATTCGACCTGCAGATTCGGGGCGAGCTGGTGCCCGGCATGGAAAGCTGGTTCAACTACAGCTTCCTGGTCTCCCGCGAGCGGTTTACGGAGGAGGCCCTGGCGGACTATGCCGACGAGGTGCCCTACCCCGGTCCCTCTCCTCGCGAAAATCGAGAAGGGCTTCTGCCCCGGCCCGCGGATCAGCGGCATACCTTCTCGGCCTTCGTTCAGGACTACGTGCCGGGCAGCGAGTCCTGGCGGGTCCACATGCGTCTGCTCTACGGCAGTGGATTTCCCTTCACGACGACCAATCCCGGGCCGAAGCCCGGCACCGACGAGAGTGTTCGCACGCGCGTTCCGGGCCCTCGCATGGGAGGGCGTCTGCCGGCCTACCGACGAGTTGACCTCGGCGCCACGAAGGAGCTGACCCTCGCCGAAGACGGCATCGCCAATCCGGTCAACCTCGAACTGACGCTCGAAATCCTGAACCTCTTCGACATGGACAATACGGTCTCCTACATCTGGACCCAGGATTTCACGCGCGTGCCGCAGCGACTCACGCCCCGCACCCTCAATGCCCGCGCCCTCCTCACGTTTTAGGAATGCTCAACAGTCTCCAGGGCCGCAAAGCGGGGCAGCTCCATCGTGACGGTGGTCCCAACGCCCTTTTCGCTGTCGATGTGGATGGTTCCGTCCATGAGCTCCACCAGTCGATGGATGATGGTGAGCCCGAGGCCGGTGCCTTCGTGGGTTCGGGCCATGCCCGATGACTCCTGTTCGAATGCCTGGTAGATGTGCTCCTGGAAGGAGGGGCTGATGCCGCATCCCGTGTCCGACACTTGTATGCTCACCGTGTCCGGGGAGGTGGTAAGGCGCACGGCAATCTGCCCGTCCTCGGTAAACTTGATGGCGTTGGTCAACAGATTGGTGAGAATACGATCGAGCGCCGCCCCGTCCATCACGGCGGTCCGCGCCGTGTCCGGAAGATCGACCGCCAGTGTGAGGGCTTCGCTCTGCACGCGGGGCCGGAGCAGTTCGACCGTCGTGGAAATGTGCTCGACCAGGTCAAGCCGGCCCGGCGACAACGTACGCTCCTCCTCTTCCAGACGCGCGAGCTCCAGCACGGAGGTCAGCGTTTCCTTGAGCCGGGTGCCGCTTCGCTGGATCAGATCGATCATCTCCTGATGCTCTTCGTCGACAGTGTCGGCCAACACCTCGGCAAACCCGATGATCGACGTGAGCGGGGTGCGAATCTCGTGGCTCATGTTGGCGAGAAAGGCCGTCTTGAGCCGGTTCATCTCCTCGGCTCGTTCTTTGGCCTCGACGAGCTTTTGTTCGCGCTTCCGGCGCTCGGTGAGATCCACCCCGTAGCCGAACACCCGGACGACCTCGCCGGTCTCGTCCGTGATCGGATGGAGGACCCGGAGGATGTATCGCGTCTCCCCGTCGTCGGTTGTAACCGGATCGATGAGGGAATTCGGCTCGTTCGTCTCTACGACCGTGCGAACCAGGTCGAGGCGTTCCTGAAACGGCTCCGGATCGAGCCCGCGACGGCGGGCGTAGTCGAGGGCCGTTTTTCCGATGAGCCATTCCCGAAGCTCGTCGTCACTCACACCGGCTGGGTTCAGAAAGAGATAGCGTCCCTCCGGATTCATGACGGCCACTTCGACCGGAAGCTCCTGAAGCAGGTATTCGTAAAAGGAGGTCAGCGCCGTAACCGCATCCGCTCGCTGATGCTCTTCGGTGGTGTCGGTGAGGCGCAGTCGAAATCCGATGTGCGTGCCCTCCTCCGACAGCGGTTTCCCTTCCACCTGGACCCAGTACTGCGCGCCGGACTTGCGGTAGTGCAGGAGCGATTCGCAAAAAGACGCGCGCTGGTCGAGGTGCTGGTTAATGGCCGCAATCGTCTCCTCGTCGGTGGCGGGACCGTACAACAATCGGCCGGGGTATTTCCCCTCAAGCTCCTCCATGGTGTACCCCGTCATCTCCACGAAGCGGTCGTTGGCCCATTCGACGCGGCCGGCGGGGTCGAGACGCAGCACACCGTCGGTGGGGCGGGCGGACGGCTCGGTTGTCTCGGCCGGCTCGTCCGGAACGGGCGCCGCGGTCGGCGTCTTCCTCTCCGACGAGCGCCATTCCAGCCGTTCCTCCGCGAGCCCTGCAAAGTCGCGCAGTCGCTCCATGTCCTCGGCCGAGAAGGAGCGGGGCGTCGTGTCGTACAGACAGACGGTCCCGACCGGAATGTGGTCGGGCGTACGGATCGGCGTGCCCGCATAGAACCGCACCCCCGGCTCGCCCACCACCATCGGATTGTCGGCAAATCGGGGATCCCGGCGCGCATCCTCCAGCACGAGGGACTCGTTGTTGAGAACAACGTGCAGGCAAAACGAATGCTCGCGTTTGATCGAGGGATCAAACCCCGTGTAGGCCTTTCCCCAGGTCCGTTCGCCCCCTACAAACGCCACCGTGGCGGCGGGGACGTCGAAGCACGCCGACACGAGACGAACGACGCGGTCGAATGTCTCTTCGGGCGCGGTATCGAGGATGTCATAGGACGCAAGCGCATTGAGCCGCTCGCGCTCCGATACGGAAACAGACATAACCAAACCAAAACTCAACGATCAAGAAACGGCCTCCTTCGGGGCCCGAATCCGTAGAGAACGAACGACGGCTGTACGTACCGGCCCCGTCTTCCTCGAAAAGAGGGTTGGTTGTGCGCCCAGATGCCTTGTGCCACCTCGAATCGAGGGTCGTTCCTGTACGAACGCCCTCGATCCGGAAGGGCTCCTGCGAGCCACCTACATCCTGGCTTTAGACAAATCGGTATGAGACGCGAGAAACGGTGATTCCTCTCCCCCGTGGAATGGGAACCTCCCCTCTTCGTTTATAAACGGCATTCGCAGCAACCGGGAGCGTTCCCAACCGACGATAGCGGATGGAAGATCGGCCCCCGTTTCTCTGCGGCGCCTTTTGGGGAGGGCTCCCGTTGCATTATATCTTCCTCTCCATGGTTCCCCTCGCGGCATGATTTTCCTGACCGGCGTTCCCGGTTTTTTGGGCACGCGCCTCCTCCGCGCCCTGGCCGACGCTCATCCCGACGCGTCCTTCGGCCTTCTCATTCAACCCAAGTTCGAGGGCAAAACCCGAGACGTGCTCCGTACGCTGGACCTCACCGACCGCACCGACCTCTTTCCGGGCGACATTACGCAGCCGGACCTCGGCCTCGGCGACCGGTATCACGAGGTGGCCGAACGGATCACGATGGCCTGCCATCTGGCCGCGGTCTACGATCTCAGCATCCCGCGCGACGTGGGCTGGAAGGTCAACGTGGACGGCACGCGCCACCTCCTCGACTTCCTGGCCGAGAGCCCCAACCTGGAGCACTTCGGGTACGTGAGCACGGCGTACGTGTCCGGCCGCCGGACCGGCACCATCTACGAAGATGAACTCGTCCACAATGCCGGCTTCAAAAATTTCTACGAAGAGACGAAGTACCACGCGGAGGTGCTCGTGCAGGATCGAATGGAGACGCTCCCCACGACCATCTTCCGACCGGGCATCGTCGTGGGGGATTCGGAAACGGGCGAGACGGAAAAGTTCGACGGCCCCTACTACGTGCTCAATGCCCTCCAGCAACTGCCGTCGTACACGCTTATGACGCGCATCGGCTCCGGCATGGAGCCGGTCAATCTCGTGCCGGTCGATTACGTCATTGCCGCCATGACCCATCTCCTGGGGACGGAGGCGCATACGGGAACCGTGTTCCACCTTACGGATCCCCAGCCGATGACCACCCAGGCCCTCCTTGAACTGTTCACCGATCTGCTCGACATGAACGTGGCGTTCGTCCCGGTGCCGCTACGGGTCGCGCGTACGCTGATGAAAACCGGCCTCGGGCGCTATCTCGGCCTGTCCCCGGAGCTCATCGACTACTTCGACCATCCCTCGCGCTACGACAACACCCACACGCAGCAGGCGCTCGCGGACACGGACATTTCCTGCCCCTCACTTTCCGAATACGCCCCCAAAATGGTCGAGTACGTACAGCAGCACGGCGACGTGCGCGCCGAAGCGATGTACTGACGCCGTGTCGGACATGGCGCTACCAGTCGGAGGTCGTCGTCGTAAAAATGTCATCGGCGACATTGTCGAGGGCCACTTCGGCGGCCCGTCGTTCCTCTTCGGCACCCGGGGTGTACTCTGCCGAGCCCGTGAAGGTCTCGGCCACCATCGTCGAGTCGCGCACCTGATCGTAGTACCGCACCTGAACGCGGATCTTTACACTGTTCGTGGTGGCGCGCTCATCGCCGCTCACGCCAGTGGGTCGGTTGGTGTACTCCCGAATCCGCGTCGTTAAGACGGCATCGGCGTCGGCCTCATTGTTGTCAAGCGTGTACCGCGTGCGCCCGATGAACTGGTCGGTGAGGCGGTTTGTCAGGTCCCGGCCCAGCGTGGGGATGGGGCTCGCGGTGTTGTTCTCGGCGATGGGAATGGCGATGGTACTGAGATGCGACGGAATGCTGGCCCCGGAAAAGCCGTAGAAGGCACACCCCGTAAGCATTCCCCCTACGACCAGGACCAGAACCAGCGCCTGCAGCCCTTTCGTCCCCCGAACGGGGTCATGTCGAGGACGGTCGGCGTGGACGCCTGACGACATGGATGCTGCGTCGGCGCCCCTGCCTTTACGCGTCCCTCCGTCCGAGCTTGCACTAAAGGTCTTCATCGATGTCCTTGAGCTTTCGGTAGAGGGTCCGCTCACTGATGCCGAGTGCATCGGCCGTTTCGCGCCGATTGCCGTCAAACTTCTTGAGGGCGCGGCTGATGAGTTGCTGCTCGGCCTCTTCCAGCGTGGGCAATTCGTCGTCGGGCGCAACCGCAGACGAGGACGCAGGCGCGCCTTCCGATTCGGAGGGCGGCATCGGAGGCGACGATCGGTCGCTCGGGGGAGGCTCAGGCGGATCCTCGGGCGAGGACCGACCGGGCGACGCCTCCGGCCGGGTTGGGCGGGCCGGGCCGTCCTCATCCACTTCGTAGACGACATCGCGGATCAGCGAGTCGACTTCATCCCGTCGCTTGCGATCCGGCCGATCTCGGTCGGGCCGATCCCGACTGGGGCGATTCCAGAAGTCGTCTGCGTCCGGCTCGCTCGCATTGCGCACCACCACAAAGTCGTCGTACTCCCCGGGAAAGTCGCCGCTCTCGGCCACGTCGCGCGGCACGACGACCCCGACGTTGGAGATCAATGAGCCCATCCGGTCTTTGAGCTCCCGGAGGTCCATGCGCATCTCCAGAATGGCCTGGTAGAGCAGCTCACGCTGGCGGATATCGGCTCCGGAGTCGTCCTCCTCCTGCTCCTGTTCGTCGCGGCCGACGTGCATGAGGTCGGTCGACGGGGCGGCTTCGCCCACGTCGCGCAGGAGGGGGCGAAGCTCCTCGGCCGATACTTCATCCTCCCGCAGCAGCACGGCCACCTGTTCGGCCACGTTGCGCAACTCGCGCACATTGCCGGGCCAGCGGTACGACTTGAGGACCTCCTCCGCCTCCGGCGTCAACGTCTTCCGCGAGGAGTTGTACTCCTGCGAGAATTCGTGCAGGAAGGTCTCGAAGATGGGCAGAATATCGTCCTGACGGTCGCGGAGCGGTGGAATGTCGATGAGGACCGTGCTCATCCGGTAGTACAGGTCCTTACGGAACCGGCCCGCCTGCACCTCCTCGGCCAGATTCTTATTCGTCGCCGCCACGATGCGCACGTCCACCTGCTGTTGCTGAGACGCCCCGACCCGGCTGAACTTGCCGGTCTCCAGCACGCGGAGCAACCGCACCTGCGCCTCCTGCGGCATTTCCCCAATTTCGTCGAGGAAAATGGTGCTGCCGTCGGCTTCTTCGAAGTACCCCACCCGCTTTTCCACGGCGCCGGTGTACGCCCCCTTTTCCGCCCCGAACAATTCGCTTTCGATCAGGCCCTCGGGAATGGCGCCGCAGTTTACGACAACCATGTCTTCGTGGCGGTGCATCGACAACGAGTGCACAGCCTGCGCAATGAGCTCTTTCCCCACCCCGCTTTCGCCCTGCAACAACACCGTGATGTCGGTCTTCGCGACCTGTCGCGTGCGGTCGATTACATTTTTGATGGCATCGGACGATCCGACGATGCCAAAGCGTTCCTGAATGGAAGCGCGATCCATAGATTAATCAGCAGTACATCAGTCCAACAAGAGATGCGTACAGCCCATGGGCCTTCCCCTCGATTCTTCGTAACCGGTCCCGCTCAGCGACGCGCGTCGCCGCACGGACGGGACGTGCAGTATCCATGCCTCGACCCAGTGGAATTGGGCTGCCACTTTGTCACCAAGTGCGTGTATCACACCCATGGCGGCCGAGAAGGATCCGACCTCCCCGGCGGCCGCCGTTGACAATCCGGTAATCGCCGTTCGTGGGCACTGTTGCCGCCCCCGATATGCGTCTTCCTGTCCGCCTTCGCTCTCGCGTCCGGGATCTTCGGGTGTGGAGACGCCGTCGCGACGCGTTAGGCAGCTGCCTCTGCATACCGATCGAGCACGTCGCAGAACAAGGTGTTGAGCGGCGCCGGGCCGGGCCGATCCGGCTCAGGGAACGTGAGGTCGCGTTGCCGGGCCAGCTCGGCCTCAATAAAGTCGTGAAGCACCGGCAGGCGCGGCCCCGCGTCCTGCTCGGTACCGGCCCGCTTCCGGGCCAGCAGCTCGTCGACGGCGGCCCGCACCGCGGATGCATCGAGCACGGCGTCCAGAAGGGGGGCTATAGGAACCGGGATCGGGTCGGCACGCCGCTCGGCCCAGCGCACCGCGAGGAGCGCCCGAAGCACGTACAGGTAGGCCTTGTGGGGGATGGGCGCCTCGGCCAGATTCTGGTCGGCGATGCTCCGCGCCATCCCTCGGTAGGCCCGCCCGACGGCCGCGGGGGCATAGTAGTCCGCGATGAGCGCGCGCCAGTGCTGCATCACGGCCTCGTCTGCCCGATACACGATGGGCGAGCGCAGCCACTCCAGAAGGGTCGGATTGGTCGTCCGGAAAAGGTCGAGCGCCTTCCGCAGGTCCCATCCGTGTAGATCGATCGCGTCCGTGATGGGCGGATCGAGGGTATCGTCCCGCCGGGCGAGGTCAATCGAGAGGTACCAGTCTCGGGGGTGGACGTACACGACCCGCACATCGTAGTCGCTGTCGGTGGAGGGAAAGCCCCAGGCCCGACTGCCGGCCTCACAGGCGTAGAGCACCGACACGCGGTGGGTGTCCTCCATCCGGTTGAGCCGATCGGCAATGGCGGATTGCACAGCAGCACTGGGGCAATGCCTTGATACGTTGAACCGCTGGGCCCGACTTTGGGACGTTGCCGCCGGGGTCCTGGGGATTCTGTCGACGAGACCCGGTTGCGTTCCCGTCGCCTGTCCCGCACAGTCCAGAGGTCGGTTGGGGCTCTCGACCCCGGCCCCCGAAGTGACCGTTGCGTCTACCCGCCCTGAAACAGCCGTTGCTGCTCGAAGAGGCGGCGGGACGTGCTCATGTGATCGCCGAACTTCTCAACGCCTTCCCGTTGCATCTCGTCGGCGTGGTCGTCGAGGTAGGCCTCATACACGTCGCGGTCGCGCACCTGGTAGTGAACCGTCCATTCACGCGGATCCGTGGCCTCGTCCTCCTCGGGCACCGCGTCGGCGTCGTCGTGCCGGGTGTACCAGACAGCCGCCTCAAAGCCCTCCAGGTTGAGCATCTCGCGGACGTGCTCGCGCAGCCAGGGGCTGAAGCGCGGGGCCGCGTCGCCGTCGACGGTAAAGTTGACTTCGTAGATGAGCATACTAAATGGTATGGGAGTGTGGAAGTATTTGAGTATGGGGGTATGCATGTGGGCGATGCACAAGTGGGAGACGCATAAGTGCGTCGACGCGCTAGCGCGTCTGCGCCCAAGTGCTTACCGCCCCTGCTGTCCCATTTATCCCCCGAACTTTTCAACCGGACTTGGGATCAGACGGACCTTCATCGACGGGAAAAATCGATGCTCCCCCTTTGATAGGAAGCCCCTTCCGTTCCGGCGCGACGAAGAGACGCGTTCGGAACGTCGTAGGCGAGCCCCTAAATGATCCCAAAGAGAATGTCGCCCAGAATCACAGCGATGACGAGCGGGCATACGTATTTGAGGAAGATGCTCCACAGCGTGGCAAGCGACCCGGTAAAGGTGTTGCCGGCGCCTTGTTGCAGCTCCTCGATGGCCCGTCCCGCGCCCCAGACCCAGCCGACGAAGACGCTAATGAGCAGCGCCCCGAGCGCCAGTGAGAAGTTGCCCCAGATGAAGTCCATGATGTCGAGAAAGGAGGGCTCCTCGCCGAAGAGCTGGTTGCCCACGAGCCAGGACAGATCACTCAGCGCCGGCACCGCTCCCTGCGAGAGAGCAGACGGAAGGCCGACCAGAAAGATGATACTACCCATGATCCAGACAATGCCTGCCCGCGACCAGTCGGTCTCGTCGATGAAGTACGCGCTTACCACCTCTAGCAGCGACACCATCGACGTGAGGGCCGCAATGGAGAGCAGGCTGAAGAACACCATGCTAATGAAGCGACCCAGGGGCATCGTCGCAAAAATCTCGGGCAGCACCACAAAAATGAGGGCCGGACCGCCGCTTCCGGGCGGTTTCCCCATCGCAAAGAGCGCCGGGAAAATCATGAGCCCGGCCATCAGGGCGATGATCGTATCGAAGAGCGCCACGTAGCTGCCCGAGACGATGAGATTCTCTCGCTTCGGCAGGTACGATCCGTAGGTGATCATAGCCCCCATGCCGAGACTGAGGCTAAAGAAGGCCTGCCCGAGCGCCGCAAGCACGGCCGTTCCGTCAAGCTTTGAGAAGTCGGGATTCAAGTAAAAGTTCAGCCCTTCCCCGGCTCCCGGGAGCGTGACCGACCGGAAAATCACGACGAACATCAGGACGAGCAACATGGGCATTAGTACCTTGGCCCACCGCTCGATTCCGTCCTGAATGCCCCCATACACCACAAGAACGGTAAACAGCATGAACACAGCGGCCAGCGGGATCACCGTCGACGGATCGGCCACAAACGAGGAGAAATAGGCGGCCGACTCTACGTCCGGGGCCACAAAGACCTTAAAGATGTACCCAAGTGCCCATCCGGCCACGACCCCGTAGTAGCTGAGAATAAAGACGCCGGTGAGCACACAAAGCCCGCCGACGAGCGTCCAGGGGGTTCCCTTTTTGATGGCCTCGATCGCCCCCACGGGATTTTTCTGGTTGCTGCGTCCGAGGGCGAGTTCGGCAAACAGGTAGGGCAAACAGATCAGGGCGATGCAAACCAGATAGAGAACGACGAACGCACCGCCGCCGTTGTCGGCGGTCACGTAAGGAAACCGCCAGATGTTGCCCAGGCCGATGGCCGAACCCGCCGCGGCCAAAATAAACCCGAGGCGAGAGCCCCACTGCTCGCGATCGGCAGATGTATTTGCCATGTCTCACTGTGCGTTCATCGGAGGGAAAATGCAACCGGGTCACAGGACGGCGCGTCCGCTCGGGTGCACGTGAGCCGGCATCGATTGGGGAAAGATTCAGGAGAACGGTGCGAATATAACGGGAGACCCCGGTGAACGCAACGACTCACGGAGGCAGAACAGGCCCTTGCCCGAAAAATCATGCAGAACAAGACTCCACGAAGGCACGAGTGGAAGCAATCGCGCCCCAACGTGTCCCTCCGATGGTGGTCCCCATGCAGATCTTTTCATTCCCCCATATCGCCCTCCCCGAGTCCGGTTCGTCTGCTAGCCGGATTCGATTTCACACGGTCCAGCGGTCCTGCGCCGGATACGTGTCCTCATCGTGGTAGGTGTGCAGGCGTGGCACCAGATGAGCCAGGTAAAACGAGCGGGTGGAGCTGCCGTCCGCTTCGTCGAGGTCAAGAATCTCGATGTCGCCGGATGCTTTGCGGAGCCGGACCCGTCCCATCGTGTCGGAGCCTGTACCGAAGGCATACAGGCACCAGTCGGGGGTCTCGTCCTTCTTTTCGACAACGATCGAAAGACTCATTGGAAGACAGGAACGCGCTGCGCAGGAGCGAGAGGGACTCAAATGCCCGAGGCAATGAGGAGCTCAATGTCGCGATGGTTCATGCCAAACATCGAAGCCAGGCTCTTCTTCGTGAGATGGCGCCGATACACGTAGGTGCCGCTGCGCAGCCCTTCGTCTTGCCACAAGGCCTCGTTGATCGACCCGGCATCTCCGATCTTGATGAGGTACGGGACAAGCACGTGGGTGAGGGCATAGGACGCCGTGCGGGCGGCATTGGATGGCATGTTGGGGACGCAGTAGTGAATCACGTCGTGCCGCCGATACACCGGATCGGAGTGCGAGGTGGGCCGACTCGTTTCGATGCAGCCCCCCTGATCCATGACGGCGTCAACGACCACGCCGCCCGGCGACATCTCCGCGATCATGTCTTCGCTTACGAGCATCGGCGATCGCTCCCCATCGGCCATCATGGCACCGATCACCACGTCGGCCGAGCTCACGGCCTGTCGAATGTACTGCTCGCTCGCCATGGCCGTCGTGATGCTGCGGTCGAGGTAATGCTCCATCGACCGCAGCGCCCCGAGCTCCGTGTCCAGCACAATGACGTGGGCGCCGTACCCAAGGGCCGTCCGGGCCGCCCATTCGCCTACCACCCCAGCCCCCAGAATGGTAACCGTCGCCGGAGGCACCCCCGAGATGCCGCCCAGCATGACCCCCTTCCCCCCCTCATTGCTTTCCAGATACCGGCCGGCAATTTGGATCGACATCGATCCGGTGATTTCGTGCATCATGCGCACGAGCGGAAAGGTCCCATCCGGGTCCCGAATAAACTCGAACTCGATGCCCGTGATGCGGAGTCGCATCAGGTGGTGCAGGAACTCCGCCGTCGTGCCCCCCAGGTTGAGCGCCGAGATCAGAATCTGCCCTTCCTGCATCAGGTCCCGTTCCTCCTCATTCGGCGGCCCCACCTTTACAATGAGGTCGGACTTCCCGTACAGGTCGTCGGGATTGTCGACGAGGTCAGCGCCCATCTCCTCGTACTCGTCGTCCTGAAAGTGAGCCTGACGCCCTGCCCCCTGCTCCACGCAGACCTTATGGCCGGCGGCGACGAGCGCACTAACCCCACTCGGGGCAAGCGCCACTCGGCGTTCCTCGTTGGACACCTCCCGCGGAACGCCAATACGAAGGGATTGCCCGTCCTCCTCCGTCTGGAGCGGTTCCTCCATCGTCATGAGGCCGTGCTCGCGTTCAAAACCCTGTAGGGAGGGAATTTCCATGTGGGACGTGTCTATTCCTACAACGAGGGAATAACGAAAACCGATGCCGACGGGAAATTCGTCCGCAAGATTACAAGATATAAAATGGCATGGGCTTTTGCACAACGCCCGGCACAGCGAAGGACCGTATGTTCCATTTCGGAACGGACGATGGCGGACTCGTCCGTCCGCTGTTCTGCCAATTGAGCCGGATTGCGCATACGTACCGATCCGCGAATAAGTAGCGCACGCTGCGAGTGATCGAGTTGTGGAGGGCGCGTTGTCCCTCGTTCCCGCCGCATTTGCCTGTACCACGACACTCGGACGGAACGGGGGAGAGCGACAAGGCAGTAGAGGGCGAAGCCCCTCCTCATAATCCGTACCCCACAACACGGGTTACGTATCTGGATTTCGATGTCGCCGACCACTGCCCTCGGTGTCCCGTCATTCGAGCAAATATGGTTACGTCCGTTCCCCCGAACCGGTATGAGCATCCGGAGGCAAGATGCCGATGGGGGGGGCCCGAAGAAGACAAGGATTCCCTAAACCAGTCGTCCCCCGTACAACGTGCAGACGCCCGCGACGCTCCCGCCGGCCGGCCTCCACAGAATCATAAATAAGAATGAAACGATTTAAGCTTCGGGCGGTCGAATGTGGAAGAAGGCTTGTTCGGGCAAAACATTTTCAAGCTACACACACTCATTAGACATATGTGCAGTCTGTTAAAGAATAGATGTTTTGTCCTGTCGGGGCTATCATAGATACGCCCTGGTTGAGTTTTCATAATTCGTTTGCGCCCGATACGCCCCCGACCACCTTCGACGACATTGCAATCGCAGTGGAAGGAGTCCCCAACGCCGTTTCGGTGGGGAAAACGTTGCCCCACCGCCTCGGTGCCCACCACGATGGTGCTCTCTGCCGGTGAGAAGGTCCGCGATCACTGCGCCGCCGCGAGCCTCCAACGGCCTCGCGGCCCTCATGGACGTCGTGAGGGGCTTGTCTCAGGCATGGAGTTTGAAGCAACAACGGGAGAGGAAACAGTATTCTCCCTCCTTGCTCTCCTCGGGAAGCAGACGCATCGGGGGGCAGACGCAGACCAACTTGAAGACCGCCCCTGCAGAACGCGTGCTGACGGGCCCCGTTGCCCGAAACGACCGCGCCCCCGTGGCGGTCCACATGGAGGCGCTTGCTAATGAGGCGCCCCCCTTCGTTTTCTGTATGTTGCCCTTTCGCCCGAAATGACGCGCCTTGCCGTTCGAGACCGAAAACTGTTCCGACGACGCGGCCGACGCGTTACGGGCACTCCTTCGCGACCGAGCGACGGACCGCGAGAATTGCACAAATCCTTCACGATGATTCGCCGACAGAACGGGATTTTCTTCACGCTGCCCCAACAAAGCCGGGAACTCATCCCGGGTTGATTCCAATATCACGGGCTGTTGTAGCACCGCCGCGGTGCGCCTCACACGCGAGAGGGGTCTGCCCCCTGCTCCTCCGTCCGTGCCGTAGCGACCGAACATCGATGACTTCTCACAGTAGCGTTCGAATATGCCTCACGACCCCAAACGCTCCCGAGCTGGATCTGCGTCGTCAGAGCCGCGTCGAGCTGCCTCCTACCGGCAACGGCTCGCGCGAAAGCCCCTGCTTATCGACGAAACGGACGCGTCGGATGCATCCGACGTCACCTCCCCGGACATCGAGGCCCTCCGGACTGTCGTAGATCGCCTCGGGCAGCAGGGGACGGCCTTTCAGTCTGTAGTCGTCGTGGCTGTTCAAATTCTCGAACGGGCACTCTGCTATGAACGAGAAGCTGCCAACGCGGCCCTCTCCCTCGGCCAGCGGGAGAAGCTCAATTCGATGGTAAATACCGCCGAGCGGGCGGCTGCCCTCCTCCGAAGCACTCTCAACGCGCAGGGCGGCGCCAAGGTGATGGATCTGTGTGCGCAGGGCGACTCGCCCTCTCCCGCCGACAACCAGCCCTGGTGGTTTGCCCTCACCGATGCGTTGGAGGTGCTGGAAGAAGGCACGAGTCGCATGGGCTCTCTCACAACGGCACAGCCCAAAGAGAGCATGGCGCGCGAACTCAGTGAGGTCATCGTCCAACTGCTGCGCCAGCACCACGATGCCCTCCTGATTGAAGCCGACGAGTGGATTTCGTAACCCATCGATCGGAATGCATTCGTCCCTCCCTTCGACGACGCCGGATGCCTTCGAATACCAACTCTTCGGGCATCTTAGGGGACGTACGGGTGTGGGTCCGTAGGTCATGCTGGATCACTCATTTCATATATCGCTCCCAGTTCCAGCTGTTGGGGCGTGGCTGATGTGCAAAGTGGATCGTGCGCAAGTCGTATTGCGTGAGGATTTGTACCCCGGGTTGTGGGTACGAGTTGAGGATTGTGCGTCTCGTCGTTCAGCGTCTCCTAGACCCGGGAGAACCACGGTCCAGGATGTTCGATCCATTTCAGCGTCCAGTTGCGGAAACGCTCACCCCGAACCTCCGCAACTCACAACGTGAGTTATGTAATGCATCGGGCGCGCTCGCCCCTCCACAGATAGCACAGCGCGTACGGAGAGACGAACGGACGATGAACCCGGTCGTACCGGCGGTCGCAGGAATCCCGCTCTCGCTTTGCTTTTCGGGTCGGTTCACGTCGTTCAGCTCCTCCCACAAAGGCCGCCCCCGGCTTTCCCGGCCCGACAGACACGGTTCGAGCTGCCGGGTGCGGAAACGACCGGGACACTCGTACACGGAACCGCCGTTTATGCGTTGGCGTCCCGCGGACTTGTTTGGTCTCCTCCCGTTTCCGACTCGACGTTCTCGTACGGAAGATCCGCAGGAGCACCGCCGATGTGCTTTTGGTATTCGGGCACGCCCCGCTGAAGAGCACGGACCGGTCGTTTTCGACACGTACGTTGAGGGAAAACTATTCGGGACGCCCCGACGTGAGCGGAGCTTGCCATGCACGTCGTCCCGGAGTTGCTACAGCGCCCAGCGCTGTCCACTCCCTCTTGTATTTTTTCCGGTTCACTATGATGTGCTCTGTACGTTTTGGTGTACTCCCCGTCCTCTGTGCCCTCCTTCTTGGGCCGATGGCTCATGCTCAAAACATTGAGGCGGAGGTAGAAGGCCTGCAACAGGAGGTCACCAAGGCGCGCTCCGATTATTTGCACCTTAGTTCGCCCGATGCCTTCAGCGACGCCTCCAAGTACTTGGCCGAGGCCCAAAAGAAAATGAAGAAGGGGAAGAAGATGTCCGACATACAGAAGGCCGTGACGCGAGGCCAGAATCGACTTGCGGACGGCCGGCAGTTCACAGACATCGGTGGCGTCATTCTCAAAGACGCCTTTGAGGCGCGACGCAACGCCCTCGACGCTCGCGCCCCGGAATTTGCAAAGAACGAGTGGACGGACGGGGAAAAGGCGCTGCGAAGTGCCGGCAAGGAGATCGAGAACGGCGATCAGAACGATGCGCGAGACGATGCGAAGGACGCAGTCTCCTACTATCGAAAAGCGGAACTGAAGGCCATCCAGTCGAATCTGCTGGGCACGGCTCGGAAGCACCGGGAAGCGGCGCGCGAGGCAGAAGCGGAGGAATGGGCCCCCCAAACCTGGAAGGATGCGACCGCCAAGTTGCAAGAGGCCGATCAGATGCTCGCGGAAGACCGTTACAACCGGGACAAACCCAAACAACTGGCCGAGACTGCGACGTCACAGTTCAAACACGCCAAGTGGCTTTCCGAAACCGCCCAGCGCATTGACGACGATGTTGAGCAGAACGCCGAAAAGGTCCTTCTGGAATACGGGGACCACGTCACGCGCGTCGCAAAGGCGCTCGGGACCGAGATCGATTTCGGCGATGGACGGCAGGAGGTGACCGAGCGACTCGTGGCCGCAGCCCAGAGCCTGAACGACGATCGCCGGAACCTCCGATCGATCCTTCAGGAGCGTGAAGCGCGTATCGATCGGTTGCAGCAGGTGGTCGACTCCCTGGATGCACGCCTTGCCGACCTGGAGCAGCGTGACCGCACCATGTCGAGCCAGTTGCAGGTCAAACGCGACCGTGACCAGACGCTCACGAGGATGCGAGAGGTCTTTGCCTCCGACGAAGCGTCGGTGCTGTCCAGCGGCAACGGGCTCGTAATTCGGATGCAGGGCCTCAACTTTCCCAGCGGCTCCTCCGAAATTCAGCCTCAGAACTTCGGCCTGCTCACAAAGCTCCAGCAGGTGATCCACGAGTTTCCGGATGGACGTGTCACCATCTCCGGACATACGGATTCGCGGGGCAACGATGCCATGAATATGAAGCTGAGCCGGGAGCGGTCGGAGGCCGTGCGCCGGTATCTATCGGCCAACATGGACCTGCCGACGGACCGCCTGGCGGCTGTGGGACGGGGCGAAGCGGAACCGATCGCGTCCAATGAGACCGATGAGGGACGACTGAAGAATCGTCGGATCGATGTTATGATCGACTTTCAGTAGTGCGCTCCCTCCTTTCCCGAACGCCCGTTCTCTTCGGAGAGCGGGCTTTTTTTGTTTGGGGCCCACGGGACGGAGCGACGAATGCATCAACGAGAGGGCATTACAATCCGATGGCGGCGCCCGTGCCCCGCGGATCCGAGGCGCCGTAGAATACCGGCGCGCGACCGGACCGATCCTCGGGGTAGTCGGCCCGGAGCCCCTGCGCCCGTCCCCACTGCAGGTAGGCCCCGAACACCCCCTTCGTGACCGGCCACCCGCGGGCCTTCAGATTCCGGATGGCATCGCGCGAAAGGGCGAACTCCTCATAGCTGAGGGCATGCGGCTTCCACTGGTGATGCACCCGCCCCGCCGCAATGGCCTGCTCGATGGTCATCCCGTGGTCAATCACGTTCATGAGGATCTGGAACGTGGTGGTTATGATCGTGGAGCCCCCCGGCGCTCCAATCACCATAAACAGACGTCCGTCCGGGTCCTCCACAATCGTCGGCGACATGGACGACACCATGCGCCGGTCCGGCGCCACGAGGTTGCGCTCCGTGCCCGACAGCCCGAACTGATTCGGTACGCCGGGCTTCAGGACAAAGTCGTTCATCTCGTTGTTCATGAAGAAGCCGGCCCCGTCAATGACCACCTTCGACCCGTAGCCGCTGTTGAGGGTCGTGGTGACGCTCACCGCCATGCCGCTGCTGTCGGCCACGGAGTAGTGACTCGTCTCCATCGACTCGCCGTTCATGCGCGGCTGCCCCGCCACCACCGAGTCGCTGGGGGTAATGCGCGTCGAGTCGAACGACGCCATGCGGTCGCGTACGTAGTCGTTTTGGATGAGGCCTTCGGTGGGCACGTCGACGTGGTCGGGATCGCCGAGCCACTTGGCCCGATCGGCAAACGTGCGGCGCATGGCCTCGCCGATGTAGTGCACCGTGGCGCTCGAATTGAAGCCCATCTCCCCGATCGGCTTTTGCTCCGCCGCGGCCAGGAGCTGCGCGAGGGCCACGCCGCCGGAGGACGGCGGCCCCATGGAGTGCACCTCGTAGCCGCGATAGGTCGTGCTCACCGGCTCGCGCTCGACGGCCTCGTACTCGGCAAGATCCTGTTTGTCGATCAGCCCCCCGTTCTCCTGAAACTGCTCGGCCATCCGGGTGGCGGTTGTGCCCTCGTAGAATCCGGCCCGGCCCTTGTCGCGAATCCGCTTGAGCGTCTCGGCGAGGTCCGTTTGGACGAACTGCTCGCCCGCCCGGTAGTGCGCCGTCGAATCCCCCTTGGTGAAGTAGCGCTTTGTGACCGGAAAGTCGGAAAAGTCGTCGTGGGCCTCGTTCAGATCCTGCGCGAGAGAATGCGGAAGCGGGAACCCCTCCTCGGCCAGCCGAATGGCGGGAGCCAGGACGGTGGCGCGGTCCAGCGTGCCGTATTCGTCCAACGCCTTGAGAAGGCCGGCCACGGTGCCGGGCACGCCGGAGGCGAGGTAGCCGCGGCGACTGCGGGCACGCGCCGCGCTGCCGTCCTCGTTTAGGAAGACGTCCTGCGTGGCGCCGCTCGGCGCATCCTCCCGGTGGTCGATCGTCGTCACCGACCCGTCGGGTTGCCGGATCACCATGAAGCCGCCCCCGCCAATATTGCCGGCCCAGGGGTGGACCACCGCCAGGGCAAAGCCGGTGGCCACGGCGGCGTCAACGGCGTTGCCTCCGTTCTTGAGCATGGCAACGCCTGCTTTCGAGGCGCGACGCTTGGCGGCGACGACCATCCCGTTTGCGGCGTACTCGGGAACGGGCGTAGCCGTTGGCGGCACAGCGTCCTCCGCCGGGGAGGGCGCGCCGTCCTCCGCCCGGGCGATTCCGCCTACAGCGAGTCCGACGATGACAAGCACGGTGCTCAGACGGCGCACGAATGCGGTCGTCAACATAGTAGAGGGGGCACGAGACATCCAAACGAACGATCCGCCCCTCAATGTAGACCCGTACTGGTCGAATGGCAACTACGGGGATGCCGCCTGCAGAACGGTTGTATGTTGGACCGCTTCCGGGGACGCAGGCAGTCCCTTTTCGCCCCTTCTGCCTGAAAGCAGCAGAGGCGTGGGGGGGGGGCAGGACGCTGTCCCCACCGACATGACGCCCTTGCCCCGACAACCTCACCAGTGCTGAACCTGAAGACCGAGCCAGCTGAACGAGCAGTCCCCAACGGGAACCGTCCTGTGCAACGTGGTTTTTGATTGACAGCTGTTCGAATGCCTCCGGTACTCCGTAAGGGAGCCGGCACATCAGTTGCTCCATGAGGGCTCCCCCGCGCTGGGGACATGACATTCCCCATACTGAGCGTGCCCTGTGGAATGCCCAACTTCGCCGTCATACCGAATCCGGTTGAAGGATTTGGGTTTGTAGGTATGTAAGTGTGAAGGTATGTACTTGAGGCCCATCCGTTTGTGCTTGTGCCGCCATTTCTGCGGGCCCGAACTGTGTATGCGGATTTGGTATCACGCGCAGACACTGAACGAACCGAAACGGTCCTACTGGACGCGACACGCCAGTGACGACGGCGCCAATCTCCGTTTACTCAGGTCGGCTCGGATTTTCTGCATCGGATTTTTTCTCCTCAGCGTATAGCACGAGCGCTGACTTCTCCGACCAGAAGTTCATGGATGAAATCCCGCTCGAAAGTACGGACGCCACGATTGTGCGAGGGGTTGAGTTCAGCGTCCCATCGGAGGCCGAAGACACAATTTACGCGCGGATCGGAGTCAGCTACGCCGGATCCGTTAACCGGAAGCCGGGGCAGCTGCCCCGACATGATCTCGAACGGGACGCCTGTGTAGCTCGATGCCGGGCCATTGTTGGCAGCAATAGCGGCCGGCAACGGGAATGGAGCCGCACGACTCCACTGCTAATGCCGAATCCCGGTACACGGTCCCTGCCGACGGAATTGTTATATAAAGTTCGGGGTTGCAGGTGTGTCGGTATGGGCGCAAGCATATGGGCTTCACTCACATACCCCGACAAAGGCAATCCCAGATTGTCATCATCCTAGATTGCCATCGGGACACTGCCTACCCCCCCACACTCCCATCCGACACACAAGTGTGTCACCAGCGAAGCCCGCGGGCTTGGTATTAGGGGGCGGCCCCGTGCCGGCGGCCGTCGATCGCCGCTATCCCTTCATGATCCGCCGAAGGCCCTGGGTAAGGCGATGGGCAAGCCG
>CAYOWD010000028.1:240-23166 GCA_964407535.1 uncultured Salinivenus sp. | reverse complement strand
GTTTCCCGGCTCCACTGAGTCATTTGTAGACCCGTTCTCCGTAGACCTGTCAGATTTCCTCCTCGTGTCGGTTCTGTATGCTGGGGCAGTAGCATCCTGCGGGTAATCGAATACCCCTACAAGGATTGCCTGAATCCAGAATGGGGCGTCCTTCCTCCCCTCCACACGCACAATTCGCGTTGACACTGCACTACGACGATCGGACCGGAAGCGAATACACCCGCTCGCCGGTGGCCCGGGCAATCGCGTTGGCCACGGCCCCGGTGGCGGGCCCCTGCGCGGCCTCCCCTGCGCCCAGCGACGGTTGGTCGGGCCGGTCGATGACGGTGGCCTCCACCGTCGGCACCTCGTCGAACCGAAGAATCGGATAGCTGTCCCACTCGCGACTCGTGATACGGGCGTCGTCGAACTGCACCGCCTCATAGAGCATCCAGCTCGTCGACTGAATCATCCCGCCCTCCAACTGATTGCGCAGGCCGTCCGGATTGATCACTTCTCCCGCGTCGATGGCCCCCCATAGATGCGTCACCCGGACGCCGCCCCCCCCCGGCCCGCACCTTGGCCGCCACGGCACAGTACGACGCCTGGTTTTTGTAGCGCGCAAAGCCATACCCGAGGCCCTCGTCGGACCGACGCGATGCGTCCTGCGCCGGATCGGACACCGCATCGAGAACCGCCGCGGCCCGCGGGTCCTCCAGGTGCCGCCGCCGAAACGCGACCGGATCGGTGCCGGCCCGATCAGCGAGTGCGCCCATCATGCTCTCGATGGCAAACACGTTGGCGTGCGCCCCGAGGCCGCGAAGCGCCGACACCCGCAGCGGGCCGTCGAAAAAGTGCGCGTCGATGCGCCGGTTGGGAAGCTCGTAGTATGGAATCGCGTTCCGGTAGCCGCCCGCGAGAAATCCACGAGACGTAAGCTCATAATTCTCCTCGACGGAGCGGCCCGCCAGCAAATTCCCGGGATCTCCGCCCGGCCGGGTGCTGTGGGTGTCGGTCCACACGTCGAACGCCCAGTCCTGGATGGTCCCATCCGTCCCCAAACGCGCCTCCACGTCCATTGCCATGGCACTGCCGTAAGGCTCCCAGGCGTGCTCGCCCGTCCGTTCCCACTGGAGCCGCACGTGCCGTCCCGGCACCGCCATGGCCAGCAGGGCCGCGTCCGCCGCCACATCGTCGGCGCCGTTGTGCCCATAACACCCCGATCCCGGCACGCCTTTCACCTCAATCTTCTCCGGGGCGAGCCCCACCAGCTCGGCGAGCGTATCCCGAAGCGGGTACACGCCCTGACTGTGCGTCCAGATGCGGAGCCGGTCGCCGTCGTAGTGCCCGACGGCACAGGACGGCCCAAGCGCGCCGTGCATCACGTAGGGCCGAAAGAAGCTTGCGGACACGCGCTCCCCGTCCGCGCCGCTCCCCCCATCGTCCACGACCGATTCCATCTCGGTCGCCGCGTCTCGGACATACTCGTCGAGGGGCGTGTCGGCCGGAAGAGACGCGGGGTCGGACCACTCCGCGTGTTGCTGGAGCCTCTGCTGGGCCTGCAGGGCCTGGTGCTCCTTCTCGGCGACCACGCCCAGAAAGCTACCGTCCTGTACAATCGTCTCGATGCCTTCCACCGACTCGCGGACCGCGGTCTCGTCGTACCCCTGAAGCGAAGCGCCGTAGCCGGGCGGCCGGACCACCCGGGCGTGCACCATGTCGTCGAACCGGAGGTCCTGCACGTAGGTCGCCTCGCCCCGAACCATGCCTTCGATGTCGGTGCGCTTGACGGGCGTCCCGACCCACTCTCGCTCGTCGGACGGCCGAAGCTCAGCGGGCTCGGTGACCGTTTCGGTAATCTGCTCCCCGCCCAGAACCTCGGCAAAGGCGGCGGACTGCCCCCCGGCACTCAGCGTTCCGTCTTCTATCGTCACCGTCTCGGGCGCCACCCCGAACTGCTGGGCGGCCTGCTCTTGTAGAATGCGACGCGCAGTGGCCGCGGCGTACCGCACCGACATTGCGCTGTGCTCGATCGAAACGCTGGCGGAGGTGTAGCGCTCATTCGGCGTCACGCCGGTCTCGGCCAGATGCACCTCCAGCCGATCCGGCGACGTGTACAGCTCCTCGGCGGCCACCTGGGCAATGGCCACCCGAATGCCCTGCCCCAACTCCAGCTTCCCGGTGTACACCCGAAGGCGTCCATCCCCGAGCACCTGCAGCCAGGCGTCAATGCGGGGCTCCGTTGCGAGACTCGGCGGCAGATCCCGCTCCTGCGCCGGGTCGGCGGACGCGTCCTCCTCGGCCTCTTGGTCCGTCTGTTGACAGCCGGGAAGAAGGCTAAAGCCAACGGCCACCGCGCCCGTGGCCGCTGCGCCGGAGGTCTTCAAAAAAGTACGGCGGGACACCGAATCGTCATCGGAAGACTGGGCGTTGTCGGGCATGATCGGGTCGGCGTTGTCATGGCAGGAAAAGCACTGGGAAGACGGGAACCCCCTCCGGGCGTCAGCCCCCCATCTCGTCGGCGGCACGCTCAACGGCTCGCACGAACCGGGCGTGCGTCCCGCATCGGCAGAGCACCGGGCTGAGCGCGCCTTTGATGTCCGCTCGGCTCGGACTCGGATTGTCCTCCAGAAGCGCCGCCGCCGTAATCAGCACTCCATTCAGGCAGTAGCCGCACTGCGCGGCCTGTTCCTCAACGAGCGCCTCCTGAACGGGGTGCAAGTCGCCGTTGTCGCCGGAGAGTCCCGCTGTGGTCGTAATCGCCGTCCCCTCCACCGCTGAGACGGGCAACTGGCAGGTGGCGCGGGGCTCCCCGCCCACAAGCACCCGGCACGAGCCGCACTGCTGACGCCCACAGCCGTACTTCGGTCCGTTGAGGCCCAGCTCATTGCGGAGCACGTACAGGAGCGGGGTCGACGGGTCCACTTCCACGGTGTGCGCCTCCCCGTTTACCGTGAGTTGTATCTGCTGCTGAGCCATGGTGGGGATCGGTCGGTTGGCAAAAGGGCAATTTGACGGACGGTTCGTTGACGACGAATTTCCGTTGGCGGGGAGGTCCGATGCGGATGGTCAACTATCACGCATCCGGGCGTGCGGAAATCCGGTGGAAAATCAAAAGAGGGTCAGCAGATGGGGCGCGTCTCGGCCGACCAGCACTGCTTTCCGTCTACCTGGAAAACCGGCGCTTCCCGTCTCTGATCCGTATGGATTCCAGGCCTCTCGCTCAGGTCGGCGGCCCCGTCCGTGCCCGAAACCGACGACGGGCCTCCCGCAACGCACCGGGCGTATCGACGTCCCAGCGAATCTCCTTGCTGGAAACCGGCACGCGCGTCAGGGCCCCGCTGTTTTGCTGCAGGACGGCTCGCGCACCGCGGTCTCCCTGACGGCGTACGAGCGCCTCCCGAAACGAGGCCCCGAAGAACACCGGATGTCCCTGCTGCCCCTCGCAGATCGGTGCCACAATCCGCGGGGCCTCCTTCGTCCGAAAGGCGCGGCACAGCTGCTCGATCGTTTCCGTTGATAGAAACGGAAGGTCCCCCGGACAAATGGCAATGCCCGCCGTGCTCGGGGAGGCGGCCTGAACGCCGACCCCGATCGAGGCTCCCATGCCCGAGGAGAAGGACGCATTGTGGACGAGACGCACCCTGCGCTCCGGATTCCTCCTCGTCTCCCGACCCCCGTCGCGTTCCCGACGAACACAGGCCGCGACGCGCTCACGCTGATCGCCGGTGACGACGATGATCTCGTTGATTGGCGCCCCGGCAACGGCTGCAAGCACGTGGGCCAGGACCGGACGTCCCCCTGCCTCCAGAAGCAGCTTGTTCCTGTCCCCCATCCGGCGCGAGGTACCCGCGGCCAGGATAACGGCAGAAAGGGAGTCGGAGGAATGCATCCGCCGGAGAAACGAGATTCTTGACGCAACACTGTCGAGGCAGCGCCCCACTACGCCGAGGCGTCGGCATCAAATTGACGGACATCGTCGGCGGGCCGCGCCGACGGTGGGTGGATGCGGCCGTCCTTGCGGGAAAGCCGTCCGCCCTCCCGCCCGGCAAAGACGGCCTGCACCTCTGCCGCAATGGAGAGGGCAATCTCCTCGGGCGTCTCCGCCCCGATATCCAAACCCACCGGTCCGCTCAGCCGCCCGTCCGCAAGGGCCTTCCGGAGCGCCGGCGTCTCCTCGGCGAGATCTGCGACCAACCGCTCCAACCGCGCACTGGCCCCGACTGCGCCCAGATATCCGGCGCCGGAGACCAGCAGGTGTCGCAGGACGGCCCGGTCCCGCATGTAGTTGTGGCTCATCGTCACCGCCGCGTCGCGCGGCCCCAGCGTTGGAAGCTCATCCACGGCATTCTCGGGATGCGGGAGTGCAATGTGCGCGTCGGCCCCGGGAACGCACTCTCGGAGCTCCGGCACAGGGGACGCACCGATTACGACGGACTTCCAGCCCAAAAGGGTCGCCTGCTCGACGAGCGGCCCGACGTCGTGCTCCTCGCCCACGATGAGAAGCCGCACCGGAGGATGCACATGTTCGATGAGCACCTCGGCGCGGCCGTCGGCCCAGTCGTAGGTTTGTCGGAGCGGGCGCCTCTCCCCCAGCGTCGTGCGCGCGTCTCCAGCGATCACCTCCCGAAGCGCCTCCTCCTGAATCGTCCCCCGTCCGGCAGGCTCCGCCTCGGTGACGAGCAGGTGGTGCCCGTGCTCGGGGCAGAGGGTCCCCGCCGACCGGTAGACCGTAGCGAGCGCGCCGCTACAACGCCGCTCAAAACAGTGCTGGAGGAGCGCCAGCCCCCCCGTACCCTCATCCGCATCGGCGTAGAAGGGCTCCAGTAGAATGTGCACCGTCCCCCCGCACCCACTTCCGAACCCGAACGGATCCTCCCCTTCCTTCTGCTGCAGGGCAATCAACTGGGGGCGGCCCGTGTCCATGACCGCTGCCGCGTGCTGCACCACCTCCCCCTCCAGACACCCGCCGGAGAGGGTCCCCACGTAGCGGCCGTCCGGACGAATTAACATGCGCGCCCCTTCCAGCCGGTACGACGACCCGTTCACCTCTACGATGGTCGCCACGGCCGCCGGGGCCTCACCGTTCTGGTTCTCAGCCCCTGCTCGGAGCCGATCCGCCTCCGTGAAAAGTTGAGCGAGCTCTCGCATACCGATGCGTGAATGCGCTTCTAAACGTCGTTTTCGCTTCCAGCTGCCCCCCCCCGTGCGGGCGGCCCTCCTCTACGTACGTTCCCACGAATCGGGAGGACGGAGTCCGACTGCAACATGGCCCCGAACCGCGTGCATCGGCCGGGAAAACGATCCGCGTCTCTCCGCTTTTAGACACACCGTCGTCTGCCCACGTGGTTCATAATTGTCTGTAGCAGCAACCTCCCCGATCCGTCTCGTGTCCGGTTCCTCCAGTTCTCCCCCCCGCGAGCAACAGTGGGCCTACCTGGCCCTCCGGCTGGCCCTCGGCCTCAACATGTTTCTCCACGGTGTCACGCGCCTTCCCGACCTCGGGGGCTTTGCCGACGGCATCGTGGGCACGTTCGAGGGCTCCCTTCTTCCGGCGCCGCTCGTGGAGGCGTTTGCCACAACCTTGCCCTTCGTTGAAGGCGCAATTGGGGGGCTGCTTCTACTGGGACTGTTTCGGCGACAGGCACTGCTGATGGGCGTGGCGGTGATGCTCTCCTTGATTTTTGGGACCGGCCTCCTGCAGAACTGGGGGACGCTCGCCACCCAGATGCAGTACGTCCTCTACTTTGCGCTCCTTCTGGCCTTTCTTCGCTACGACTGCTACGCGCTTGACCTGCGCCGGTGATCCGTCCTCTTCCGGGGGACTCAGGACGCATTCAGGTCCGGCTGGGGAGCGGAGGCCGACACCGTCAGGTCCAGCACCTGCAGGCAGACGGCCCCCGCCACGATACAACCGGCGGCGACAATCTCAAGGAGCGAGGGGGGCGTCCCAATGGCAATCCAGGCGAGGACGAGGGTCGCCACCGGCACCAGATTTCCGTAGAGCACAACCCGAGTGGGCGCCAGCACATCCAGCGCCCGGTACTTCACCCACTGTCCCATGCCCACGCCGACCGGCGCTTTCCGAACACCCGCCCCCGACCGGATGCAGACGCCGCCGACATGGGCACGATTGCCCTGTCGCGGCAGGCCACGCAGGCGGAGGGTGTGGAGGTGACCGCCGAGCGCCCTGCCGCCCAGATTGAGCTGGATCGGACCGTCTACAACACGTCCCGACAGGCCGTCAGCGCGGGTGGGTCGGTCCGTACCGTGCTGGACCGACCGCGTGGAAGGCACCTTGAGCATCAATGCCTACCGGTCGGTCACCGACGGATCAAACCTGAGTACAGACTTGAGCAACGACGCCCTGCGGCTCTCCACGCAGGCGACCGTCCGGGGCATGCTGCGCGACGGCACCCTTACGCCGCGGGTCGAGAATCTCTTCAACGACAACCAGTTCCGAGTGGAGCGCCGAACGGAAAATTTTTACCAGGACGCCGAGTTTCGGTGGGGGACCCGCGAGGTCAGCCTGAGTCTTCAGTACACGATCGGCACCACTCCGGAAAAACCCGATGAGCAATAGAGCGGTTCCACTCGCCCAAGGCGTACCAAGCAGGGAGTGAGCGAGCCAGCAGAGCAACAACGCCAATTCCTCTCGGGCCGCCTGCTATGTCCTGCCATCATCCCCCCTCCCCCGCTCGTATTCATCCCATCCACGTACGTAGTGTCCGGCCTCCTCCGTTCCCGTCCACGTCGATCCCTGAAACGTCCGCAAACAACCTTCCTCAGTTCAGCGAGAACCCTGCTCCGGGACGAGCAGAAACGAACTTGACCGATCTCGAACCGGCAAAGCACTGCAATACCGAACCCGGAGGCATGTTTCCGGTCCGCTACTCGAACACTTGCACTGGCTCGCCGGTCGGCCACGTGTAGATCACAATCCGACTGATTTCGTCCTCGGTGATTCCCGTCTGCTCCCACTGAAGGGTCGGATCCTTGTCCAACTCGGACCGCGCCCACCGAAGCGAAAGCAGCCAGAGGGTTTCCTCTCGTACGTCGATAATGTCACCCATCTCATCCGGTTCGGCCCCCAAGGCGTAACAGTCCTGGGAGAACACCTCTGCGCTCCGCTTTCTCAGGGCCTCCACAACGCGAACCTTGCTTGGGTCGATCTGAGCCGGGAGGCACGGAGCCGCCCGGCATCCCCTCGCATCCGCGGCCCCCATTGCCGAGGTATTCTTGACGGAGGTGTTTTTCTTGGGGGTCGATGTTTTTACGGTCGATGCCAGGTCTCTAGGACTCATCTTTGTCGGCATGGATGGGAAAAGATCTTATCTGCAGACCTTCGAAGTGTGTTTCCGGCCTGATGCCACGAGGAGAATCGTACATCAAACCGGCTGGTCCACTTGCCAACGGCGCAAAAGGCATTCCTTCCCACCATATCAGGTAGAAGCTCTACGTTTGCTGGAATCTTTTTGTGTAGAAAATAAATACTCGGTATAATTCTCGTTTTCTACTTACTGACTCGACACGAAGAATTCCCCATCAGGAATGAAAGCGGGGTGGAATTGAAGTACCGCCCAGAAATCCGGATGGGAAAGCCCGGATTGCTGGTAAATGGTCACCGTCACGCTCTTACTGTAGACCTGATCCGTGCACAGGTAGGTAAACTTTCTCTTTTCGTTCGGTAAAGAGCGTGGTATGCTAATAGTCGGAATCATCTTTAGGAACCCGTTCGCGTATCAGTAAACCGCACGTGTGCGGTCTTAACCGGTAGAGGATTCCTGGAGCGACTGGCAGGGTCGAGGCAACGGTCGGCTGAGCGTCATTGGGCCTCTCGGTGGCGTCAGCGTTCTTCCGGTGACGTGTTTTCCAGAACCGCCCGGTCCCGTTCACTGCTTGCTGCCCACTGTGCGAAAAGCGACTCCAGGCGCTTCCGCTTCTTTGACTCCAGTTCGGCGGCGCGTGCAATTCGCTGGAGACAGCGGGCTGCTCCCTCGGCTGCCCTTTGCAAAAGCGACTCCGTCGGTTCCTCTTCGTGGATGTGCTCCTGCAGGTAGGGCACAATTTCCTCAACGGTGTTCCAAATGCCTCGCTGAACCATCGACCGCTTCACCTGCCGTTGTCCGTCCTCCTCGCTCCACAGAGCAGATAAGGTGGGATAGATCGTTCCCGAAGAGTTCATGAGGGTCAGCCCGAGCCCTTGTACGCCGGTTCGGTTGTGAGACGTCGACATCTTCTCGCGAACCTCGTCGCTGTGGCCCCGGTTCTCGCGGGTCGGCTTGACTTCCACGCCGAGCTCCCGGGCCGTCTCGTCACGATAGGCAATTGCCGCCTGCAGGGCCTCCTCTTGAGAATCGTACTGCAGGATTGGGATGTACTTCCGGACGGGTCCTCCTTTCTCTTCGGGGATGTTTTGAAACCGGATGTAGTAGCCGGCCGACCCGCCCATTTGTTCAACGAAGGAGATCCGGGGCGGAAGTGTCCCGGGTTCGGGCCGCTCAATTTCACTTTTGTCCATGGCTGTTTTCGAGAGAAGTGCTCTTTTGATGTGTTGAACGGATCTGCACGCGCAGAATGGGTGCAAGGCGGAGAGCTGAGACGTGAAAAGCTCTCCAAAGGGGATTTAGAGTAAGGGGCAACCCTCAATGGATTCGTGTTCTTGCTCTCGGGTGTCGGGTCCTCTTCACAGGGAGGTGAAAAAGCAACAGCTTGCTCGATATGCGAGGCTGAGTGTCAGGATGTGGGCAATGTAATACGAGATCAACTCGAATGATGTTGAGCTACTGGAAAAAGGACGTTTCCTGAGTAGACGACGGGATTCGAAGGGCCATCCCCGCAGACGGGGAAGTGTTAGGAGTCCACCAAACCGATAGGGGATCATCTTCTGGGTCCAAACGGACACTTCGAACTGGAAAGGGGGGGGATCGAGGTGGTTGTCGGTAGCGGATTCGACTTTTAGGAGTCGTTCTGATCTCCCCTAAACGAGGATAAACAGGGGGACGCTGAGTATGAGGTGTCACTGCCGCGCATTTCGGACAGATGGGTAACTCGGCCCAGACGGCGTCTTCGGCATCCCTGGAAAACATCAGATTGTCCTGTTCACCCGAGCTGGTCTTCTTGACGGGTCTGTTGAGAAATCATCCTTCGCTGCTGGGACGTTCGGGGCCGCCTGTCTCCCAGATTTCAGACGATTCCGCGTGGAAACCCCCATTATTTTATTATTCTAATTATTCTATTACCCCATTACTACCCCTCGGTAGCACCATGACTGCCAGAAGGTTATGTCTACCAAGTGGGAAGGAATCGGTGTCTAAGTGGGAAGGATTCGGTGCCCGAGTGGGAAGGATTCGGTGTCTAAGTGGGAGAGAATCGGTGTCTAAGTGGGAAGGATTCGGTGTCCGGGTGGGAAGGATTCGGTGTCCAAGTGGGAGAGAATCGGTGCGGCTTTAGTGGGAAGGAATCGGTGTGTCTTTTCCAGGCCGCTATTTCTGTTGGTGTTGGGTACTGAGATGAGTGAAAAGGGGCCATTTGGGCTGTTCGGGCTCGATCGAGTGGGAAAAAATGTCCGCTGAACTGGGAAGGAATCGGTGTATATCCCGGCTCCTCTGATGCGACTTATCCCGTAGATTGATACGAAGTGGGAGAGAATCGGTGTCTAAGTGGGAGGGATTCGGTGTCTAGCTCGCCTTTCTCCGTTCTACCCGTTACAGTACTGGATAGAGCAGAAGAAAAGCAGTAAAGCTCCCGCGCAGGCAGACCTGTTTGTCATAGCCGGGACATACACGGACTTGACAATTTCTGACTGCCTTTCTCGTGATCTCGAAGAGATCAACCAGACGTATATATCTGACTCGCAAACTCAAATTGGGCACCCCCAACAGCCTGCAATCATGGCGCAAGAAGCGGACGGGGGACACCTACGAGGAACGTCGTCCGTCAAATGGGCGCGGAGAAGATCCGCAACCCGCACACGAAGGCGTTCAGTGCTCTTCCACAAGCAATCCACGCGACTGGCACGGACCGTCCACGAGAGACAGGGCGGAACAGTTGTAGTAGGCAACTTGACGGAACTCCGGAACGGTCTGGACTACGGATCGAAGGCGAACCAGCGGCTCCCCCAATGGATCTACGATGAGTTCGTCAGAACGATCGGGTACGAGGCGGGACGTTTCGGGATGACCGTTGAGCGCGTCGGTAAAGTCTGCACGTCTCGGGCGTGCCCGTCCTGCGGAAGCAGGCATAAACCGCACGGCAGAGGACCCATCTGCGAGTGTGGTTTTGAGGGCCGAAGAGACCTCATAGGTGCAGCCAATATCCGAAAGAAGTATCTCGGACAGGACGCTCCTCGACAACCGTCGGTGTCTTCGCTCCAAGTAGCTGGCAAGACGACTTCGCCCACCGGAGTGCGGTATCGACCGCGTGTGGTGTAATCCGGCGAGTTCGCGTAAGACCTGCTTCGGGAGGCAGGAATGCAGAGACCCGTAGGAGAAAGGCAGAGAAGCCCGTGAAGACGGAGATCTGAGATCGCTACTCCCGGATTGATTCGAGAGAGCATCAGGGTTCTTGCAGTCTCCCGCGTGCCATTCAATCCATTCCGACTCATCTATGTCTACTCGAGAAGACCATTCGGATGATCAAGACTCCGAAGATGGGAGTGAGATGGGCGTCGTGGTCAAGTCGAATGACTTTGTGAAAGCCAAGCTGGATTGGACGACCGTAGAGCATCGGATTACCCTGACAATGATCTCGCAGCTTCGGAAGGAGGATGCTGAGTTTGACTACCAGAGAATCCGACTCAGAGACGTGATCGAACTCTCGGGCACCAAGTCTCAAGATTTGTACAGCAGGGGCGAAGAGATCTGCGACAAGTTACTGGATCAGAAAATCAAAATTCGCGAGGAGACTGAAGACGGCCAGAAGGAATACCGCGGTTATAATTTGATGAGCGCCTGCAAATATGTAGAGGGGTCTGGGGTGATTCGGGCAAAATTTAATCCCGACATGCGTCCCTTCCTTCTCGAGCTGAAGCGACGATTCACAATGTACCGTCTTCAGTTCGTGATGAGGTTGTCTACGCCCTATGCGATTCGGTTGTATGAGCTCATCAAAATGCGCCAAGATCTCCGCTTTGTGAAGATATCCATCCAGGATTTGAGAAAGACCCTCTCCGTTGAGCATAAATATGAGCGCTTTACGGATCTAAAGAAGCACATTCTGGAGCCCGCTCGGAAAGAGATCAAGGAAAAATGCGACGTGTATTTTACCTATCGGGTTGAGCGTGATGGAAGGTCGCCTGTGAGTATCAACTTTATGATTCATGCCAACGAGGAGGTGCAGACCACGGTTGATGAGCTCCCCGATCAGCAGGAACAGGCCGAAGAAATTGCGGAGCGCAAGCAGTCACAATCGTTCGGAGCTGCGGGGGCGGATCCGGACGGGAATCAACCGGATCTATTCAGTGCGCCCGAGGAGTCTCCCCAATTTGATGCGACGGCCCTTTTTCAGCAGGAGCTGTCCCAGGAGGAGTTGCAGGCGGTGAGTGATAGCCAGCTCAATCAGCTGCGTGACGAGGCGCGCCGCCTAGCCGAACAGAACAATCCGGATCGAAGTGAATCGGTACTCGTCATCGAAACCTACCGGAATATGATTCAGGCCTGGCAGCAGCGTGGCTAATGGGTCCCAATTGGGGATGTCGGCATGTCTCATACCAACTCCAAAATCCGGTCGGCCAATTCGAATACGTCGGTCGGGGCCTTTTCGGTCATCTGCAGCTGAACATCGAAGTCCTCCTGTTGTAGCTGTACTTGCGGCATCGTCGTGGTACTTGTCGGTCCTTGATTGGTCTCTTGTGTTACCGACAGGAAGCGGCGATGCCGCGTTTTGTTTGCGGCAGCCGACCTCCTGTCTGAGGGGGAAGTTCTCACAGGACCGACATGCTACCGAACGTTAAGACGCTATAGGAGGAGAGGACGAATCGCGCGGTGCGAACATTCTTCTTTCGAAGGCCGACATTTTGAAACGGAAACGGTATCAGGGCGCGTATTGCGTGAGGTTGCCCGGTATCCGTGGCTACGAGTCACACCCTCACGGATTTGGTATGATCGGGGGCGTCCTCCGAAGAGCGTCTTGACGCCCAAATTGATCTAGCAGATTTTCAAAACCACCGTTTTCGAAAGGGGACACGCTCCCCAGCAGGTCCTATCTCTCAGCCGCCACCGCCTCGTCCTGGACCCGCTTTTCCGAAGAGACTTCGGCTCTCGGGAACCGGACTGTAAACCGGCTTCCCTCCCCCTTCTGCGTATCTATCTCAACGATTCCGGCCATTTTCTCAATCGCCTTCTTCGTCACCGCCAGTCCGATTCCAGTGCCCTCGTATTCGCGCGATAAACCCTCCGATGCCTGCCGGAAGGGTTCAAAGAGGGATTCGGCCACCGTCGGGTCCATTCCAATCCCAGTGTCCTCGACCTCTAGCACGACCCCTTCCCCATGCGAGTAGGTCCGCACCGTTACGCCGCCCACCTCGGTGTACTTGATTGCGTTGGACAGGAGGTTTTGCAGCACGATCTTCAGGCCGCCCTCATCGGCACGGGCCCAGGCGTCTTCCGCGTCCACCTCCAGTTCAATTCCGGCGTCTTCGGCCTTCGCCGCAAACTCGCTTGCGACCTGGCGGGCCTGCTCCGCCAAGTCGATCGGGACAGGTTGGAGCGTCATCTGGCCGGACTCGAGCTGCGAGAGGTTGAGAACCGCATCCAGGGTCTCCAGGAGTCGCCGTCCGCTCCCCTCAATCAGGTCCGCGAAGTGGGCCACCTGGGTATTGCCGGGGATTGTGTCGTCCACCTCGTCCTGGATCGCTTCGGCAAACCCGATGATGCCGGTCAGGGGCGTACGGATCTCGTGGCTCATGTTCGTGAGCATAGCGGACTTCATCCGACTGGCCTCTTGCGCCTCCAGCTTGGAGAGCTCGGCGTGCTTCCTGGCCTCCTTAAGCCGACGGGCCTTCCGCTTCCGCTTCGTGATGTCTCGCCCGGAGACAAACAGGGAAACGACCTCCCCGTCCGCATTGGTCACCGGGCGCATCACGCCGGTGAGGTAGCATGACGTTCCCCCGGACCGCTCCAGCTCCGCCTCGTACTCGACATACTCCCCCGACATCGTGCGGTCGACCGTTTCCCGGATACACGGTCGCGTTTCCTCGTTCCACCACGGGGTTTCCCAAAACGGCCGGCCCATCACCGCGTCGGGGTGAGCGCCCACGTACGCCATCGCCGTCTCGTTTTGTTCAACCAGCGTGCCGTCCGGGGTGAGCACCCAAACCAGGATATTTGGATCGTTCAGCATGGCCCGGAAGCGCCGCTCGCTCCGCCGCAGCGCCCGCTCCCGCTTTTTCTGCTCAGTGATGTCCGACAGCATCACCGTCTGGGTCTCCCCGTCCGTCTGCAGGGCCGCAGTGACAATGCGGTAGACCCGCGGGTCTTCTTCCGGACCGTCGAAGCGGGCGCGCCAGACCGGCTTCTCCACCTGAAGGGCCTCCGCCAGCCCCGGAAGCACCTCAGGCAGCGGCGTGCCGAGGTCCGCTTCGTTCAGCGGCGGCACAATTTCAGTGATCCCGCCGCCAAGCCCCCGGATCCGTTCGTCACTCCCGATCGTCAGATTTGGGTCCTCGACGCTACCCGAAAGCTGCACGACGCTAAATTGAGTTTCATAGACAACCAGGAGCCCGATGGCAAACACCGCTACCCCCAGCGGCTCGTGGGTGATGTCCAGCAGCACAGGCCAGACGTGCCCAATTACGTTGAGGGCCGCCGGCAGGGCCGTAAGTCCCGTCAGTACGGCCAGCGGCCCGGTCCGGGCCTCCGCCTCCAGAAAGAGCTCGAAGAGCATCAGGTATCCGGCTGCCGACAGGGCATAAGCAATGGCCATCGCGACCCAGTAAAGCGTCTCGTGGGTCACGACCAGGCCGAATGCGCCCCCCACCGGCACCAGTTCGTAGTAGAGGCCGTGTAGCGGGTTGGTCACCTTCAGGGCCGTTACGACCACAAACACCACAGCCGCAAGGCGTTGGACCGTGCGATTCCGGTGGAGTCCTCGTCCGCTGTAGGCGGAGCAAAACCACAGCCAGGCGAAGACGGTCCCAAAGCCCACAATGAGGCTTCCCTGATAGAAGAGATGCTTCCCGAGGGCGGAGCCGACGAGCAGGAATCCCACGTACGCCCCCGCCCAGCCGGCGCTCCCGAGGAAGAACCACGTCAGGGCCCGCCGCGTCTCCGGATAGGGCACCGATCGGGCCCGCCATCCCGCCCACAGGCAGGCAACGGTCGCGGCGACGAAGGCAAGAAGGTATCCGAGGTAAACCGGCGTGTGGACGGCCTCAATCAGACTGCTAAGCATGACAGGTACAAATAGCGGGTGTAAAGGAACCACGCTGAGTAGCATTTCCCTGAGGCGTAATTGGGTCCTCTGCTCTACTCGATCGGAGAATCACTGTAGCGTCTTTTGTACAACAAGAAGGACGCCGTGCATCAGCGGGTCCCTCAACTGTACCAGCTTCTTCCCGATACAGGTCGCTCGTGACATCATGGTTAGACTTCCCATTGAAGGAGGGGGCTCCGACGAAGGATCCCGAACTCGACTGGCAATATGCCTTCGTATCTTCGGGCGCCGGACGTCTCTGCTTTGTGTGGTTTCGAAACAGTCTGGGGGCAGGCGGGGGCGTTTTTTCTCATGCAGGGTCGTACTCGGAGCAGAATATCGGCCCGCGATGGACGAATGTGAGGTGCCGGATTGCGGGGGAGTTCATGTCAATTCCGCAAGCTTCGTTGGAGACACACTCATGTGTCGGATGGAGGTGTGTATGTTTGTGAGTAAGTGTGTGGGTAACACGTAAATAATTCACATCGATTCGGAGCGGGTTCCGATTCGTCGGTACAATGTACTCAAAAACTGTCGGTACAGGCACTTCCACACCTTCAGCCCCGAATTTCTGAATCGGATTCAGTATGAGTCCGTTCCCCATCGGGAGTTTCGCCCTCACCCCTCCTTTGAGTCGGTTATCCGTCGGATGGGAGCCGAACGGTGACAACGGTTCCCTTGCCGAGTTCGCTTTCGATTTCGATCGTGCCTCCCATCTCCTCAGTAAGGCGCTTTGCGATGGTTAGTCCGAGGCCGTTGCCCTCATGGGTGCGGTCGGGGCCGGTGGACTGCTGGGCAAACTCGTCGAAGATCCGTGGACGAAAGGCCGGGTCGATGCCCATTCCGGTGTCCTCCACAACGATCCCCACGGTTTCTTCCTGTCGGCGGACAGACACAGTCACCTCCCCCTCGTCGGTAAATTTGACGGCGTTGTGGATCAGGTGGGTGAGCGTGCGCCGGAGGAGATGCTCGTCGAGGAGGGCCGTTTCGACCGCGTCGGCTCCCTGGACCGAGAGGGCGATGCCTTTGCGGTCGGCGCGCTCGCGAAAGCCGCCGGCCACCGACTGAACAACCTCCCCGATAGGGGTTTCCTGCCGCGTTGCGGATTTGCCCCCGCCTTCCAGTTCAGCGAAGTCCATCACCGTGTTCAGGGTGTAGAGAAGCCGCTTCCCGCCTCCCAGGATACGGTCGGCGAAGCGCTCGGCCACGTCGGGATTCTCACGAATCAGCTCCGCGAAGGTAATGATCGACGTAAGCGGGGTCCGGAACTCGTGGTTCATGTTGGAGAGGAGAGCCGTCTTGATGCGGTCGGCCTCCTCGGCCGCCTCCTTCGCCTCTTTCAAGGCCTCTCGGCGCCGGACCTGGGCGGTCACGTCCTGGGTGGCTCCGCGCACTCGGACAATGTCCCCGTCTTCCCGCTGCGGCTCGCCCCGTGTCCGGACCCATCGGGGAGTTCCGTCTTCGGGGACGAGACGCAGTTCGAGGTCGTAAGAAGTCCCTTCCTTGATGGCTCGCCGGAAGGCGTTCTGTAAGGGGGCCTGATCGTCGGGGTGAAACAAGCCGAGGATCTGCCCCAGTCCGATCTCCGCGCCAGGCGTCATTCCATGAATGTGGCAGGCCTGCTCCGTCACGATGGTCTCGCCGGACCGGACATCGTACTCCCAGGCGCCCACGTCGGCGATGTCTTGGGCCTTGGCAAACAGGTCGTTCTGGCGCTCCAGGGCTCGCTCCGCTTCTCGCTGTTCGGTGATGTCGTCCATATGAAAGACTGCGCCTTCTAAGTCCCCATTCGCCGAATGAAGAGGCGCTCCACTGACCGAGAGCAACCGGTTGGTGCCGTCGGGCCATTCGATGGTATGCTCAAAGTCGTAGATCGGCTCCTCCGTGGCCATCACCTGGGCAAACGGAAGCTCCTCATCCGGAATGGGCCCGCCGTCGGGCCGACGAATTTGCCACTCGGGATCATTGTAGGTCCGCGCTTTTACCTCTTGCTTCTCGAGGCCGAGGATCTCCTCCGCCCGGTTGCTCGCCTCCAGGAATTCCCCGTCGGCATTGAGGACCGCGATGGCCACAGGACTGGTCTCCAGAATGCGGTCAAGAAAGTTCCGCTCTTTTCGTAGCTGTCGCTCGGCCTCCTTCTGGGCGGTAATGTCCTGGAAGGCCCCCGCCACCTTCACGACCTCCCCGTTCTCTGTTTGGGCGGGGGCCCCTACGGTATGCACCCACCGCCGATTTCCCTTTGCCGTCTCAATCGGCAGCTCCAGATCGTAGGGCGCCCCCTCCGACACACAGGCCTCGAACGCAGCCCGAATCTTGGGGCGGGCCTCCGGGGCATAAAACTGAATTCCCTCGTCGACGCTGATTTCCCGGTCGAACTCGACCTCATGGATCCGATAGATCTCCTCGGACCAGGACATTTCCTCGGTCTGGAGGTCCACCTCCCATGCGCCGGCCAGTCGCTGCGTCTGCTCCAGGAGGCTTTTCTGCCGGCGCAGGGTCGCCTCTCGCTTTCGCTCCTCCGTCACGTCCCGCAGGGTGGACACCCAGTACTGGATGGAGCCGCTCTCGTCCCTCACCGGCGCCAGATTCCATTCCTGACGGTACGGGGTCCCATCCTTGCGGTAATGCGTCGTCTCTCCCTCCCAGGGCGTTCCGTTCTCCAGGGCTGCGTAGATGTCGTCGAGAACCGCTCGGCTTGTTTTTGGTCCTTGGAGAAGACGAGGGGGCTCTCCCAAAATCTCTTCCTCCGCGTATCCGGTCATCTCCTCAAAGGCTTCGTTGGCGTAGACGATGCGCGGCCCCGTCTCATTGCGGGAGAACGCCTCGGTGATGAGGATCGATTCGTTGGCCTGTTCCACCGCTTCTGAAAGTATGCGGAGCCGTTTCTCCCGCGCCTTCCGCTCGGAAATGTCGAGGTGAATGCCCGCTGCCCGGGTGGCATTGCCATCTTCATCTCGCTTAATCACCTTCCCAATCGTCTGAATCCACTTCCACTCCCCGGCCTTCGTCCGCATTCGAATTTCCAGATTGTACGTGTCGATCTCTCCGTCGAGGTAGCGCTCCAGCATGTTGGTCGCCCGCGTCAGGTCGTCCGGATGCACCAGGACCGCCCAGGTGCTGAAGTGAGAGTTCAGCTCGTCCCGCGAGTAGCCCAGCATCTCGGCCCACTGCCGGTTAAAGAGGACCTTGCCGGTGTCCAGGTCCCAGTCCCAGGTGCCGATGTTTCCCCCTTCAACCGCCATCTGGAGCCGCTCCCGACTTTGGCGAAGTTCCCGCTCCGCCTCTTTCCGATCCGTGATATCCTGAAAAGCCCCCGCCACCTTCACGATGTCCCCATCTTCTTCCTGAACCGGGGCCCCCACGGTGCGTACCCATCGCCGGTTGCCTTCGGCCGTGTCGATCGGCAGCTCCAGATCGTAGGGCGCTCCCTCCAACATACAGGCCTCGAACGCGGCCCGAATCTCGGGGCGGGCCTTCGGCGCGTAAAACTGAATTCCGTCGTCGAGGCTGATTTCCGTACCGGGCTCGACCTCGTGGATCCGGTAGACTGCCTCGGACCAGGACATTTCCTCCGTCCGGAGGTCCACCTCCCACGCCCCGGCCAGCCGCTGCGTCTGCTCCAAAAGCGCCTTCTGTCGTTGCAGGGCCATCTCTCGCTCCTTTCGTTCCGTGATGTCTCGATTGACCCCGACGATGCGTTCGGCCGTCCCGGATGCGTTGCGCACCACCCGCCCATGGGACCGGATCCACCGAACCTCCCCGTCGTCGGCCCGCTGGATGCGAAACGAGATGTCGTAGCGCTCCTCGTTCTCCACGATGCGGTCGAACGTGTCCAGCAAGAAGGAGCGGTCCTCGTCCACCACCAGATCCTCCATCACAGAGAACGAGCGCACTGATGGTTCGGGAGGCAGGCCGTATTGATCGAGTGCCCGTTCGTCCAAACGTATCTGATCGGTCGCCAGGTCGTGCTCGAACGTCCCGGCATCGGCTGCCTCCAGCGCCAGTCGGAGACGTCGGTTCGCATCCGCCAGGGCCCGCTCCCGATTTTTCTGATCGGAGATGTCGAGCCCAAAGCCGATTCGTTTGCCATTGCCCAGGGACACGTTCTTCCAGGTTGTGTCTATGCGGGTCCCGTCGGCGCGCCGAGTGCGATAATTCCGCCACTCGTCCGGGGCCTCCTTGATCGCGGTCATCACGTCTTTCCGTACTTCCGGGTCCGGATAGCAGCGTTCCAGAAGGTCCGCGGGAGCATCCAGCTCCTCGTCCGACCAGCCCAGCACCGACTTTGCCTGGTCGTTGATCATCTTGAGCTCTCCATTCTTGGTGTGTGCAATCATCACCGGTGCGTGATCGAGAACGGCCTGCAGCGTCTCCTCTTGCTCGGCCAGTTCCTGCCGGGTCCGGTGGTGTTCGGTAATGTCCTGCACCGCCCCGTCGATCCGGATGGTTTCGCCGTCTACGCGCTGGGCTTCTCCGAGGGCCCGCACCTGTCGACGCCGTCCCTCCGCCGTCTCGATGCTGAGCTCCAGGTCGTAGCGCCCGCCCTCCTCTAGAAGCCGCTGGAAGTGTGCTTCGAAGACGGGGCGGGACTCCTCAGTGCAGAAGCGGAGGGCATCGTCCACCTTCAGGTCGGCGTCCGGGGGAAGGTCGTGGATGCGATACATCTGTTCGGTACAGGTGGTCGTATCGGCCTGGGGGTCGTACGTCCAGCTGCCCACGTTCGCCAGCTGCTGTGTGTGCTGGAGCCGCGTCTGGCTTTCCGCGAGGTCGCGGCGGGTCTGTCTGTGGTCGGCCTTCTCCTTTCGCAGCTCGAGTTCGTCGACCACCAGGGCGGCCAAGTCGGAGAGGGACGCCAGTGTCTCCTCCGACGGGAATCGCGGCTCGGTGTCCAGGACGCAAAGCGTTCCCAGGCACGCCCCGCTCGGGACGGTCAGCGGCGCCCCGACATAGAACCGCACGCCGTGCTCAGTCACGTAGGAGGTGTTTGCGAAGCGATCGTCCGTGGTCAGATCTTCGATGACGACGACTTCCCCCTGTTCTACGGTGTGGGCGCAGGGCAGCCCTTCAAGCTCGGCATCGTTCTTTTCGAACCCGACTGTAGACTTGAACCACTGCCGTTCGTCGGTGACAAAATTGATGAGGGCGGTGGGCGCGTCGAGGAAGCGCGCTGCCAGCCGCGTGAGCCGGTCGAACGCCGGCTCCGGCTCGGTGTCGAGCACGTTGTATCGGCGCAGGGCCTCCAGACGATCCTGATCACAAATGAGGCTGTCGGCAAAGGCGTGCTCGTTGGACATCGGTAGAGGACGTCGGGTGAAAGGGGATCGGTGGATTGAACCGGCACGCCTCCGGCCCCCAACACAATTCCTGTGGCGGACGACCGGAGCAATCGACTGAGTGGATAAAGTGGTCGCTCGATTCGTGAACCGTCCCCCCCCTCCGTAACGGCGTGTGGATGACATACGATCAATAATTTTGAACGTCGCCTGTCCCCATACTCCGTACTTAAACCATAATAACGGCCTCTTGCTCTGGAAACGTACGGGGGAATCCGTAGAGTATCGTATCGCGGCTCCCTGCCTTCACGGTTCCGCTTATTTCGGGCAAGGCGCCTTCTGCCCGAAAGCATTCCAGGGGACAATTGTGCTGCTTTTGGGGGAGCACAATTTGCAGTCCGGGCCGACGAGCACTGGGGCATCGCGTAGACCACTGTTAGACCCGGTCGCGGTCTCCGGTGGCTCGCAGTCCTGTTTCTACTGAGAGACGGAAACGTCTGATTCGTACGGCGTTGAAGAAGCCCTCCCCATCGGCGCCTGAGCGAACAGTGCGGTGCGAATCGCGGACTTTTCCGATTTCCCGGGCCGGTGTGCAGTTCGGTCGACGGAGCCGCGCCCGGGGAGCGGTGTGCGTCCCCCGAATGCCTCTCGGGGCCGGGAGCGGTACGACCACGCCTGCTCAGCGCGTCGATCCAGGCGACGACCCTCCGCAGTTACGTAGCCCAACAAGCCAGCAGGAAATCGATGTCCAGCGACCCCCATGCCGCAGGCGGCTCCTCCCCAGACTCGCCCGAGAGTGCGCATTCGTCCCATGACGGAGCGGGATCGGCTCCGCGTCGCGAGCAGGCGGGGGCGTTGGCTCCGCCGCCCTTCTCCAACATCGGACACGCTGGGGCCGAGGCCGGAGCGGACCCGGACGGGGGACGTGAGGGGGGGGAGGCCGAGGATTCGGGCGACGCGCTGGAGACCGAAGAGCGTCTCCGGGAACTGCAGGAGAGCCTTGGGCGGCTGGAGGAGTTTGCCTCGCAGGCACAGGCGGAAAATACCGTCCGGGCCTACGCCGCCGACCTGGAGGACTTCCGCCACTGGTGCAAGAAAATGGGCCGGGAGTGGCTCCCGGCTACGCCGAAAACGGTTGGGCTCTACCTCGGCACCCGGGCCGATGACCTGAGTCTCGCGACGCTCGAACGCCGGCTCGCGGCCATCGCCTCCCTCCACAAAGAAGAAGGCTACGAGTCGCCCGCCTCGGTGGCAGAGGGTCCATTACGGAAAATTTGGAAAGGGCTCGTCCGGGAGAAGACCCGCCAGCAGGATGGGGCCCCGCCCCTTATGGTCGAGGACCTCACGTCGATTGTGGAGCACCTCCCGCGATACTCGAACGCGGACGACGGCCCCACCGGCCGCCTCACCCTGACCGCCCTGCGCGACCGTGCCCTCCTCCTGGTCGGCTGGACCGGCGCGCTGCGCCGGAGCGAACTTGTAGCCCTTACCACGGACGACGTGACGTTTGTCGAGGGCGAAGGCGTGAATATATACATCCGAACGGCCAAGTCCGATCAGGAGGGCGAGGGCCTAGTCAAGGGCCTCCCCTACGGAGCCAACAAGGAGACCTGCCCGGTCACCGCCCTCCGGCAGTGGCTCCAGGCCGCCGAGCGGCACGTGGATGGCCCCTTCGAGGGCGACATCTTCCGTCGCTTCTATCGGGGCGAATCAATCGGCGAGTCCGCGATGACTGCCCAGTACGTTTCGACAGTGCTGAAGCGGCACGCCGAGACCGCCGGCCTGAACCCGGAGGCATATTCGGCGCACTCCCTCCGAGCGGGCTTTATCACGCAGGCGATCCGCGCCGGCAAATCCGAGCGTCGGGTCAAAGAGCACTCCGGGCACGCCTCGTGGGAAACGTTCAATCAGTACGTCGAGGAAGCAGGTACTTTTCAGGACAATCCCGCCGAGGACATCGGGCTCTGAGCACCCCTCGGCACATGGCGATGCCCAGGCGGGGGGAGTGTCCGACGCTCTACATCTCCGCTCTGCGCCCGCAGGACGTTCTACTTGACCCCAACACTCCCATCCGGTACCTTCACTGACAACTCAGCGTCTTGATACGCATTCGCTTTGCTCAATACCCCTCAGATTGGTTCGATGCCTGATTCCTCAGATCAGTCCTTCGATTTCCCTCGACTCATCATGTGGGTGACTCTTTTGGTGGGCCTGGTCGGCGCCGGATACGAGCTCATGCAAGATTCCATAGAACTCACGTTGGCCTTCGCCATGGCCGGGTTCGTAGGATGGGCCGCGATCCGCGTCCTGCTTCAGATTCGGGAGATAAATAAATCGCGAAGAAAGTGAATAAACACGCACCGTATACCAGGAGCGTCCAGCCCCGATCGCTCTCCCCTCCCACCTCCCGATGCCCGAACTTCCCGACGCCGTCACCTACCGGCGGCGCCTTGCCGACATTGCCCTCGACCGGACCATTGACCACACCACCGTCGTCGACCCGCGCATTCTGGCGGACGGCCTGGAGCCGCATCGGCTCGACGACGTGCTCCGCGGACGGGCGCTGCGCGAGACGGCCCGCCACGGCAAGCACGTCTTCGGGCGGTACGGGGACGAGACCGGCTGGCTGGGGCTGCACTTTGGGATGACGGGGAGCCTCACGGAGGTGCCCGACGGCGACCCGCCCGAGTATGCCTACGTGCAGTTTCACTTTGCCGACGGCGGGCTCATGGCGTTTACGTGCCCCCGCAAGTTTGCTCGCGTCCGCCTCCTCGACACGCCCGAGGCGTTCGTGGCCGAAAAAGACCTCGGCCCCGATGCCCGCAAGGCCGATGTCGACACGTTCCTCGAACAGCTCGACGGCCGCCGCGGCAACATCAAGGGCCGCCTGCTCGACCAGCAGGTGATCGCCGGCCTCGGCAACATCTACGCCGACGAGGCGCTCTACCAGGAAGGCATTCACCCGGCCACCACGGTTCCCGAACTCTCCGAAGACGCCCTCCGCGCCCTCTACGACGCGGTCGACTCCGACCCCGAAGCCCTCGACCCGGACCGCTTCATGCTGCCCCACCGCTACGGCGACGAAAAATGCCCGGACACCGGCGTCCCGCTCCAGACCGAACAGGTCTCCGGCCGCACCGCGTACTTCTCCCCCGCCCGCCAGTCGCGGTGATCGAGTGTGGAAGGCATGGCAGTGACCGATGTAGCCGACCACGCCTCCCCGACAACGTTCCAACGTCCAACGCAAAAACGCACAACGCAT
>CAYOWD010000028.1:0-227 GCA_964407535.1 uncultured Salinivenus sp. | reverse complement strand
AATCCCGTACCCCGACCACGTTCCAACGCCCAACGCGCCAACGCCCAACCCTCAACGCCCAACCCTCAACGCACAACGCCCAACCCACAACCCACAACGCAATGCCCATCGGAACGTCCGGCTGGCAGCACGATACGTTCGCCGGCCGCTTCTACCCCGACGATCGGTCCACCGGCGATCGGCTCGCCTACTACGCCGAGACGTTCGACACCGTCGAGGTCAACAAC
>CAYOWD010000027.1:0-23387 GCA_964407535.1 uncultured Salinivenus sp. | reverse complement strand
GTTTACGTACTTTCTCACGGATTGGTATCTGCGTGCCCTCTGCTCCTGGGCGTTTCTCGTAGCCTCTACGGAGGTATGGACACTTAGAAGGCGAAGACGAGCAGAGCCACTATGCCCAGGAGCCACGCGAGCACTTTCAGTCTTTGTGCAGACGGAATATCAACTCCAGCACAAATATTCAACTTTTATTCATTTGAGGCGCTTCTTCCTCGTACCAAGTGGGGTTCTCGGCGGCGGACCTCGTGTCGATTCTGAACGGCCCCGCGGCCCCGGAGCAGTATCATCTTTACTCGCACTTCGGGAAGTCCGGCCCCTTCCCGGAGGACGACCAGCGGACGGCGGAGCTGAAGGGCAAAAAACCTTCTGATTGTCAGCATCCACTTCTGAACCCCCGTTCCACTGCACGATCCGTCGCAGCGGCCGCGGTCGATGCATCGGGGAGGAGACGCCGGAGCGCAGCGCGTGCGCCAGGGGCATACGGCCGAGCGGGTTCGTCTTGCCCTTGTCTACACGGGCCACTCCTGCTGGGTCCACGCCTGGTTCCAGAACATCCACTCGTAACGGACGCTAGTAGTAAAAGCCGTCCGGGCGCGGTCGCGAGCATCGTCGTCGGCCGCCTCTGCAAAGCGCTGCAGGCGACTGAGCAGGTTGTCCATGTACGTGTGGAAGTCGGGGTCGCGGTACATCTCCAGCCAGTCGGCGTACGGATGATCCTCGGGCACGTCGCCCATCTCGCGTTCCAACCGCTGGCCGAGCTCAATGTAGAGCCACGGGCAGGGTGTGAGCGCCGCCACCGCCTCCACGAGCGTCCCGCGCTGAGCGCGCTCGATCATGTGGTTTTGATAGGCGCGATTGTTGGGCGTGAGCGTGAGGTCGCGAATGTCCGCCGGCCCGTAGCCGAGCTCCTCGCCGTAGCCTTCGTGCAATTCGCCCTCAACCACAATCGCAAGCCGGGCGGCGTCGATGAACCAGAGCTTGTCGTCCGGGTCCGGGCAGCGGGTGGAGATGAGGGACGCGGCGTCGGCAAATGCCTCCAGGTAGCGCGCATCCTGCATCTGGTAGAATTTGAACCGGTCGGCGTCGAGCGTCCCCTCGGCGAGGGCGTGGACGAACGGGTGGTCGACGGCCTCCTCCCAGGCGTCGTGTGCATGGTCCAGGCACGACTGGGCAAACGAGGGAACAGAGAACGGACGGGTCTGAATGGGGGACGTAAGGGTCTCCATGGCTTCGCAGAGTAAATGCGACAGATACGAGGCGAAGCCAGAGATGACGCGCTCACACAAGACGGAGACGGTGCTTCCCTTCGCCGGTGTGAACCGGAGCAGGTTCGGAGGGACTCTCTCAGCCCGGTCGCCCTGCGGCACCGAACACCCCTAGCTTCGTACGCTCAATGTAGACGCTGAAGCGGTAACGTGCAATGTGCCGGGCCCGGAGCGGCAGAGTCGATTGAGAAGCCCCTTCACGTCCCGGATACAGACGGCACGCCCCCAGCGCTTTCCGACCTCAACGAGGCAACTCAGGAGGAGTGAAACATCGCGGACATCAGCCTCGGCCGGGACGAACCTACGGAGGAGTACTACTTTTTTATCGTGACGCTCGCCCAGCGAACGCCCCGGTCGTTCTTCGGGGTAGTCACGTCCTCCTCGAATCCGTCGTTGGATCCGTGGGGCGCGTAGGGGGATCCCGCGCAAGGCATTGCGGTCAAGAGGCGGGGGCGTCGTCGACCGTCAGGGGCCGGGCCGAGTTGCCCACAACGAGCAGGCTGCTTGCCGCCATGGCGAGGGCCGCCGCGAGGGGATTGAGCCAGCCCGTGACGGCGAGCGGAATGGCGACGGCGTTGTAGCCGAAGGCCCAGCCCAGGTTCTGCCGGATGCGGCGGCGTGTGGAACGAGCCAGACTGAGGAGGGCGGGCAGGTGGGTGAGGTCGTCGTCGAGCAGGACGATGTCGGCGGAGTCGGCGGCCAGGGCCGTGGGGCCGAACGCCACGCCGAGGTCGGCGTCGGCCAGGGCCGGGGCGTCGTTGCTGCCGTCGCCCACCATCGCCACGCGCCCGTGCGCCGATTGCCACTGGTGAAGAAGGGCGCGCTTGGCCTCGGGCCGGACCTCCGCGAAGACCGAATCGATGCGGGAATCGGCGCGGAGGGGCGCCGCTGCGGCCTCGTGGTCGCCGGTGCAGACCACCACGCGCACACCGGCCTCGTGCAGCCGGTCGAGCACCGCATCGGCCTCGTCGCGAATCGCGTCGCCGACCGCACAGACGGCGCGGGCTGTTCCGTCTTCGCCCACGACGACCGGCACCTGCGCATTGTCGACGGCCGTTTCCGCCCGCTCGGCAAGGGACGGGGGAATCGTGCCGCCGCGCTCGCGGTATTCGTCGGGGTGCCCTACGTAGAGGCGTGTGCCGTTCACCCGTGCGGAGAGGCCGCGCGGATGCGTCTCCACGTCGCACACGTCGACGTCCGCGGCGGGCCCAGCGTCCACGACGGCGGCCCCCACCGGGTGCGTCGACCACTGCTCCACGGCCCGGGCCCGCCGGAGTGCGTCCGCATCGCCGGCCTGTGCCCGCACCGTCATCGTGCCGGTGGTAAGCGTGCCCGTCTTGTCGAACACCACCGTCGACAGATCGGCCGCCTGCTCGAAGGCCCCCGCGTGCTTCACGACCATGCGCCGCTCCAGGGCGGCCCGCGTGCCCGCCGCCACGGCCAGCGGCGTGGCGAGCCCGAGTGCGCAGGGGCACGACACGATGAGGACCGTCAGGCCGCTCAGCAGGGCGTACGGCAGCGCGGCGCCCAGGGCCAGCTGCAGGCCAATGGCGCCCGCACCGAGCGTCAGCACGAGCGGCACAAAGATCGCGGCCAGCCGGTCGGCCACCTGCTGCACGCCGGGCGTAGACGCCTGAATCTCCCACATCACCCGCACGATGCGATCGAGGGTACTCCCCGCGTCGGCCCCCACCCGCACGTCAACCGCATTCGTCTGCACCACACTGCCGCCGATGACATCGTCGCCCGGTTCCTTGGCGACGGGGCGCGCCTCGCCGGTCATCAGTGACTCGTCGACGGTCGCCGTGCCCGTGTCCACTGTCCCATCGACCGGCACGCGCTCCCCCTCTCGCACCCGAACCGTATCGCCGGGCCGGAGTGCGTCGACGGCCACCATCTCCAGGCCATCGGCCGTGACCCGGTGGGCCCGCTGCGCCTGCTCGCGCGTCAGGGCCGCCAGTAGGCCGGCGGCGCGGTCCTTGATGCGCCCCTCGAACCAGCGGCCCAGGGTCACCACGAAGACGATGACGACTGCCACGTCGAAGTAGACCTCCGTCTCCCCCATCAGCAGGGCACCCGTGCTGTAGAAATACGCACTGCCGGCCGCGATGACGATGAGCAGGTCCATGTTGGGCTTTAGCACGCGCAGGCTTACCCCGGCACTGCGCAGGAGCGGCCACCCCGTAATGCCGAACACGACCGTGGTGGCCACCCACGTATTGCCGAGGGCGTACCGCGCAAATTCGCCCTCCAGCGGGACGACGCCCGTTCCGACGGCGTAGACCGGGTAGAAGAAGACGACGTACCACACCATCACCATCATGGTGAAGAAGCCGCCAAACAGAAGACGGGCCACGGAGTCGGAGGCCCCGGTGTCCGTCGAACAATCGGTCGATGCCGTATAGCCGCCGCGGGTGAGAAGCGACGCGAGCTCCGATTCGGTCCGGCGGTCGGGATCGTACTGCAGCCGCACCATCTCGGACGGGTAGCTCGCCTCCGACCGGTACACGCCGTCGGCCTGCTCGGCCACCGTTTCAAGAAACGCCTCGCACGCCGTGCAATGCATGCCGTCCACGCGCAGGAACGCCTCCGCGGCTGTGTCGGGCACGTCGTCGGCCTCGGGGGCACGGCCGTTGACTCGGCGTCGTACGGACGCCGCTGCGTCGTCGTCCAGCTCGCCGAGCGTGCGGGCCACCTCGCGACAGCCGGGACAGCAAAACGTCCCGTCAAGGTCGGGGGCCGTCACCGGCGGATCCGGCGTCGGCAGGTCGCACAGCGTACACCGCTCCGTCGTTGCCGCCCCGGCAGGGGCGTCTGACGCGTCGGCAGTGTCGGAATCGACAGCGGAGTCACTCATGGACACGTGGACGTCGGGGAGAATCAGGACTGCGTCGATAAACGCACCACGCGGCGTCGGTGTCCGTCCGCAAACGGATCGACGGCGTGTGGGACATATCCCGGCAGTCCCCCTCCGAACGCTTAACGCGACGCCCCCCTGCGTCCCCGAACGCCTTCCAACACACAACTGCCGTTCCCCTCAACCGGGGGAATCGCAGTTCGGGCGCTGATCGGAGGTCGGAAGCGCCTTTTCCTTCGGTTCCTCCATTCTGCCCAGGATGAACAGAGGCTTGTATGCATAGAAGCAAGAATCGCTGTGCTCCAACGCACTCCTGTGCGCGGCATAGAGCAATATGCAATCGCCCTGCGCCCTGATCGCCCTGGTCGACAGTCTCCTGTCTGTTTCCTATACTCGTTCACTCCACAGTCACACGTTTTTTGGACCCGCCCACCGATGATACCCATGCTCTGGTCGCATCTCGGAAAATACCGCAATCTTGGACTGCTCATTCTGCGAGCGTGCTTTGGACTATACATGGCCTTCGGGCACGGGCTCGGGAAAATTACCGGGGGACCGGAGCAGTGGGCGCAACTCGGCGGCGTGATGAGCATGTTCGGACTCGGCTTCATGCCAACGGTCTGGGGCTTTCTGGCGGCAGTGGCCGAATTTCTCGGCGCCTTGCTCATCGTCGTCGGACTGTTGACCCGCCCGGCGGCGCTCCTACTGACGCTCAACATGGCGGTGGCGGCCGCGGCGCACCTTACGGGCGCCATTGACGGCAGCCCCGAAATGGCACTCCTGTACGGCATTGTCTTCCTGAGTCTCCTCTTCGTGGGACCGGGCGCGTACAGCGTCGACGAACAGATTGGATAACGGAGATTGGAGCACCGTTCAATTTCAACGGCTCTCGTCCTCTGCGTTCTCTTCCGGTTTGATTGACCGCAGTCCTATGATATCTGGATTGTCGCCCGACCGGTGGACTTCGGTAGACCTCGCTGTCCTCGTGCTGCGCCTCGGCATCGGTATTTCCTTTGTGTTCGTCTACGGCGTCGCCAAAATTACGGGCGGCCCGGCCGAGTGGGCCGATCTGGGGCAGAATATGGCCCTGTTCGGCATCACGGTATGGCCCACGTTCTGGGGATTTATGGCGGCCCTCACGGAGTTCGGCGGCGGCATTTTGCTGATGCTCGGCCTTCTCTTCCGACCCGTGCTCGTGCTCCTTCTGATCACGATGACGGTGGCCGCGGCCAGCCACCTCGCGGCGGGGGAAGGGCCCTGGCACGCAACGGAAATGGCAACGGTGTTCATAACCCTTTTCCTGGTGGGTCCCGGACGGTATAGCCTTGATGCCTGGCTGTTTGCTTCGGCAGACGAGGCGATTCCGGAATAACCCCCGTCGATGGCGACCCCGCTCCAAACGGAGGGGGCTTCCTTCAATGTACTGAGTCACTGCTTACCTTCTTTCTATGAGTCAAGTAGACGACATCCTAGAAGAGTTTTCCAACGACGTCTCCAACTTCATCTCCACCGACGTGGTGGACCTGGAAAGCGGCATGTCGATGGGCGGGTATTCCATTGATCCCGAATTCGACAGCTCCGTGGCGTCGGCCGCCTTTTCGGAGGTGGTGAAGTCCTACAAGCGGGCGTTCGACATGCTGGACATGGACCCGGAATCTCTTCGGGATATTCTTGGAACCGCCGACGACGTCCTCGTCATTACGCGCATCATCGGGGACCGGACCTACTACCACGGCCTCGCCATTTCGAAGGAGGGCAATCTCGCCCTGGCCCGAAAGACGATGGAAAAGTATGAGGACCGGATTGTCAATGCCGTAAGCCTCTGATCCGCGGTTTGGGCTCTATTGAAGACAGGATCCAACGGGCAGGAAGATCGTGTGAATGGGTGGCGTTATCTCATCACCAGTCACACGACCAAGAGGTGCTGCTATGTCCAAAAAGATTTTGATGATCGTCGGCGACTACGTGGAGGATTACGAAGTCATGGTGCCGTTTCAGGCCCTGCAAGCCGTCGGACACGAGGTGCACGCCGTGTGTCCCGACAAGACGGAGGGCGATACGGTGCGCACGGCCATCCACGACTTTGAAGGCGACCAAACCTACAGCGAAAAGCGAGGCCACAATTTTGCGCTCAATGCGGACTTCGAGGCGATCGACGAAACGGCGTACGACGCCTTGTGCCTACCGGGCGGACGCGCCCCAGAGTACATTCGGCTCAACGACCGCGTCCTCGACATTGTGCAGCATTTTGATGAGGCCGACAAGCCCATTGCGGCCATTTGCCACGCGGCGCAGCTTCTCGCCGCCGCGGACGTCATCGAGGGCAAAACGTGCTCGGCGTATCCGGCCTGCGCCCCGGAGGTCGAGGCCGCAGGCGGCACGTTCGTTGAGGTGGAGATGGACGAGGCCGTGACGGACGGCACGCTGGTCACGGCGCCGGCCTGGCCTGCCCATCCGGCCTGGATCGAACGCTTCCTGGAGGTACTGGGGACGCACATCGAGCACGAAGCTCCGGTACCGGCGTAACACACATCCGCTCGACGACGGACGTCTACACGTACTCCCATTCCGGCACCATGTCCTCTCCCATGCCGGGTCGCTTGCGAGCGGCCCGGTGTTTTTATGTGGGGGGTTACTGATCCGTGCACAGGTAGGTAAACTCTCGCTTTCGTTCGGTGGGGACCGTGGTAGGCGAATAGTCGGAATCGTTTTTAGAACCCCATTCACGTATCAGTAAGACGCGGGCGCCCCCCGACCTAACGAGAATGCCTAAAATTAAGTCTCAATCAAGACAATGAGAGGAACGGGCGAAACGCCAATCTGATACAGGAATTACCTCTCCTTCCGCCTCGATGATTTTCTTCCCACCCATGGAGCGCGATGATGTTTTTGCAGACGACCCCAACGACCGAAGTCCCCTTGCGCTCGACCCGGAAACGCTGCTCAACGATCAGTTTCGGGTTGGACGAGTTCTAGGCGTTGGCGGCTTTGGGGTTACCTATCTCGCCTTCGACGAGGTGCTGGAGATCGTGGTCGCCGTCAAGGAGTACCTCCCCAACGACATCGCCGTCCGCAAGTCCGACGGGGATACGGTACAGCCGTATACCTCGACGGGCGACAATCAGGACTTCGAATTCGGGCTGAAACGGTTTTTGCAGGAGGCGCGGACCCTGGCCAAGTTCGAGAATCACCCCAATATCGTTCGGGTGCGGACGTTTTTTGAGGCGAACGGCACTGGCTACCTCGTGATGAATTTTTACGAGGGCTGCACCCTGGCGGAATACCTGGAGGCACGAAACGGATTTTTGCCGGAGCAGGAGGCGCTCCTCGTGATGGAGCAGGTGACGGAGGGGCTCTCGGCCGTGCACGGCCAGAACGTGCTGCACCGCGACATCGACCCCAACAATGTATACCTGGCGAACAACGGGACCGTCGTGCTCCTCGACTTCGGGGCCGCCCGCACGGCAGTGGGGGAGCGGACGCAGAGCATGTCGGTGGTCCTGAAGCGGGGATACGCGCCGCACGAGCAGTACCACAGCCACGGCGATCAGGGACCGTGGACGGACGTGTACGCCTGTTCGGCGACTCTCTACCGCTCCCTTACCGGATACAAACCGCCCGAGGCCGCTGCCCGCATTCTCGACGACGATTTGGTGGCGCCGAAGGAACTGGTGCCGTCGCTGTCGGACGCGACGAATGAGGCCATCTTGGAGGGCCTCGCCGTGCGGCCCGACGACCGGCCGCAGACGATGGACGACTTTGCCCGCCGCCTGCCGGCGCCTCCGTCGGAGACGGAGCCGAAGTGGATCAGCGACGTGTCAACGGTAGAAACGTCGACGGCCCCGGCGGACACGTCGGGCGAGCTGGAGATTACGGCCAGCCATCCGTGTCGGCTGTACGTGGACGGGAACGAGGTTGCTGCACTCACGCCCCACGAGCCACACGCGATCGGGGTTGAGACGGGCTCGCACCGACTCCGGGCCGTTCGTACCGATCAGGCCGAGAGCGGAAGTGCTACGGTGACGGCGTCCGGCTCCTCGATCGAGGAGGACGAGAGTGCTCCCCGACTGACGCTCGATACGCTCATGTGGCAGTCGGTCGTATCGGTGTCGCCGGGGACCCCGCTGACCGTTACCGTGGATTTTGAGGGATCGTCGACAGCGGCAACCGAGACCTCGCCTGCGGAGGGAGCGGATACGGAGGGCACCGGCGTGGCGGACGCCGTCGCGCCGGATGCGGCCCCCATCTTGCCGGAAGAGGAGATCGGGACGCCGGAACCAGCCGGCGACGAGGAGGCGGTTGCACCGGCGGAAACAGCCGCGGGGACTGATGACGCGGACGCAGAACGGGCGGCCGCAGATCGTCTGCTGCACGTGGTTGCAGACGGGACGACCGCCGTGCAGGCACACCTTCCGTCCGAACAGGGCGTCAAAGCGGTCGGGCGAACCGTCGTGGTCGCCGGTCGCGAACTCGGGACGGCGGTGCAGGACTGGGGAGCCGCCGCGTGGAAAGGCGGAACCGATCTCGTCCAGTCGCTCCCCTCCGATCAACTGTACGCGTACGGCAGTGCCGTCCTTGCCGGCCTCGTGCTTCTGCTGGGGCTCGGATGGTGGATGGCCGCCGACGAGCCGACAGCCGTCGACGCGTGGTCCTCCCTCCCGATTGTGACGACGACCACCGAGGCGGTCTTCGATGTGAGGACTCATCATCAAGGGGCTGGGAACGTGCGACTTGCGGGAATGGGGGCCGTGCCCGATTCCGTGGCGACGATAACGGCCGTGGACTCCGTCCGCTTCCGGATAACGCCCGCCAAGGGATTTGCCGGGACGGTCCGTGTGCCGTACGAGGTGGTTGCGGGGCAGGACAGCGTGCAGGCCGCGGTCCGTCTGCAGGTGCCCTTTGCCGACGACGGCCGACGCATCACGGACACGATCGAGCGTCCGCAGGTCGTACGGGCCGACTCCCTCGGCGGCGACGACGCGATCGACGTGGTTGTGGCGGCCCTCGGCGGAAAGTCGGTAACCTGGAATGAAAGTATTCGTGCCCGCAAGAGCGGCTTTGGTGCATCGACTCCCATTGAAACGGGTGTCGATGGCGTCGTGGCCCTGACCACGGCGGATCTGAGTGGCAATCATCGTCCCGACGTGGTCGCCGCCTCCCTTAAGGATGATCTCGTGGCATGGTACGAGAACCAATCGGACTCGACGTTTGGCAAGCGGCGCCCCATCGATGCGGGAGCAGAGGGCGCAGGTGCCGTCGCAACGGCCGACGTGGACGGCGATGGGGCCTCCGACGTAGTGGCCGGCACCGTGCTTGCCGAAACAGTGGTCTGGTACCACAACGAGGGAGGCGGGACATTCGACGACGGAACGGTCTTTATCGAGGACCTCGGGGGACTAGAGACCCTGCACGTTGCGGATCTGAATGAAAACGGGCGGCCCGAGGTGCTGGCTGTCTCCTACCAGGAACCGGTGATCCATCGGTACGAGCCCACGGGCTCGACTGCCGACTCGCTTCAGATGGTGAAACAGGCCCCGATTGGAGAAACGCTTGATGAGCCCATTGCGGTGCATACGGCGGACGTGGTGGGAGACGCCCGAAAGGATCTCCTTGTGGGGACGGTCGGCCCGAATTCGCTTCTTCTGTTCGAGAATCGAACCGGCCAAGACGACGATCAGGCGTTGGGACCGAAGCAAATCCTCGCCTCCGACCTGCAGACGATTGAGAGTATCGATACTGGGGATCTCAACAACGATGGCACGCTCGACATCGTAGCGGCGGCCTTTGACAGCGACGCGGTGGCGTGGGTCCAAAATAAGGGGAACGGCACGTTCGAGGCCCCCGAGTCGGTGGCCACCGCCGTGCCGGATGTCATCTCGGTTGAGGTAGCCGACGTGGACCACAACGGCCGGCCCGACGTGGTGGTCGCTTCCCAGGCCGAGAATGCTGTGGACTGGTACAAGAACCACCTCTCGGACGACGAAGCAAGCAAAGGGAGGCCGCAGTGACTGGACAATGTGTAGGGTAGGGGCCGGGTCTCCCGCTCCGGCCCCGACGAGCAAGCCGCCCCGAACGTTCTATCATCGCTTCCAGCCGGTCGACACACCTCACGGCTTCCTAAGCAGCACGCCCTTCACTTTCTTTCTCATGCAATTTCTCCTCAGTCGTTATGGTCAATTCTCACGAGCACCCACCGACCGATAACAACGGCTCCCCTGATCGCTCGACACTGGCAGAAGAGCGACTGGATGTGACCCTTCACTCAATGGCTTTCGTCGCTCATTACGTCGGCGGCATCGATGGAACGTTTGACGCAGAAGAGTACGAAGAGGCAGCCGATCTACTGGTACTAGAGGCCAACCTCCACACACTGTTGTATAATGACAACCCCGATGACAACCCCTCCATACAGGCCGTGATCAACGACCTGTCTCGGGATAAACTCGAAAATCGACTCGTGCAGGCCATTGAGACGATCGACGAGAAGGAACTGAGCGCCGAGGAATTGATGGACCGCCTGAAAGGACTCAGCGAGGAGGCCGAGGCGTTGAACGGGCTTCGTCCCATCGAGCTGAGCGGGGACACCGCGGAAGAGCACCGCCAGGAAATCAAGGAATACGTCGAACGGTACGACCTCGATCTCGATGTTAGCGACGACACTGATATTGAGGTCCTATACGAAGCCCTTACCGAAGAAATCGAGGGGGAAGATGAGTCCTTTCGTCAGAATCTGGCGTACGCACTCGTGCACTATGGAACGTATATTGGGTATGCGTCGGGCAGCCTGTTCTCGTCGAGTCCGTACAGCCATCAGGAGGAAGAGGCGGTCAAGGATGTTGGGCTGGTTTACGGCCTCCCTCCCTTCAACCTGAAGAATGCGAAGCTGCAGGCGGAGATGGGAGCAGACGCCATGGACGCGTTGACCAGCGACTCGTTCATGGAAGAGCTTCGCGACAACGTCGGCCTGTAGAAATCAATCGTTGCTTCGTGCGGTCCCGTCCCCCCGACGGGCAGCGAAGGAGTGGCAGGCTCGCGTCCCCTCGCCGACAGGACGCCGCCCTCTAACCGGAAGTTGTCCCCAATCCGGCGAACACAGACAGACGCGTCTCCAGACGTGCCATTCACGTTGACACGTGCGACTCCCTTTTCCGAAAGGGTTCCTAAGCTGTGATTTTCCCGGTTCCAGGTCCCCCTCTTTGGAAACAGATGGCCGTGTCCGTATATTGGACGAATCCCTTACCTGCGAGGGTGCCTCTTTCGTCCTCGCTTGATCCCACGCACCCAGCCCTCCTGTTATTATGCCGAAGACCACGGACCGGACCTACCACATGCTCGTTGTCGAGGACGATCCCGACATCCTCATGGGGCTTGAAGAGTATTTCCAGCTTGAAGAGTATGAGGTCGAAACCGCTGAGAATGGGGAAACGGCCCTCGAGAAGATGCAGGAGATGGACAAGTGTGATGTCGTCCTGCTCGACGTGATGCTTCCGAAGAAGGACGGATTTGAGGTCCTTCGGGAGTCGCAAGAGATGGGCTTCAGTGCACCGATCCTGATGATTACGGCGCGGGGGGAACAGGAATCCAAGCTCAAGGGCTTTGGACTGGGCGCGGACGACTACATTACGAAGCCGTTCAATGTTGAGGAGCTCGCCGCCCGCGTGAAGGCCATCCTGCAACGGACCATGCCGCCATCGGAAGCCCCGATGGACGTGTACGAAATCGGTGACGTAGAAATCAACTTTACCACCCACGAGGCCTACCGCGATGAGGAAGAGGTGGAGTTCACGGCGCTCGAATTTGATATCCTGCGCTACCTCATCCAGCACAAGGGCCGCACCGTAACGCGGAAGCAACTCCTTCGGGATGTCTGGGGCATCGACGAAAACATCGTCACCCGCACCATTGACCGTCACATGGCGTCGGTGCGCAAAAAGATCGAGCCCGACCCGTCATCGCCCACGTACATCGAAACGGTGTACGGCATCGGCTATCGCTTCGACGACGAATAGCCCGATCTGCGCGTACTGCGGTGTCAATGCTCATTCTGCATACCCCGAATCCTGAGACACGGTCCCTGCCGATGGGATTGTTATTGGTATTGCGTGATGCGTAAATACCAAATCCGTTTACAAAGTTCGGGGCTGGAGATGTGTCGGTAGGGCCGCAGGCATATGGGCCTCACTCACATGCCCCAACGGAGCTTGTGGAGTTGGTATCATTCGTGACCGCCCCCCAGGCAGCTCTGCGACGTGCAGTCCCCTTCCGCAACAAGCGTCCTGACCGGACGGAGGGGAACGCAGACATGTTCGTGGGGATATCGCGCACTGTCCCCCTGTTCTTTCCGGCCGGACAGGGGCTAATGACTTCGGAATGCGGGACCCGCATTGATACACATACCGCTCCTCTGCACCACGCTTGTGGAGGTGAGGTAAGGGACTGTACGTGCCGAACGTCGTCGCTTCCACATCCTGCACGCACATGCGCCCACACGCGGAGTCTATGTCGTTTGCGGTGTCTCTTCGACCCGGTCGGCCCCTTCGAGCTTGTACCCAATCCCGTACACGCTCTGGATGGCCCATTCGTCTTCTCCTTTTCCACCCATCACATCGCGCAGCGCGTTTACGTGGCGGTCGATCGTACGGGTTTCGACGGCGGCCGGCAGGTCCCAGACGTCGCGCAAGATTTGCTCGCGCGTGGCGGTCCGGCCCCGTCGGCGAAGCAGATAGGCAAGGAGTTCATACTCCAAATCCGTCAGGTCCACCGGCTCCCCGTCCTTCGTAACGTCCTCGGCGTCGAGATTCACACGCAGCCCTCCTACGTCGAAGACGCCGCCTTCGACCTCCACCTGCGCCTCGCGACGAAGCAACGCATCAATGCGAGCAAGCAGCTCCTCCGTCTCGAAGGGCTTGGTCAGGTAGTCGTCGGCCCCGACCTGAAAGCCGCGCATCTTTTCTTCGTGGTCTCCGAGACCGGTGAGCATGAGGACCGGCGTGTGTACGCCTTCTTCCCGGGCCTGTCGCAGCACCTCAAAGCCGTTCTGGTCGGGCAGCTTCACGTCGAGGACGATCAGGTCGTATCCCGGCAGCCGCGTGGCTTCGTCCTCAGCGTCGCTCCCGTTTTCGACCAGTGTGACCTCGTACCCCTCCGACTCCAGGTAGAGCTCCAAGCTGGTGCTGAGTTCTTCGTCGTCTTCGACAAGAAGAAGATGGGGACCCTGTTCGGTATCGGACATGGGAGGGCGGAGCAGTTATGGGAAAGATACGGAATGCCAGTGAAGCGTGTGCCCACCGGTCATCCTCTGAACGCAGAAGGAAGAGCGATGTGTCTTCCCACCGGGAATGGACTGTAACCCTACAGAAAAGTCCGCAGCCTGCCCTGTCCGAGCACCGACCGTCTATCCGTGCACGACGGCAACGGGCTTCAATCGAGCGACCTTGCTGGCAAGGCGGGCCCCGGCCACCGTTTCGACGATGGCGTCGATGTTCTCCTTAATCTTGACGCCCCCGGCCGATGAGGAGCCGTCGCCGGAGCGGACGTGCACCCCGTCGCCCTCAAGGTCATCGTCAAGGGCCACCGGCTCGGCGTGGTGGTTGGCCTCGTGGTGGCTCATCGTGCGTCCCGCCCCGTGGCAGGCAGATCCGAAGCTTTTCTGCATGCTTTCGCGGGTGGCCAGCATGACCCACGACGTTTCGCCCATACTGCCGGGCACCAGCACCGGCTGGCCGAGAGCCCGGTAGGGCAGCGAAATGCCCGGCGTGCCGGGCCCAAATGCACGGGCGGCCCCCTTTCTATGCACGTAGCAGCGCATGTGCTTGCCCTCCACCTGGTGCATCTCGACCTGCCCGAGATTGTGCGCCACGTCGTATACCGTCTTGAGACGCTGGCCCGCTCCGTCGAGGGTCTCATCAAACACCTCGCGGACGCGGTGCGCCAGCACTTGGCGGTTGGCGTAGGCGTAGTTGGCCGCGGCCTTCACGGCGCCACGGTAGTCTTTCGACTCGCGGGAATCGAGCGGCACAGACGCCAGGTTCGGGTTCGGCGGCGTGATGTCGTAGGAGGCCGCGGCCTCCTGAAAGCGTTCAATGTAGTCCGCACACACCTGCCGCCCGTACCCCCGCGACCCGCAGTGGATCTGGGCAACGAGCGTATCTTCCTTCAGGCCCATCGTGAGGGCGGCAGCCCGGTTGAAGACCTCTTCGACACTGTGGATCTCGATGAAGTGTTGCCCGCCGCCGAGCGTGCCGAGTTGCTGCGCCCCCAGCGTGCGGGCCGCCTCACTGACCTTGGCGGGATCTGCATCATTGAGACGCCCTCCTTCTTCCGCACGAACAAGGTCGTCTTGTTGGGCCATGTCTTTCCGCAGGGCCCACTGGGCGCCGGACTGCGCGACGTGGTCGACCTCACCCTTGTTCATTTGGAGGGAACCTTCTGCCTCGGACCCACTCGGAATGTGTGCCTTGAGGGCGTCGGCCAGGGCGTCGAAGTTGCCCTTCGCCTCGTCGACGCTGATATCCGATCCCAGGAGCCGCACTCCCGCATTGATGTCGTGCCCAATGGCCCCCGGCGCAATGGTGCCCACCGGCCACTTCGATACGGCTACGATGCCGACCGGCGCCCCCTGTCCGCTGTACACGTCGGGCATGACCACGAGGTGCCCCACGAGTCCAGGAAGCATGGCCGTCTGGATGGCCTGCTCGATCGCTTCTCCCCGAATGATATCGTCTACGAGATCCTCCTTCGCAATAATGCGCACCGGAACGCGCATTGACTCTCGGAACGACCCCGGAATTTCCCACGTGAAGTCGTCGATGCGCGTCAAGTCCGTACGTTCCATGTATTGGGTGCGCGACGCACGCAGACGGACCGGGGAAGGGTCCTTGGCGCGACGTCTGATTTATTTCTGGGGAGAGACAATCTGATGTTTTGAACCGGGTTGGGAATTTCAGTGTTCCCCCCTACATCCGAAGGGAGGCGAAGTGCATGGTAAAATGGAGGCAGAACGCGCCCGACGGGGACTCGACGGATGGGTACCTGGCAAGGGAGACGGCCGCCTCCCTTTATCCCCCACCCCCAAGACGCCCCACGGAGGCCTGCGGGAGCGGGCAATGCCATGCTCGAATCTCCGACCGGCCGCTGGGGCAGCCGCCTCCAAGCCCCCAGTGCCTCGGCAGTGCGGAGAGTCCGCACACATGCCCTGCGTGCTGATGGCGAAGCGGACAGAGAAGCCCTGCCGGCATGATGCTACGACCGCGACGGAGAGAGACAGACAGCCCCCGCCGAACACCGAATTGGAAGGACGGTTCCCCGTGCGTCCATTCACAACGGACCCGGAATCGAACACGATGGGACCGCCCCGCGGTCACGCAGCCATGTCCGCTGCGGCGTCCTCGTGCTCGGCCTCCTCGGCACCGACCTCGTGGATCCACCCACCGCCGAGCACGTCATCGTCTTCGTATAGCACAAGACTCTGCCCGGGCGTGATGGCGCGCTGCGGCTCCGCGAATGCCACCTTCAGCGTGTCGTCGTCGGGCTGCCAGGCCAGGCAGCCGGCACCGTCGTCGTTGTAGCGCACCGTGCCCCAGGCCGGCCGCTCTTCCTCAATTTCGGGATACTTTACGAGGTTGATCTCGTGGGCAGTGAGGGTCTGCTCCATGAGCTCCTCCTTCGGCCCCACCGTAATGGTGTTGGTCTCCGGATCAATGTCGGTCACGTAGACGCGCTCGCCGAGCGCCAGTCCCAACCCACGGCGCTGGCCAATGGTGTAAAACGGATAGCCGTCGTGCTCGCCGACGACGGTGCCGTCGCTTAGCACGAACTTCCCGCCCTTGACTTCCTCCTCCAGTCCATCAACCCGATCCTTCAGGAATCGGCCGTAGTCGTTGTCCGGGATGAAGCAGATCTCGTAGGAGTCGGGCTTGTCGGCCACACTGAGGCCAAAGTCCTCGGCCATCTCGCGGATTTCGGGCTTCTCGTACTCGCCCAGCGGAAAGATCGAGCGGGCCAGGTGCTCCTGTGGCAGTCCCCAGAGGGCATAGCTCTGATCCTTGTTGCGGTCCTTGCCCCGACTCAGCACGTACCGCTCCACTTCCTCGTCGTAGCGAACGTTGGCGTAGTGGCCCGTAGCGATGTACTCACAGTCGAGGTCGTCGGCCCGATCCAGCAGGGCCGCCCACTTGATGTGGGTGTTGCAGAGCACACACGGGTTCGGGGTCCGGCCCGACAGGTAGTCGTTCGTAAACCGCTCAATGACCCAGTCGCCGAACTCTTCGCGGATGTCGACGACGAAGTGCGGAAAGCCGTGCTTCGTGGCCACCACGCGGGCGTCGTTCATCGACTCGATGGAGCAGCAGCCCACCTCTTTCCCGTCGCGACCGCCGCTGGTCGAATAGTCCCACGTTTTCATGGTGAGCCCCACCACGTCGTAGCCGCGCTCATCCAACAAGACGGCGGTGACCGACGAGTCCACCCCGCCGCTCATAGCAACCAGCACGCGTCCCTTCTTGCTCATGGTATCTGTGTGGTTCTGTACCTCAGCGATAGGCAAACGCACAGCATATCTGCGCAGATTGATAGAAACTCGTGCCCGCGGCGGGGCGTTCCGGACGCTCTTCCCCATGGGGATCATTCCCCCATTTCTTTTCACGGAAACCGTTCTCGGTCTCGACCGCCCCCGACGTGCGCCAATTGATACGGGCATCTGCTCCGCTGCCCGCAAACAGCCCGATCAGTCAGCGCCGTCGATCTGTAGACGCACGCCGAGGCCGACCTGTCCGAGTTGCAGATTTGCGCGCGGAGCGACGCGAAGGCGCCCCTCGGGGTCCTCGGCCGTCCATGCCGAAAACGGGGCCGTGACGATATCAACAGAGGCACTCCCCACAGTGACACAAACGGCCCCGATCAGCACCCCCTCGGCAATGTGGGCAACCCGGGAGGGCCGCCGGGATCCCCAATCGTTCTCACTGCCTCGATGATCGCAACGCTAATTGCCAACGATCCGACCGACAACGCTATGCCGCGGATGCCGATGCCAATCCTGACCTGTCGGGTATTCCCCGCATAGACATGCCCCAGCGCCGGTCCCAGAACAATCCCTCCCCATCCCAGAAGACGTCCGAGTACATCGAAATGGAGCCGTCGAAGGGCGAGCCCGCCGGCGATCGGCACGGCGGTAGCGCCCAGGGAGTACACGCCAGCCCAAATCGGAGACGGAGAGGGCGCTGGAAATGCAACGCGGACGGGACCGTCCAGCCGCAACGTGTCGGCGAACGCTCCCGCCCGCCCCACTGGCCTCCCTCCGTTGAGGGAGAAATGGGCAAGGGGCGGTCCTCCCGCGTTCGGAACCACGATGATCGGCACCAACGGGCGCGGCTCCCAACTGAAATCAACGGGCCGTGCGGCTTCCCCCCGGACAAGAGCAAGAACCACGAGCAGAACGCCAATGGAGCGGATCAAGCACCGCATGGGTAGAATGGGGTCGATTGGAGTGGATCTGCTGTCTTCAGATCGCAAACTCCGAACGGTGCCCCCCGTAAACCGGCCATGTCCGCTCCTCCAGTGTGCGTGTCCGATCTTTCGGCCTTCGCCCTCGGGATGGCACTTCAGCCAATCTTTGCACGTCTTCGGGAAATATTTGCTTGTGCCACGCGCCACGGACGCAGAACTTTACTACTACTTAGTATCCCTCCGAGAAATTTTCGTCCCTCCATGTCCACCTCCACCTCGACGCCCCGCAGTACCGTGACGACCCCGCTCGCCCCGGCAGCCATTGGCCCGTACAGTCAGGGGATTCTCGTGGGCAATCAACTGTACGTATCCGGCCAGATCGCCATCGACCCGGAGACGGGCAGCATGATCGACGGGACGATCGGGGAGGAGACGGAGCGCGTTCTCGACAACATCGGCGCCATCCTCAAGGCGGCGAGCATGACGTTCGAGAACGTCGTGAACTGCGAGGTCGTGATGACGGAAGTGAACGACTACGCCCAGATCAACGAGGTCTACGGTCGCTACTTCAACGAGCAGCCCCCCGCCCGCCAGGCGGTGCAGGTCGACGGCCTGCCCCGCAACGCCCGCGTCGAAATCTCCTGCGTGGCCGTGCGGTAGTCACTGAGTCCTGGGCTGCTAACGTACGGTGATTGAGTAGAAGATCTCGATCTCGATTTCGTCAAAAGGATCGCCAATGTCATCCGGGTTCTGAACATCGAGATTGAAAGCAACGCTCGTAGGACGATCTCCGTTCTTCAACACGTCGGTCACACTGGAGGCATCGGCCTCCGGCCCAAGCTCCATATCGATCGCACTGTTGCCTCCCGCAGATGAGATTCCCTCTTCCACAGCGACGAGGGGACCTGAGCGAGTACCCAGACGCACTTCAGCCTTTGAGAGATAGTCGAATACTTTCGATGTCTCAGCTGAACTTCCCCCCGAAGATACCCGTCGAAATGTCACTTTCGTCACCTTTGCGGACTGGATGTCCGAGCGCGAAGCAGCCGCTATTCTATCCAATGGTTCATCGATATCCTGACCATCGTTGGGTCTTGACGTGACGGAGATCGTTCCATTCTCAACGTCACTCCGGCTGTACTGAAAGGTATATTCAATCGGATTAAACTCGTCGTTCGTCTCACTGGACAGCGTGATCGTATCGTCTCCAGCTCCTATCGAATCACACCCAACGAGAACGAGCGAGAGAGAAAGCACGACGAGAAGAAGGGGAAATCGAAAGCGGGCCATCGATTCGTGGAGTTAAGGAAAAGAGTCGTGGACGCAGCGCGTAGATAACGCAGGGTGCGGATTATGCGTTGTATGAGTTGAGGGTTTCTGTTCTCGTCGTTCAGCTCCCTCTAAACAGGGACACACAGCCGGCCCGGATGTTCGCCCCGTTTTGGCCTCCAGGGGCGAAAACAATTGCCCAAAATCCCGCAACTCACAACCCGCGTTAGACACGAGGAGAACGCGATTTCAGAGACGAGCAGCACGCCTCTCCGTTCCAAGAATAGTGGACGCTCTCGTGGCTTGGAAGTCGTGCGGACGGCCATCACGTTCCGACACCTCACACGTCCACGCGTCCGTACGTCCATACTTGCAGGCTTACTTGCTGCGGTAGATGCCCTTCTCGTAGTTTTTCTTATAGTCCCGCACGGCCCGAAAGACGGCGCTGGCGAGATACGTCTGTCCCTGGTCGCTGTTGAGGAATCGGGCCTCCTTCGGATTGGTGAGAAAACCGAGCTCGACGAGCACCGACGGCATGGAGGCGCTCCAGAGCACGTAAAAGCCCGCCTGGTGGACGCCGCGGTTGTGCCGGTTCACCCGTTCCTCGAACTGATTCTGGACGAGGGAGGCAAGGCGCTCGCTTTGCCGCATGTACGCGCTGCGCGTCAGGGTCTGGCGCACAAGCGCCTGCTCGTCGTAATCCTCGTACGTTTCGGTGTTCTCCTCGTACTTGATCACACTGTTCTCGCGCTCCATCACCTCCTCGGCGTTCTCCGACTTCGACGGCCCGAGAAAATACGTTTCCGTTCCGTGGGCCGCCCGGGCACGGGCCGCGTTGACGTGGAGCGAAATAAAGAGTTTGGCTCCCGCCTCGTTGGCCATGTGTCCGCGCTCCTCCAGCGGAATGAATTTGTCGCCCGTCCGCGTGTACTTGACGTTCACGTCGAGCCGGTTCTCGACGTAGTCCCCAAGCTTGTGGGCAACGTCCAGGACAATGTCTTTTTCCTGCAGGCCGTTGGCCGTGGCCCCCGGATCCTTGCCGCCGTGGCCCGGATCGATGACCACCGTGTCGAGCTTCCAGCGCTCGCGTTCCGCCTTCGAGGCCCCGTCCGAATCCGAGGCCCCGCTCGCCGACGCCGTCCCCGATGGCGTCGGGGGCGCCGGGTTCGACCGCTCGTTCGACGACGAAGAGGCGGATGGGACGGCCCCGCCCCCGGCATCGGCCACAGGGGTGCTGCCGGACGAAAAGGAAAGGTTAAGCAACAGGTCGTTGGAGGCCCCGTCTCGGTAGGCCGTGGCGTCAACCGACCGATCGAGCTCAAGGCGAAGGACGAGGTGCCCGTTTTTCTCCGTGACGGTGTGCGCCTGAATCGGCCCTTGCGGCGAACTCTTCTGGTACTGCGCGTGCAGATCCGTGTTGTAGAGCACCCATTCTATTGTGTTGGTGCCTACTGAGCGGGGGATGCCGTAGGCTTTGATCATGTCCGCCGTTCGGACCCGAACGACGTACCCTTCTCCGTCGGAGCGTTCGGAAAACAATACGTCTTTGACGAGGGCCGGCCCTGCTTCGGCCCTGCCAAGGCCAAGGATCAGAAGCCCAAGAACGAGCACCGCCGCTCGTAGGCGCCACGGAGGACCAGCCCAACAAATTCGGGAAACGGACGAACGAAACCGAGCCATAGCGTCTCTCATGATACCAGTTCCAAACCGAAATGACGGCAGTCGGACCAAGCTAAGGCCTCCTGAGGCATGCGCCGCGTCCCAAGTACGCCCGACGCGCGAACGAAGAGATGCAGATTCGCTTCGGGTCGTACCGGACGTACACGATACCACCGAGTTCCTTTCAGCTAGTGTCCGTTCATGCTCTGCACAAGACGTGTATGCCGTACTATATGATGTGGGTCGGAAGACTTAAAGTAAAGCTCGAAGTGAAAAGATTAGCCAATCGGATCCTGAGGCGTTTTTCCTAGACCGATTTGGTGCTATCGCTGCGCCGCCTTCACCGGCGTCGAACTCCTTCTCTCGGCCTGCCAGTTCGGATCACAAGCGCGACGCGCCTACCTGGCCAGGGACATCTAATACCAAATCCCCTTACAAAGTTCGGGGTTGCAGAGGCATTGGTATGGACGCAAGCTTATGGGCCCCACGCACATACCGCTAACCTTACATGCCTTAACGGAGCTTGCGGAGCTGGGATAACGCCCCTGCAAGCAGGTCACACGCATCAAAAATGAGATGAAAGTCCCGAACGGTGATCCGCTTTGAGCAGACTTAAAAGCCTTTCGGGTCCGAGCGGACCGAGCAGCGTCGTATCACCCGCTATTCGCTACGCGTGGCTCCGAGGAGTTGATCGAGGCGACGGTCAATCATTTCCGTTCTCATTTCTTTTCGTTTCCGGAGGCGCCGTTGCAACTCCTGGATGTCCCGCTGCAGTCGCTCCACCTCCAGGCGCCGATTGTCCTGCTTCAACTCAAAGATGTCGTTGAGAAGCGTGCGAAGCGAATCGACTTTCTTCTGATGCTCCCCGTCGCTTTCGGACAGGGATCGGATGGACTGCGCCATTGTTTGGGCCTTCCGTTCCATCTTGCGTTCGCGCACGAGCCGCTCGTACAGTTCGCGATTGGCCTCCTGGACATCGTCCAGGTACTGTCGATGCGGATTGTCCGAGGCACGAGCGGCTGCGGGCGCAGCCGTCTCCCGGCGGAGAACGGAGGTGCTTCCGCGTGCAACCTCGTCTGCGGACATGGGCTTCAGGCCGTTCTCAACGGTAAACAGGCGTCCATTGAGTTCAATGACGGGCTGCTGAACGCCGCGAAACTGGTACCGTGCCGTCACGCCCGAGAGATCGAGGCCATCCGGCATCTGCTCCGTGGAAAGCTGCTGACCGTCCACATAGACGGTGCCGTCGCGGATCGTGAGGGTGCGATCGTCCTGGCCAGCGGCGACCGGACCGACGGCGCTCCACAGCAAGGCGCCGAGAAGAACACAACAGCCGGTACGGAAAACGTGCATCATCGGGATCGACATCTCGTGCATTCAACAGCGGCAGCGCAACAAACGGGACATCGTGGAAAACGCTCGGTTACGGGCCGGCCTGGTCGACCGGCTGCGGCATCTCGTCCCACGTCCCCTCATTGCTTCGGTCGCGTACCATTTCAATGCGACGGTGCAGGCGCACAACCTCGTCGCTGTCGTCCCAAGCGGGCACGGCGTCGGAGGCGTCCTCCTGCTCCCCGTCGGTGACGGCCTCGGTCTGCTGAGCCGACGTCGTGCTCGTGGTTGCGGACGGCGGTGTCTGGACGTTGTCCATCTGCCACCACCCAACGGCCGCCACGAGGAGCAGGGCCAAGACGGCCCCAACGCCCTGCAACCGACGGGTCTGCGGCCGGTCCGGCGCACGGGCGGCGCGATCGGCTCGCCTGCTCGGCGAGGCATCCGACTGCGGCGAGGACGAGGCGGCCTCGGCAGCGCGGTCTACAATAGTATCGACGACATCGGGATCGGGCGAGGAAGACGTGCGTTGATCCAGGGCTTCCTTCGTCTCGAGCAGCTCTTCGTACTCCCGACGGAGCTCCTCGTCTCGGGCCAGACGATGCGCAAACTCGGCATCGTCAAGATGCGCAAACTCGGCATCGTCATCGTCGTACAGGTGCTGAATGAGTCGTAACGTGTCGTCCATGGATGCTGTAGGAGATCTTCGGCGAAAAAGACGACGTGAGAGGCCTCACGAGTTGGTCGTGCCGGCGAGGGAGGTTTTGTCAGACTTCTTCATCATTTTCCGCAGGTTCTTGAGGGCATAGCGCATTCGGCCGAGAGCTGTGTTGATGGACACGTCCTGAAGTTCAGCAATTTCACGAAAGGTGAGGTCCGTCTCTTGTCGGAGCAACAGCACTTCCCGTTGCTCGGGCACAAGCTGTTCAATGTGTTCGTCGAGCCACTCTCGCTGTTCGGCCCGGTGCAGCTCCTCATCAACCCCTGGGGTATCGTCTTCGATCGTGTCCCAAAAGGAGCGTCCGTCCTCCGGATCGTGGGGCACGTCGGCCCACTTCTTTTGCTTGCGGGTATGATCGATCGCGGCATTGCGGGCAATGCTCATCACCCAACTCAGCCACTGTCCCTGCTGGGTGTACGACCCGTCCTGCATGGCGTCGATGACCCGCTCAAAGGTATCCTGAAACAGATCATTTGCCACGGCACGGTCCTTGACCATGCCCATCAGGTAGCCGAAGATGCGGTCCTGGTGCCGTTCAATCAGCTGACGGAAGGCCTGCTCGTCGCCTTCCTCGAGGTAGGCCGTAACCAGTTCTTTGTCTGTTGGCTGCATGCGATGTCCCACTCAGTGAACACGACCGAATTTGTGAGGAGACACGGCGACAGGTACAACGCACCGGACGGACCGATTATTATGTTGCTGCTCCGTGCTCCCGTGATCTCCAAAAATGACGCATTGGGGCTCCCTTACGCCCGACCTCCCCAATCCGTTCGGTCCGGGGGCGTGTTTGCAATCGCATGAAGAGTCCGCGTTGTATTTGTAGGTTGTAAAGTCCATGCGCCGT
>CAYOWD010000026.1:0-23392 GCA_964407535.1 uncultured Salinivenus sp. | reverse complement strand
GCCCCACGAACTCGGCAGGAAGTCGCGGTGCAGCGACGTGATCGTAATCACGAATCGCTCGAACCACATGCCGATATTTACGAAGATCGACAGCACAAACATGACCGGTACAGACCGGCGAAGTGTCTTCGACCAAAAGAGCTGCGGCGTCACCAAGTTACACGTCATCATAGTCCAGTACGCCCAGGCGTACGGCCCGAACGCCCGGTTGATGAAGGCGTACTGCTCGTATTCCACGCCCGAGTACCAGGCCATGAAGAACTCCGTGATGTAGGCAAACCCTACGATCGTGCCCGTCACCAGGATGATGACGTTCATCTTCTCCAGGTGATCGACCGTGATGAGGTTCTTCATCTGGTAGATTTCCCGAACGATCACCAGGAGCGTGACCACCATCGCAAAGCCGGAGAAGATGGCCCCGGCGACGAAGTAGGGAGGAAAGATCGTGGTGTGCCAGCCCGGAATGACCGAGACCGCAAAGTCGAACGACACGACGGAGTGGACGGACAGCACCAGCGGCGTGGCGAGGCCCGCGAGCAGGAGGTATGCTTTCTCGTAGTTCCGCCAGTGGCGGTTGGCCCCGGTCCAGCCGAGGGAAAAGAACCCGAGAACCCGCTTGCGCCAGAAGTTCTTCGCCCGGTCTCGGAGCGTGGCAAGGTCGGGCACGAGTCCCACGTACCAGAAGATGAGCGACACCAGAAAGTAACTCGACACCGCAAACACGTCCCAGAGGAGAGGACTCTTGAACTGCGGCCACATTTCCATCTGGTTCGGGATGGGGAGCGTCCAGTAGATCACCCATACGCGCCCCACGTGGAAGGTGGGCCAGATGAGCGCACAGACCACCGCGAATAGGGTCATCGCCTCCGCCGACCGGTTAATCGCTGTCCGCCATTGCTGGCGAAACAGGAAGAGAATGGCCGAAATGAGCGTCCCGGCGTGACCAATTCCGACCCAGAAGACGAAGTTGACAATGGGCCACCCCCATCCCACAGGCTGGTTGTTGCCCCACGCGCCAATGCCGTTCCACACCACGTAGGCAAAAAGTGCAAGGAGAAGCACCGTTCCAGACAGGGCCGCCGCAAAGGCAATATACCACGCCGGGGGCGCTTTCTTTTCCGTGTGCCGCGACACCATTTCCGTGATGTCGTGGAACGACAGGTTGCCCTTCACGAGCTCTCCCTGGCCTGCGTCCCAATCGGACGCGTCCGGGGGATCCGCCGGAATCGATTTGGACTCCTCAGTATTCGCCACGACGTGTGCTATTCAGTTCTACGATGTTGCGAATGAAACCGAGTGACCACCGGCACTATGCTTCGGCGTGAGCCGGCCCATCCTCTTCCGAAGACAGTGCCTCCTCAATCCGCGGATTCGTATTCCGGACGCGGCCGAGGTAGGAAAGACGCGGCTTCGTGTTGAGGTACGAAAGCAGCTCGTACCGACGCGGGTTTTCTTTCTCCTTGACGACATCGCTTTCCGGATTGTTGAGGTCGCCGAACGTAATGGCGTCGGTCGGGCACGCCTGCTGGCAAGCCGTCTCGATCTCGTTGGCGTGCAAGTCGCGGTTTTCGTTGTCGGCCTGCTGCTGGCTCTTGCGAATGCGCTGGACGCACCAGGAGCACTTCTCCATCACCCCGCGCGACCGGACGCTCACGTTCGGATTCTGGGCCATCTGCACCTCCGTGGGCAGGTTCTTCGTCCAGCTGAAGAAGTTGAAGCGCCGCACCTTGTAGGGGCAGTTGTTTGCGCAGTACCGGGTGCCGACGCAGCGATTGTAGATCATTTGATTCGTGCCGTCGGGCGAGTGGACGGTCGCCGCCACCGGACACACTGACTCGCACGGCGCATTCTCGCAGTGCTGGCACATCACCGGCTGCATCATCATCTCCGGATCCTCCGCATCCTCTCCGTCCTCGGACACGTAGTACCGATCCGTCCGAATCCAGTACATGTGCCGTCCGTTGCTCACCTCTTCTTTTCCGACGACCTGCACGTTGTTCTCACTCGTGCAGGCCACGACGCAGGCATTGCACCCGGTACACGTGTTGAGGTCAATCGACATGCCCCACTGGTTCTGGTAGTAGGGATTGTCCTTCGAGGCCGACTGATCCTTCGGATGGTCGTCCTGCCAGACCATCGGGTAGTCCTGATACCCCTCTACGTTTTCGGCCCCCTTTTTCTCTCCCTGACCGCCGCCATGGCCTTCGTCCCCGCCGTGCCCCGACTCTTCACCGTGCCCCGACGCATCAGCGTGGCCCTGCTTTTCGTGGGTGCCCTCCTGCGCGTCTTTCGGCACGTCGTCAACCGTGTGGTCGTCGGTACCCGTTCCCGCCGACAGGCCGTATGCATCCGCGCTGTGTACTTGATCCTCCTCGCTCGCATGCCCGTCCCCGTGCCCGTCGCCCCCGTGCCCGAGGTCCGGCACCGGCGTCTGGTTCTTGTCGACGAAGTAGGGATCCTCCTTGAACTCGTCGAGCGTGGCCCAGCGCACGATGGGACGCCCCTTCATCGAGCCCTCCTCCTGCGTCGTCGCGATGAGGTAGTCGCTGCCGATCTTCGACACCTCTGCCCCCGTCGCCACGCGTCCAGCTTCCGGTCGAAGCGGCGCCACATTCGTACCCACCACGTCCACCGGATTCCCATCCGCGTCGAGCCCGCCCGCAATAGGCTCCGGATTGTACACATCCTGCTCGTCGGACACGTCCCAGAACGGCGTCTCGTATCCGTCCCGGGTCGTCGCAATGGTCCGTCCGTATCCGAGATTGACGGCCACCGACCCGTCGGGATGGCCGGGCTGCACCCACACCGGCAGCTCCACGGTCTCTCCGTTCACCGAAAGCTCCACGCGATCGGCGTAAAAGTTGTCCTCGCTGTAGCGCACCTCCAGGCCGAGCTCGTCGGCCGTCGCCGGACTCATCACCGCCACGTTGTCCCACACGATCTTCGTGACCGGATCCGGCAGCTCCTGCATCCACGCATTGTTGGAGAACCGTCCGTCCAGCAGCTTTGGATCCTGACGGAATACAACCTCAAGTCCGTCGTCCTTCGAAACCGAAATGTCGGGCACCTCGGCCGTTCCCACCGACGCCCGGTCAAACTGGCTGTCTTCCAAATATCCGGCGTGGAGAACCTGCCGCCAGCGCTCTTCAAAGTTCTCCGACAGCCGCTTCCGCCACTGCTCCCGTACGAGATCGTACCCGGCCGCATCGACGCCGGTCGCAACCAGATTGAGGACTTCAATCTCGGAGTGGGCGTCGTCGTACAGCGGCTTGATGAGCGGCTGAATGACCGAGAGCGTCCCATCGTAGGCACGCCCGTCGCCCCAGCGCTCCAGATAATGAGCACGGGGAACGTGCCAGCGACTTGCCTGCGCCGTCTCGTTGCGGAGAAGTCCGCAATGCACCGTATTCTGAACGCTCGAAAGCGCCTCCTCAAACCCAAGCGAGGCCGGAGCATCATACACCGGATTGACGCCGATCATGAAGAGCGCATCGACCTCGTCGTTCTTCATGGAGTCGACGAGGCCGGTCAGGGCTTCACGTTGCGTCGGACGCTCGGACTCCCCCGTGTTGAAGAGCGTGACGGTGGTTCCGATGCTCCCGAGCTTCTGATTGATCGCCATCGCCAGCGCGTGAACGGCCGGAGGCTGCGACTCCCCGGCCAGCACGACGCCCTGCCCACCGGCCTCTTTCAGGTCGCGCGCAATTTCCCGCACATACACCTCTTCCTTCTCGCTCCAGTCCACGTCCGGAGCCGTCCCGACGCCAAGCTCGGCCCCGAGCGCCGCGGCAAACGCCTTGATGCGACGCGCCTGAAGCCGCAGACGATGATCGGCCGACCCACCCGTCGTGGAGTACTGGCTTTCTACCGAGTAGAGGCGACTCATGTCGTCCTCTGTGCTCTCCAAGCGACGCCCCTCGGCAAACGACTGCGTGTTGTGGAGAAAGTCGCGGTGTCGCCCGTCGAGAAAGTCGGAATCCAGACTAAGAATGACCTCGGCCTCCCCTAGATTGTATCGGGGACGTAGCGGCCGGCCAAAGGCCTGCTGCATGCCCTGACGCACCGGATCGTCGCCCGTGGCCGAATAGGTGACCCATTCCAGGTTCGAAAACCGATCCGACATGCGCTCCCGCATCGCCTGCACGGTCGGAGACGGTGTTTCCTCCACGAGGACCGCCACATTCTGATCGGGCTTCTCCCCGAGCGTCCGACAGAAGTCGACGAAATCGCTCCAGGATGCTTCACTGCCCTCCCGGCGCACAGTGCGCGACCGGTCGGGATCATAGAGATTGAGTACGGACGCCTGCTCAAACCCACTCGTGCCGGTTTGCCCAACGGGATGCTCCCCGTTTCCTTCCACCTTCGTGGGACGCCCTTCATGACTTTCCACGAGCACCGGACGAAGTACGTCCCGAAAGGGCATCCCCGTCGCATACTCCTGCGGAATGCCCGGAATGACCTCTTCCGGCTTTCGGGAATACGGCAGAATCTTTTCTTCCGGCCGTCGGCATCCCGTGAGGCCCGCCATTGCCATGGCAGCCCCCATCAACTGGAGAAACTGTCGCCGGGACGCCCCGCTGGGCGGCTCACTGTCGCCGGGACTAAACTCCATAAGTTCGTCCTCGTCCGACGAGGCCTCCGCATCGAGCTCGGCCGAGTGCCGCCAAAATGTGGGTCCCGAGGCCTCTTCGCCCTGGTTGTCCTGGGCGTCATCGGAATCGAGTACGTCAAGTTCAATCATACTGAACGGAGTCGAATTGCGAATCTCGAGCGGCGAATGGAGCGGCTTGCGCCGAACAGCCCCCCATTCGACACTCGCCATTCGTCATTCGAAAGTGAGTTAGTAGTGGCAAGCAGAGCAATTGGTCGGGGGCTGAATTCCCTCTTCCCGGATCCGGTCCAGGTTCCGCTCGACAAAGTTCGCCGGCTGCGTGTATCCCATTGCCGTGATCTTGTCGTTCGGGCGCAGATACAACTCGGGCTGACGATGACATTCCAAACACCATCCCATCGAGAGCGGCTCGGCCTGATACACCACTTCCATCTTGTCGATACGGCCGTGGCACGTCTCACACCCGACGCCCTTATTCACGTGCGCCGCGTGACTAAAGTGAGCATAATCCGGAAGGTGGTGCACCCGAACCCACTGAATCGGTTCGTCGTTGGCCCAGCTCTGCCGCACCTTCAGGAGCTTCGAGGAGCCAGTCTTCACCTGATTGTGGCAGTTCATACACGTCTGCGTCGGCGGCACGTTGGCGTGCTTCGAATTCTCCACATTGGTGTGACAGTACTGGCAGTCAATGCCCAACTGGCCGGCGTGTAGTTCGTGATCGTACGGCACCGGCTGGTCCGGCTTATACCCCACCGTCGTAAACTCCGGGGAGAAGTAGTACCACACCAAAGCAACGAGTAACACGCCTCCGACAACCGACCCCACTAGAGACAAGAGGGGAAGAGCGTTGGCTTTCTTCGGAAATATTTGCGGCATACGAATGCAGCGGTCAGCAGTGAGCGACCGGGCCGACGGCTGCCGGCCCTAACGATGCATGGACGAAGATCCCCCCTTGCCGCCTCCACCCCCATGGGGCGATCAGTCTCGCCACCCAATATACGAGAGAGTCACCAGCAACCCAAGACCTTTTCGGCCTTTACGCCAAATCCTAACGGTTTGCGCCAAACCTTAACCCATCGGCGAAGCAGAACCGAAATCTCCTTTTCGTAGAGCGTCAACTACGTGTACGGGAGAACGAAGACGAGGCTCAAGCCCCAGAGGCGGCCTTGCGTATTTCGTTTTTACCGGAAGTTGTCTCCTCAACTTCCCCAAAACTGTGGAGACAAGAATCCTGCGTTTCAGCGGACCGGGAGATCTGAGATCTCCAGCTTCAATCACTCGCTTCCTCAGAAGCAAAATCTGGGGTTCCTACAACCGAAGTCGTACGTCTCCTGCACAGCCACTGATACTGTACGGCGTTCCCGAGAATTCATCGGCACAGATGCTCGAATGCAATCTGTGCCGACCTTGATTGTCAATGCGACATATGTCACACGGAAGAGCACACAGGAGGGTTCGTTTGTCCCACTGGTACACCTGGGATCTTTCCTGTCTTCTTGTGCCCTTCCAGTAATAAAGTATTGACCTGTCCGCAGACGGTCAATCTCTCCGCCTCCGCTACTACGATTCCCCGGCAGGGATCCTCGCGACTTTCGTTTCGAATCATGCCCCTTTCGCGAAATCGCAATCCCGAGAAAATGAAGGGCTTTTCTCTTCCAAAATACAACCACAAGCCGCGTGAATGACTCTCTCAGCATCAGAGGCGACTTCGACCGACAGAATTCTCACTCATTCGTCCTCGTGTGCAAACCCACTTCCCAGAGAAAAATATCTCCACCCTTCTAATCTACCCTTCTAAAAGGTTCCCGCAATCCGAACGCCTCCTCCGACTCCAAGGAAACTGCCGTAGGTCGCTCTGCCGTGGGGAGACAGTACAATCCACTCTCCGAGTTCAAAGGAAGGGGATACATACAGACGCCCAAATATCTTCCGATCGTCCCGAATCGTTTCGTCATAGTGGTGTCCGGAGATTCGCACGCGAGCGTCGATTACATCTGTCAGGCGGGTTTTGTACCCCCCAAGCACCATCGTGTGCGACGGAAGCACCTGTTCTCGGCTCGGATTCCCGAACCGGTATCCAAATTCACTCTCATCCCAGTTCGCATAGCGGGCCACAACTCGAATCCTCGTAAATCCCGATTGTCGGACATACCGCACCGTCCCACTGATCTGATTTCCGCTATCAAATTGACGAGTGCCGTCTACCTCATCGGTGCCATAGTGTCGAAACGACAGATCCACGCCCAGCGCTGAGGTCTCCGTTAGCTTGTAATCCGCTCCCCCGTTCACGCTTACACCGTCTCCCGGCACGTAAAGCGAGTCCGAATCCAGCCTGTCGTTTGGTTGAAACCCACGCTGATGCGTATAGCCCGCCCCGATGCCCAGCGCCAGCTGATCCATAACGGGAAATGCCCACGTTACGCGCGGGGAAACGGAAAAGCCGCGGCTGTAACTTGTGACGCGGAAGTCATAGAAACTCCGGCTCGTAAGCCGCGTCGTGGCAAGTTCATCTTCCTCTGCTCTATTGCAATCATCTTCTCCGAGCTCACATTTCGAGAGCTGATCCTTCCCAACCGGCACATTCACAGTGGCCGAGACGACAACACTCCCGTCCCCGGCCGGCTGGGTGTACCGGACACGCCCTGTGGCATCGGTCAGCCCTTGCACCTCCGCAAGCTGGTCCCCGCCGGTGCGAGCATACCCTGCACGTGCCTGGACCGAAAATCGTTGTCCGATCGGAACGGAAGCACGCAGATACGTGCTCAACTGGGTGATCGTCTGTCCATTGTCCGATTCGTAATACTGCCCTACCGGGTCGACCGCCACCCGAACCGGACGATCCACACTTCGGAGAGAGGGTCCATTCTGTGCTTGTCCCTCCTCCACAAGCACAAACCCGAAAATAGCGCCAACAAGAAAACCAACGATCCCCAGCAGGGGCAAAGAACGAATCGTGACCATAACGCAGAACTCTGTTCCAAAATAAGCACCTTCTCCTCAAACCGAACTATACCAACTTCCAAGCTCCGTTGGGATGCGTGATACCGTTTCCAGATCACGATGCCTCGTCATCGCCAAACGGAATCAGCAGGGCGTCCCCAAATAAAATTCCCTATACCCCCCCCCGTTCAGCTAGACGGCTATCCGATCTGACAGAAATAAGCTTCTCCGCGACATTTCCGATTGGAACCCGTATAAGCATGGGAATGTGGGGAATGTCCCCATGGCAATTAGGATTGCCTCGGTCGGGCTATATATGTGAGGCCCGTATGCCTGCGTTCAGAACCTGTTTGGCGAAACGTCTGCGATCGCTCCGGGAGGACTCGGTCCCAGCAATCTAGATGGCCTCGTTCCCAGCGCCGCGACTTCGCGGTGATCGTGCAAAAAGGCGTCTTCACGCACCTAGCGTCTCCGCTACGAGCATGCTAGCGTACCAGCCTCATTCGGTCCCCTCCTTGCACATCGCCCACTGTGTCTCGGCTTCCTATCCGCTCGCAAAACAGATTCTCATACACACATCGGCAATCCCGGATGTCATAAGCAGAGCTGATACCAAGTATATAAAACAGCCTCCGCGCTCTCAACAGAGAAATGCTTTTCTCCAGGAAGATCGAGGCTTCCCCCCAGCCGATCAGCTCTGCCCCAAATCGAGAAGATCTTGCCCATCTCCCTGCAACATACGCATTTAGCCAGTAGCAGTCGGCGCTCAGCATCGAGCCGTTTTCTGTTTTGCCTCCTTGCGATTAAGCACCGGGTGCTTTTCAGGGATAGCGCAATCCGGTGAACGAAATTCTCCTAAAGAACTGACAGATCTCATCCTCAACGGATTAGGAGACGACAAATGCAGGCATTTTCCCAGCTCTCTTGAGCGGCGGTAAGCCCATTCTCTGTAGACCGGTCAGGTCCCACATCCGCGTCACGTTCTCTTCCCGGGGCAGCAGCGTCTGCGGTCAACCTAATGATCCCAGTGAAATTCCGCCAGCGCGTAACCAATACGGTCCTTTAGGGCATTCTGAGAATACCAGCCGGTGTCTGCAGGGATTGGCCCGCCGCCAGTGCCAATGAGAGGGTAATACCAAATCCGGCTGCAAAGTTCGGTGATGCAGCGGAAATAGAATGGTTGCAAGCACTTAGGCCTCAGGCACATACCCACACACTTCCCCCCGCCTACCCCGACGACGCCTGCGGAGTTGGTATAACGCATCTCAGGGCTCGATTGCCCCCACGTGCTCCTTCGGCCTCCAACCGTCAAGACCCAACCAAGCGGCGCCACAGGCTCGACCTTCAGTTTGAAGGCGTCGACGGCGGATCATCCAGTTCGTCAAACTCTTCGGCGTCCGTCGATTCTTGTGCTGGATTCCGCTCAACATCATTCTCTTCCCCTTCCTCCGCATCGGGCGAGACCGCTCCTCCCCCCCCAGCCTCCATGTTGTCTAGACGTTCCTCGACAACATTGATTTCCTCTGAGGGAGTCTGCTGTTGTCCCTCTTCCTGCGTCGGCGTGCCCTCGTTTTCGAGTGCATTCGGAGCCTGCCCCCCGCCCTTCTGTACCCTCCTTGACTTTTGCCGGCGCCGCTGGGCGTCCTGGAAGTTGGGGTCAATCTGCTGGGCCTGCTGATAGTGCCTGGAAGCAGCCCGATAAGTCCCACGGTCTTCTTCCATGAGGCCGCGACTGTACGCCAGGAACGCCTGAATGCTCTGCGTGGGAACCTCTTCAATTGCCGCTCGCTCCTGAGCCGTCAACTCCACGCCCAACTGATCCACAATGGAAAAGGTAACCCGCGTCTGGAGCTCAAAAAGCTTGTCGAGGCTCATCCGCTGTTCGTCGAGCTGGGGCGTCCGCTCCCCCGACGCTACATCGGCAAGCGTCACCTGGAGCCGAATCTCGTCATCTGCTACAAGATAGGATCCCCCCACGAGTTTCCCAGCCCCTAGGAGCCGTCCCACCCGCGGGGCTGTCGACTGGTCAACGTAATCACTCTGCGCGAGTTTGAGTTCATCGAGAATGGCCTGCAGGCGAACACGTTCGACCACCTGTAGCCGCCCGACATTCGCGAGATCGGTCGTAAACATCTCCGCGAGCCCGCGTCCAAGCGCCTCATACTGATCATCTCCTCCCTGATACTGAATCGGGACGACCGCTACCGTATTCGGGGATACGTCCTTTCCAACCTCTTCGGGGCGCTCTTTCTCTTGCGCGACCAGCTCCTCGGCCTGTTGCTCGGCAACCTTGCGATTGAGCCACTCGTATCGCCCCTCCATGAGGGTGCGGTATTTCGACCCTTCCGGCACCTCCCCATACTTCCCAAACAGTTTCAGGGCGGCCTGCTGCCGCCCCACCTTTTCACTTGCCAATCCAAGATAGAACAGTACCTTCGGGTCTTCGGGACGTTGCGAGTACGCCTTCTTCAAGGCATCGTAGGCCTGCGAGGACCGACTGGTCCGTAGATAAATCGACCCAAGATCGCGTAGCGCCTCTGCGTCGTCCGGATTGTCCGACAGACGCTGTTCCAACCGATCCTCCTCGTCCTCAAAGGCCGACGGATCCTGATCCATCGTGACCGAGGGCCCTCCACATCCCAGCACTCCAGCCCCGACCGCAAACAGCAACAGGAACCGGCAGAGGTGCAAAAGCGCACAGGGACCGTCCTCCCGCCTCTGTTTGTGTGGTCTTTTATCGCTCATACCGATGTGTGAATGGATTTGTAAGATCCGGTGTCAATCATGGAGGTCGCCCCTCCCCAAAAAACCAGTACACTCAGGAGAAGTGAAAAACCTGATCTGAGCATCCGGCCACAGTCCAAGGAGCGAATATGGCTTCGGGAGTTGATGCGTAAACAGGCGTCGGTCGGCCCGGCCCTTCCCCGGCGTCCCGTTCCGAAGAGCAAAGCTCAATGGCAATCCCCCCAGCAATGTTGCCGAACGCCCCTATCGCCCACTAGGAGACCCGTCTCTGCCCTGGGCTTCCATACTGGCAACCATGGGCTTCAGGCTTTTAATTTTCTTCTTCGCCTTCTCAAATCCGTCGTCGTACTCAATGGCCTGCTTAAACTTCTGCTGTGCCTTCCGATACTTTCCGGCTTCCAGAAGGCTCAATCCATCAGAATACGCCATCATCGCATCGAGCGACTGGGTCTGCTCCGATCCCAGCTTCGTCTCTTCTATCTCAACGTTGATGCTCTTCGTTATCTTCTGGCTGAGATCTTGGATAAGCTCGAAGAATTTGTCCGGCTTTCCCTGCACCTGGTCCCCGAACATAACCTCTCCGGTTTCCACATTCACAACCCGCGCCGTAATGTTCATCTTGTCTTTGGTTGCGATGAAGCTTCCAAATACAACGGCATTCGCCCCAAGCAGCTCTCCCGTTTCAACAGCCGTGGACTGATCGACCTTGCCGCTCTTCTTCTGAAGCTTCAACTCCTTGAGCAACCATTCAATCCGCTCTCGCTCAATGACCTTAAGGTCGGTCCCCCCCGTCAAATTATTGATCATGATGGACGGAAGCCCCTTCTTCAGCCCCTCGTAATCCTCACGTCGAGTAATCGAGTTATTGGTAAAATCCATCACAGCAAGCGTCTGCAGGCCGCCCTCATTCTGAACCTTGTAGTCTCCCTGCTTCTCCTTCTGAACCTTATAGTAGAGCTTCATGACGGCAGGCGGTTCGACATCCGGATCCAGATAGTCGGAAGGAACGCCCGTATCTACGAGGTCCTCAATGGCCGACCGGGCCTTGGACTGTTGTCCCTGCGCAATGTGAGTGCGAGCCAGATACCGAAGGGCATCCCGACGCAGCTCGACGCTGGCCTCCTCGTCGTTTGTCACCTTCTGAAAGAGCGACTTGGCCTGATCATACTCCGCAAACTGATACTTCTGCTTCGCGTCTTCCAGTACGGACTGCTGAGCCGAAACCTCTGAAACAAAAACGCCTCCCAGGAGGAAGACAACACCGACGACAAACGCTCCAAAACGACAAATGAGATGAGGTCTAAACATTGAGCCGATGGGCGTCTGGGACATGAACATATGAAGTCACCTCTTTAAGAAAATGTGGCTCGCGCAAGTGAATGCTCAGTCGTGAAAAGATGCTACCAAAGACAATACAATAATGCCCGGTGGAATATCTCTCTGGTTCTCTCTATACCTCCTTCACTAATATGTACGGGAGGGGCGCCGGAAACCGGACATGCAGTTTTTATGAACTTATTGACAAAACGAGCCTGAACAAGGAGATAACGAAACGCAGACAGTTACTTTTTCTCTCCTTCCTGCGAATTTATTTCCTAAGGTAAAGCCTCCTACGAAGTCTCGACATTGAAGACGACTGCATGCGTCACCCTCTCGAATGTAGGTTCCACCCTCAACTCATAGACTTTACCGGAAAACTGCTTTGTCTTGCTATTTTCGCCTCGTGTGACTTTTACCACTCCGCCCTTCACTTCAAAGTCGTCAATGGATCGCCGGCGTACTTCGATTCGGTGAGTGCCGGGCGTCAGTGACAGCGGACTTGCCGCATTGGTATTCTTGTCTGTATTCGTTCCGTTGAGCCAAATGCGCCCGAATGCCCCGTCCGTATTGACGCTTACCTGCTGTTCAAAGTAGCAGGTAAGACGCTCTGTACTGCCTTCCGTCACCGTTACGGTCGTTTCGACGGAGCCATGTTTGGGATGCCGGCACGCAACTGTATGCTCTCCCACTGGCACGTCAACCGACGTGCCGCCTCGCTCCTCGCCGTCCACCAGTAAGACGCCGGACGGCTTCGGGGTAACGCTTACTGTTCCCATCGCCGGCGACGACGGTTCGTCCTCCTCAGCCGCATCGGTTGGGGGCGAGTCCTCAGAAGTGGAGGACGACTCCCCTGCATCGCTGCGATCGGGCGTTGACTCGGCCTCTGCCGTCGGCTCGGATGCCGCCGACGCGGTGGAGGCCGTCGATTCAGCAGATGCAGGCTGACGTGCCTGCACCTCTGTCGATTCAGCAGATGCAGTCCGGCGCGCCTGCGCTTCTCTCGAAGGACTCGGATCCGAATCCGGCTTGGTCTCCTCCTCTTCGGCCACAGCCTGATCATCGCTCGGCGCACGCGCAAGCGTCATTCCCTCCAGACCAATCTGCTCGCCCGCCTCCACCGTAAACGTCGTATCGCGAGGCACAAACCCATCCTTTCGGACCTGCAACTGAACGACTCCGGCTTCCATTGTGTGCTCGTCAAGCGGCGTCGTTCCCGCCGTATCGCCGTTCACAAGCACCGTCGCACCTTCGGGCACGGTCACGAGCGAGAGCGTAGCCGACGCCGAGCTCTCCTCATTCCCCATCTGGCCATCCTCCTTCTGGCCCCCTCCCATCTGGGTAGCAGCAATGTATCCGCCGACGATCAACAGAATCCCCACAACGACACTTCCCCCTACAGCTCCCCAATTCGTCCCGTCTTCCTCGGACGCCTCCTTCGTGCCCTTCACCGGCTCCGCCTGCTCCTCAACGGACCTCGACTCGCTGTCCGCCTCCGGGGCGGACGCTTCCGAATCTCCTGTGGCCGGATCCTCTTCCGTCGCCGTGTCCTCCGTCGCCGTGTCCTCCGTCGCCGTATCGTCCACAGACGGGTCGTCCGTCGTCTTCGGCGGGTCAGCGGCCGAATCCGGGCCGGACTGGATCGCGCCCTCCTCCCTCGTCGCATCGGGACGCATAACCGTCTCGCCGCCCGTCTCAACCGGGGCGGTATCGTCGGCATCATCCTCACCGGGAGCCACCGTCTGGGTCCGATCCTCCTCCTCGGACGCGACCGTCTGGGTTTCGTCGACATCGGTACTGCCGTCGTCCACCTCCCACTCCAACTGGGTTCTCGTCTGATCAGCGGACTGCTGGTGCGCATCGCGGAGGGCCTCAAGCATTTCCTCCGCGCTCTGATAGCGATCCTCCTGCTGCCTTTCGATGGCCCCCATAATCCACTGGGCCAGTCCCGACGGAATGTCGGGATTGAACTCGTCCGGCGGTGGAATTTCCCCCTCCACCACCTTTCGCATAATGTCGAAATCCGTATCCGACTCTTTAAACGGCAGCCTCCCCGCCAGCACCTTGTAGGCCGTCATGCCGAGCGAATAGATGTCACTCCGCGCATCGACGGCATCGATGTTCGAAATCTGTTCCGGCGACATGTACTTGAGGGTCCCGCCCTGTCCCCCCTGTGTGACCGTTTCGCCGGAATCCGGCTGTCGCAACTTGGCAATCCCGAAGTCGGTGACCTTCACGATGCCCTCCGTCGTGAGCATCACGTTCTCCGGCTTAATGTCCCGGTGAATGACGCCTTCCGAGTGGGCATCATCAAACGCCTGCAGGGTCTGCTCGAGGATCGGGACAGCCTGACCAGGCCCAAGCGCCCCGTGTTGCTCAATGGGATCCTTGAGCGTGCCGCCCTCTACGTACTCCATCACAATGAGGAGTCCGATGTCGGTATCCCGGAGGGCGTACACCCCGACAATGTTGGAGCTGTCGATGCGCGCAAGCGCCTGTGCCTCCGCCCGAAACCGGTGCATGAAGGACTCCCGCTCCTGCTGCCCCGGATTAATCCGCTTGATGGCCACCGTACGGGACAAGTTCACGTCCTCTGCCTTATAGACCGTCCCCATCCCGCCCCGTCCAAGCACGGAGTCGATACGATACCCATCCACCTCTGTACCGACAACCGCATCGCTCATAACGTCTATCCCCGGATTTCGCACTCAAAAACAACGAAAGCCGTCTTATGCCAACGACCTGCCCCGCTGGTTGCTCCTACCGATCCCCGCCTATCCCGGCAGGATCTCGGCCTTCTCCATATCCCACGTCTCCGCCATTCGATCAACGTAGGTCTCGACGTACGTCGGTCGAAAGAACTCATTCTCCACCTCGCTCTGGTAAAGCTCCTTCCACCGTTTCTGAAGCTTCTCAATTTCTGAATCGCTTCCGCCCCCAAGCAAGCTACCCACCATGCCGCCCTCTTTGTCTTGATCCTCTACGGCCTCGGCCGGATTGACCTCATCCAGGAGCTTCTTGCTCCCTGCCATGACCGCCTTTCTGTACCCAGTCAACATGGCCATGTTGTGGGCAACGAGACTCTCAACCGCCTCGCCCAGGTACTCCAGCCGTTGTTCTCGTTCAGCGTCCGACATGTCGCCGAGAAGATACTCCCGAAGTCCGGCCGAGTCGGATGCATACAACGCTGCCCGGTCCGGCGGATGGTCGAGGTCGCTTCCTGTAAACTCGCGCCAGAAACGATCCGGAATGCCAAGCACCCGCGCAACGCTTCGAACCAGCGCATCAATGACTTCTTTGGGAGGCGCCTCCCCGTCCACCGTCCCCTGCCGGGCGGAGGTCTCTGCCGAGGCCGTCGCATCTCCTACAGCACCCAGCTTCGCCAATACATGCTGGACCCCCTCTTTCTCCCGAATATCGAGGTCAAGATACTGCTGTATGGCCTCCCCAAACGACTCCTCCCGCTGATCTTCAGGCGTAAACTTATAGGTCTCTGCAAGTCCTTCGAGGGCCGCCGCCAGATCACGCGTATGCTTCTCAAACGGATTTGCGTCTTCGCTGTCCTCCGCAAACGTCGTTTGATCGGAGGACGGCATAAACAACGGGGCAAACTCGATCCGAAAGCCCCCGACTTGAAAGACATCCCCACTTCCCAGAACATACGGTTCGTCTTCCCCGACCCTCCGCCCCTCCACATACGTTTTGTTCTTACTGCCCCGATCCCAAAGGTGGTAATCTCCGTCCTTGCTCCGAATTTCGGCGTGCTCCGTACTCACTTTCTGGTCGGGGAGGGTTAAGTCATTCCCGCTCCCTCGCCCAATCGTGATGCGATCTTGTTCAAACAGGTAGTCGGCCGGCTCTCCTTCATCATCCTCTCTGACAACTTGCAGCTTGATCGGCATAAATCGTTCGGAACTGCGGTGAGAGTGGGAGCTACTCGAATGACGAGACCCGCGCTGTACCTGCGACATTACCGATCTGTGAATACGTTTCTAGAGTCCGATTTCGTTCATAACGGAGCACTTCATAACGGAGCACGGGCTCGGAAATATGAGATTCCCTTAATCCGCAACGTCCTCACCAGGCTGAAGAAAATGGTTCGCGTCCGTTCTCACAGATCGGTATAACTGTCCAGATTCCAAAGCAACGACTGCGCGGTTCGTCGCACCGAACGGTGCCTAGAGAAAGCATCTCCCGTACGATGAGATGTCGCGGAATGTCTCCCTCCTCAAAAGACCCTCCTCAAAAGAAACGTGCAGGCAGCGATTCGTGACTGGGCGGTGGTACAGTAAAACGGCGGTTTCGCACAGCCGTCCGGCGCGCTGTGTCCTTTTTATTATAAGTACACCATTTCGTTCTCGTCAAGAATAACTTCGGGGATGATGTTCATCTCAGCCGACAATTTCCGTTCTCTTATGTTCAGTTGCCGTGAATGACGCCCCCAAAGAAGGGCAAAATTGCCATTTCCATTCCCGAGATGCATACTATTTATCTGCAGGAACGCGTTCCGCACCAGAGCCACCACTCCGAATATGGCTGACGACAAGCACCAACTGGATTTTGAGAAACCGCTCGTTGAGCTCGAAGATAAGCTCGCGGAGATGCGAGAGCTCAATGAGGAAACGCAGGACGACCTTTCCAACGAAATCAATGCGTTGGAAGAACGAGTCGAAAAGCTGCGCACGTCCATTTACCGCAATCTGACGCGATGGCAGCGCGTCCAGATTGCCCGCCACCCGAAGCGTCCTTACACCCTGGATTACATTGAGGCGCTTACCAACGACTTCGTCGAGCTGCATGGTGACCGCCGCTTCGGAGACGACCGGTCTATTGTGGGGGGATTTGCCCAGTTCAAGGGAACCCGCTACGGATATGAGGACCAAACGATCATGGTGCTCGGCCACCAGAAGGGACGCGACACCAAGGAGCGGAAGTATCGGCGCTTCGGCATGCCCAACCCGGAGGGATACCGAAAGGCCGAACGCCTCATGAAAATGGCGGCGAAGTTTGACAAGCCCATCGTTACCCTGCTCGATACGCCGGGGGCCTATCCGGGCATGGGGGCCGAGGAGCGCGGCCAGGCCGAGGCCATTGCCCACAATCTGTTTGAAATGGCGCGGCTGCCCGTACCAATTGTCGTCGTCGTCATCGGGGAAGGCGCGTCCGGCGGCGCGATCGGTATCGGGCTGGGCGACCGCATTCTGATGCTCGAGAATGCATGGTATTCCGTGATTGCCCCCGAAAGCTGCTCTCAGATTCTTTGGCGGTCCTGGGAGCACAAGGAAGATGCAGCGCGTTCGTTGAAGCTAACGGCCCCGGACCTTGCCGACGTGGACGTGATCGACGAGATTGTCTCCGAGCCGGTGGGAGGAGCCCATCGAGACCCCGACACCACCTACGCCACCGTCGGACAGGCCGTTGGCAATGCCCTTCGCTCTCTCGACGATGTGGATCCCTCCACGCTCCTCGATCGGCGCCTCGAAAAGTTCGATGCCCTCGGGGCGTACGACGTCGGCGATCCGATGGCGCCGGACGAGCACCTGTAAATTCGTGTTCTGTCTCGTCTGCCTCCTGCTACCGTGTCGTATGTCTACTCTCACCATCACCGCGTCCGGTATCGGGAATGCGATCCGATGGGCGTCGTCTACCACACCCATTACCTCGACTACTTCGAGGCCGGTCGGACCGAGGCACTACGGGAATTAGGGATCCCGTATCGCTCCCTCGAAGCCAACGGCATCATTATGCCCGTCGTAAAGGCCGACGTGCACTATCACGGACCGGCTCGATACGATGACGTGATCGTCGTCGATGTCTCGTTTGCGGAGGCGCCGTCCGTCCGCGTTCCCATCGAATACGACGTGCATCGAGAGGACGATCCCGAAACGCTCGTCACCGGCCACACGACCCTCTGCTTCATGGACGCGGAGCGGCGGCGGCCCACCTCCGCCCCGGACGCCGTCCACGAGGCGTTCGAAGCGGTTCTCTGAGCGCCGTTTTCCCCCGAAACCAGTCTCCCTCTGCTCGTGTCTGCGACGTTGCTCTTTCACGATCGGTACCTCGACTACGACTTCGGGCCGGAGCATCCGTTCAGTCCTGTGCGGCAGGAGATGACGATCGACCTGCTAGAGGCCCTTGGACCGCCGCTGGAGCCCGTGTCGCCCCCCCGGGCGAAGCGGGAAGACGTGCGTCGCGTGCATAGCGAACGATTCGTGAACACGGTCGAGGCTGCCTCCGACGGCCATCCCCCGCCCAATGCATGGGACTATGGCCTGGACACCGGCGACGTGCCGGTCTTCGAGGACATGGATGCGGCCACCCGCGGCCTCGTCGGAGGCACGCTCCACGGCGCCCGCCTCATTGCCACCGAAGAAGCTCCCCGCGTGCTCCAACTCGGGGGCGGTCTACATCACGCCCATAGCGGGCGCGCTTCCGGCTTCTGCGTCTATAACGACCTGTCCGTCGCCATCGACGCGTTGCGCGCCCAGGACCTTCGAGTCGCCTACGTCGACATCGACGTGCATCACGGGGACGGGGTTCAGGCACTTCACTACGACGACCCCGGCGTGCTCACCATCAGTCTCCACGAATCCGGGCGATACCTCTTCCCCGGCAGCGGCAACGTGGACGAGATCGGAGAGGGGGAAGGCGAAGGCACCGCCCTCAACGTGCCGCTGGCCCCGCATACGCAAGCGGACAGCTATCGCGAGGTTTTTGATCGGGTCGTCCCGTACGCCTTCAAGCAGTTTGGGCCCGACGTAATTGTAGCCCAATGCGGGGCCGACGCCCACTTCCGCGATCCCCTGGCTGACCTTTTGCTCACCTCGCATACGTACGAATATCTCTTCCGCACCCTGCTCAGCCTCGCGGAGGATCACACGGACGGCCGCCTGCTCTGTACACTCGGGGGCGGCTACCACCTCGACGCCGTCGTCCGCGTCTGGACCCTCCTGGCCCTGATCATGCAGGACCGCGATCTGCCATCCGACCTTCCCTCGGCGTGGCAAGACCGTTGGCGAGGTCACCTCGACGACGACCTTACCCCCACCCTCCACGACCCGGCTCCCTCGTTCGACACCGACCGCCGCTCGGCCGTCGAGGAAGAAAATCGACAGACGAGCAAACAAGTCCTCGAACTGCTCGCCCCCCACTGGTACTAAACCAAAAAACCGCGTCTGCTCTTCCAGAACGATTGGACACAGAGCGCGGAGCGGGGGATGACGGCTCGGGCTCCCATCTTCTCCTACTTGAGCGGAAATGCGCGTGGGGAACGCACGCGTCTTTACAGTCTCGGTCTCAGCCTCTCGATCCCCCATGTCGCGAGCCAGCGGCACCATGCGATTGCCATATCTCCCCCGCATGCGCACTCAAAACGTTTCATACCAAATCCGCTTATAAAGCTCGGGATTGCAGGCATGTCGGTATGGGTGCAAGCATATGGGCCTCACTCACATAGCCACACACTCCCATACCTCGATTCGGAACGAGTTCCGATTCGTCGGGACATTGCTCACAAACCCCAACGGAGCAGCCGAACGAGTTCGGCGGCGTACTAGTACGGCTGCGGAGTTGGTATTACCATCCCGCCGCCGGTGAATCGCTGTCGTCCGCTGACTGACTTGACGACGCGACTTTATCGTTGGACGGGGTATCGACCACTTCAATCTGTACTTCCACCACGCCCTCGTCAATCATTCCCAGTTCTCGGGCCGCGGCCTGAGACAAATCGATAATGCGATTATCGGCGTAGGGCCCCCGGTCGTTGATGCGCACCGTGACCGACTGATTTCCTCCGACTCGCGTGACTCGCACCCTCGACCCGAAGGGAAGGCTCCGGTGGGCAGCCGTCATCGCTTCCGGATCGAAGGGCTCCCCACTGGCAGTGGTGCGTCCGGCAAATTTGTCGCCATAGTAACTGGCCTCTCCTCGGACCGCATCGAGCCCCCCATCCGCCGACTGCCTACTGGCAAGGCAGGCGGTCATCACGATAAAGAGTCCGATCACCGTCGACATCGTGACGAGGCGCTCAATACGCATGGATGCGATCGACATAAACAGCAGAACACGAAGTGGAGGGAAGAAAACATTGTCGCGCCTTTCACATCGAAGAATCAGGCACGGCAGTGTAGTGGTTGTACAATCCCCCAGCGAAAAAGATGCATTTGGGGACTATTCTCGTCGACGGCCCTCTCCGTGCTATTCCCCCACCCATCCGTACGCATATACGGGGCGCATTTGCGTTAACACAGAAGGAGCGCAGCCATGCTCGGCGACGAGCGAAAACGGACTTCAAAGACTTCTCCACGTATCGGGAACGCCGATGACCCTGTACAAGACGTTGGTGTATGCAGATTTTCTGACAGCCGTGGGGGTCCTCGTAGCGGCGCCCTTCGCTCTGCTCCTGATCTCGGTTGATCTGCCCGCGGTTCGGGACCGACTGCTGGTGTATTGGCGCACGTCTGCCCTCCTGGGCATTACGGTGTACCTTTGGATTGGAGAAGCTCCGATGGGCTTTGCCACGGGATTTGCCTCTCGGGCACTCATTCCGCTTGCCTTGTGGCGAGGAGATGCATTTTTGGTCCTACGTGACCAGCCCATTCCCTCCACCCCGGGATGGCGTGCCACAGCGTTTCGATACTGGCGGGCGATTGCCATTCCCTATAGCCTTGCGGGGCTCGTCTATATGCTTCCGCTTCTTCCCTGTTTTTGGAGCGACGTGATGCCCATCTGTCAGGCCTGGTACGCGCCTCCACAACAGTATGCCGACTGGCTTCATCCGAACGTTGAGCCCATCTGGCTGGCGCGATACGGCTGGGTTGCTCTCGGAATTTATTCGGCCTACCTGCTCTCCACGGCGGTCCGCCTGCAACGCGATCTGATGGAACGACGCGCCCTGTAATAAGCCCTGTGATCATTGGAACCACCGCGCTGTCTCCCGATCGAGGGGCTGAAATGACGGTCCTGCTTCTCCGCATGCCCCGAAGCCTTACCTCAGGCTAAACCCAAATCCCCCCGTGGACCCTCCTCTCGTCACACCGGTTAAGCGCGAAGCATCTCCTTTCGCCTTTTAGAACCTCCGAACCGCTCGGCAATGTTCTTGGACACATGCGGGCGAATGCACGGCGGTAGAGTGTGCGAGCGCCTCTCCGTGACGCTGAGCGTGCTTCTGCTGATTGGAACCGTATGGGGACCGGCAAGCGAGCAGGCGTATGCGGGAAATCGGACATCGGAACGTGGCGACAGCCTCTCCATCCCGACCGTGTCCACCATTGCACACGTCCGCGTCTCGGATCAGCCCGGGGTGCTCCCAGACCTGGAGGGCGATACCGTCACCGTCCGGGGGCGGATTAGTGCAGAGAGGGGCGTGTTTCCGGATTCGACGATCGCCTTCCTGCAAGACCAGACGGCGGGAATCGCCGTCCAGTTGCCCCGAGAGTTCACTGCGCAGCGGGGAGACCTGCTTCGCATAGAAGGCATCGTTCGCTACCGAGACGGACTGACGTATCTAGAAGGCCTCCGCGCAACGGAAGGACGCGTACTTGCCTGGATGCCCGACCCGATGCCCGCAACCGTGGCCACGGTCACGCGGGGTAACTATCAGGGACGCCTCGTCCGACTCCAGGGAACGATTGTGAGTCGACAGACCAAGACGGAGGGACGCTATCTGCTTCTCACCGACGGCCGGAGGCGTGCCGAGCGCCAGATTACCGTCTTCGTTCCCCCACCCCGTGATCAATACGGGCGTTTCAACCAGTTTACGATCGGGGACGAGATTCATGTTACCGGGGTGCTTAGTCGGCACCCGAACGCCCCCTCAAGCACGAACCACATCGTGTTTCCGCGGGACCAGAATGATTTCGAAGAGCAATCGGCTGTCTCCAACGGGACCCGCACGATTATTCTCTTCATCGTAGGCGGGACGTTGTTTGCCGTCATTGCCCTCATGACGCTGCAGTCGGCGGTACGACGGCGCAACCAACAGCTCATTGAGAGTCGCGCTCGGTTCCGGCAACTGGCCGAAGCCACTCATGAAGGCATTATCCTCCATCGGGACGGGACCATTCTCGACGTGAACCGCGCCCTCACGACGATGACCGGATACAAACGGGACGATTTGGTGGATCGGTCGTTTCCGGAGGTCTTGTCCGAGTCCGTGCTCGACCTGGATCGGGAGATGCTTCATCCCCGTTCCGCGGAGACGTACGAAACCGTTGTGGTGCGGCAGGACGGATCGACCTTTCCCGCCACCGTAGACGAGCGCATTGTGTCCGCCGGAGACGACCGCGTGCGCGTGGTCGCGATCCGAGACATCACCGAACAGAAACGGCGCGAAGCCGAACTGCGGAACGCCAAGGAGGAGGCCGAACAGATGGCGCAGCTCAAATCGACCCTCCTCAACAACATGAGCCACGAATTCCGCACCCCGATCACCAGTATTCTGGGGTACGCGGATCTCATTCTGGAGGAACCGGACGCCGACCATCAAGACTTTGCCCAGCAAATTCACAAGAGCGGCAAGCGGTTGTCTCGCACCCTGCAGGCCGTTCTCGAAATGGCCCAAATCGAAAGCGGACAGATCACCGTTCAGACCGAATCGGTCGATGTCGGCTCCCTCACCCGGGACGTGGTCGACGAGTACCGGGAAGCAGGCCCCTCGTTTGAAATTACGGGCACAGCGGACATCGTGGAGACGGATCGGCGCCTTTTCCGACGCGTCCTGGAAAACCTCATTCAAAATGCAGCCAAGTTCACTCCCGACACGGGGCACGTTACCGTTGCCCTTCAATCGACGGAGTCGAGCGTCGAGGTCTCGGTTCGCGATTCCGGGGTTGGCATCGATCCGGCCTTTCAGGACGATCTCTTTTCCCCGTTCAAGCAGGAGTCGACCGGTCGAACGCGAACGCATGAGGGCATGGGATTGGGCCTATCGCTTACGAAGCGGATGCTCGACCTGCTCGACGCCACGATCGATGTGGAGAGTGAAAAGGGGGAAGGGAGTACGTTCACCGTACGCCTTCCAGCGTCGTTCCCCACCTCGGCGCCATCTCCCTCCGCCGAAACGGCCGACCCGTCCTAAAGCAACGCCGTTCCGCAACCGTCCGTCCTCTTTGCAGCAGCCCCAGGACAGCGTTCCCGCGCGGCCTGAACTATCGAAGTGGGCCGTCGTTCAAAAATGGGTTTCAAGTCGAAGGGAGTTCGCCCCTTCGGTCCCGACTCTTGATCGTTCCTCTCTTCCACTGGTAGTTTCTGTTCTATGAGCGAACCCACGGATCTTCCGGACCGCGCCATTAGCGCCTACGCGGCCTCCAATATTCAGGTCCTCGAAGGCCTGGAGGCCGTCCGCAAGCGGCCGTCCATGTACATCGGCGACGTGGGCATGCGCGGCCTGCATCACCTGGTCTACGAAGTGCTCGACAACTCCATCGACGAGGCGATGGCCGGGCACTGCGACGACATCGCGGTGCGGCTCTACGAAGACGGATCCGTCTCCGTCCAGGACAACGGGCGCGGCATTCCCGTCGACCTGCACCCGTCGGAGGATCGCTCGGCGCTGGAGGTGGTGATGACGGTGCTCCACGCCGGCGGCAAGTTCGATAAGGACAGCTATAAGGTGTCCGGCGGCCTCCACGGCGTGGGCGTATCGGTGGTCAACGCGCTGGCGTCCCGCTTCGAGGTGACGGTCTGGCGCGACGGCTCCGTGTGGGAGCAGAACTATCTGTGCGGGGTGCCGGAGGATCCGGTCGAGGAGGTGCGCCCGATGCGGGACGACGAGGAGAC
>CAYOWD010000025.1:4467-23489 GCA_964407535.1 uncultured Salinivenus sp. | reverse complement strand
CGCAAAGGAATCGACCAGGACTCGCTATGCTTCCAATTCCGTCAAAGAACAAACCTGTCTCTCCACTCTGATATTTCGCATCATCGCGGACTTACTAATAACGAGGAGCGAGAGGAAATTGTCAAGTGCCCCTCCATGTCTTCGAACTTTCTTCAACATTCCCGTTGGACCTCGAAGCGCTGCGGTGGGCAACTCCCAGCTCCTGCGTATTACTAAGACAGAGAACAATGCGTTGACATTCTGCCAGCTTTCCGCTGGCCCTCTGCCAGTACGCAATTTTATTAGACTTGCCGAGCCCGACTTGGTTTCAAGGAATTCCGTGAAACCAATTTAAACTCTCCTGGACTCTTCAGCCTCTCCGACGCTTTCCGGAGCTCGCCAGCGAGCTTTCTCTGAGCAGGCCCCCTCGTCTGTCGGGATGCCATTAGACCCTCGCGTTGGCTTGCGGTTCCGGAGTTTTTTTTAAGAGGGAATGATCCATTCTGGCTTCACGCCGGCCGTCTTTTTCCTTCACATTCTTCCCTCGCCCCCCCTCTCGGGAATTGGAACCCCCTTCGGTTTGGACCCATACCCCCTGCTGATACGGAAACGGGGGAAACCCCCTGTCTCAGCCGCTTTTTGCTACGGCACCATCCACTATGAGCTTTCGTGACTCGCTTGGGACTGCATTCAGTTGGATGTGGACCCTTCTCACGAATCTGTATTTCTGGAGCGGTTTGCTCGTCCTCTTCATACTGGCTGCTGGCGCGTATCTGGCCATCGACGCTGTTGTAATGCCCTCGTACACGCGCCACGATGCATCCACAGAGATTCCCAATGTGGAGGAGCTTCCTTTCGAGAAGGCAAAAACGCGACTCGAGCAGCGTGACCTCCGGGTCCAGCGTGAAGTGGGTCGCTACAATCCGAATGTAGACACGGGCATCGTGGTGGCTCAGACTCCTCTTCCCACATCGACCGTAAAACCAGGGCGTCGTGTGTACCTCACGGTGAATGCCGGCGATGTGCCCATGGTGCGTCTCCCCGACCTCAACGGCATGTCCGTTCGGGAAGCGAAGAATCAGCTTTCCTCTCTTGGGCTTGAGGTCGGTAGGGTTCAGAAGGATTCGATTCCCTCTCCGTACGCCAATACGATTACCAAGCAGAAGCCCGCACCAGGTGATTCGCTCCAGCAAGGAAAGCCGGTTGACCTCTGGTACAGCACGGGCCTCGGAGACAAGAAAGTAGAGGTACCCAACGTCGTGGGACTCCAGGTTCGCGAAGCTCGCCGGTTCCTCCGACAGAGCAACTTGCGGTCCGTGATCGTCGACACGGATGCATCTGCACAAGATGACCGCGATACAACCGGAACTCGCCCTTCAAGTGAGGGTTCTCCCGAATTCGAGGGGTCGTTCGTGCGCCAGCAGGCCCGCGACCCAGGCACTTCCGTTCGAGCTGGGTCTGAAATTCGCCTCTATACGACTGACGACGCCGAAGAGGCCGCCAAGCGACGAAAATCCATTATGCAGGAGCCCGCTCAGCAGTAGCCTCCGGTCCCCCATTGTTGGGTGTTCTGGAAATTCTCAATCCTCTACATATACGGCAAAGTCTTCCTCGGTCGTTACCACGACTTCCTCTCGATGCTTTGTTTGTAGAAGGCGCCCGGTGCAATCAGGTTGTATCGGGTATTCCCGATGCCCCCGGTCGATAAGCACAACGAGTTGAATTGAACGCGGTCGGCCGTACTGGTGAACGGCATCGAGGGCAGCCCGGGCCGTTCGTCCGGTGAAGAGGACGTCGTCAACAAGAACAACGTCTCGATCCGTGACATCGACATCGTGACGAGGGGGAGGGATTTCACCCTGCTCGGGATGATCGTCGCGAAAGGGAGTCACGTCCAAGTCGTACGCCTGGAGATTGGCCTCCTCAATTGTACTGATCTCTTCGGCAATCGTCTCGGCAAGCGGAACGCCACTCTCCCGAATGCCAAATATCTCAACCGACGTGCTTCCCTGGTTACGCTCTACGATCTGATAGGCTAACCGCCGGAGCGTACGCCGCACGCGCGCTGGGGACATGATGAGCGTTCGACTCATATCGCCGTTCCTGCTGTCGAGTCTGTATGAGAGAAGGCATCCGAAACGAACTTATGGAACGGCTGCTCGAAAGTGAAGCTCGGCACTGAGACGAGCCGTTTTGATCTACAGCCAAACCGGTTCGCTGCGCGATCTCATATTCGAGTCTGCCGGGCCGCTGGTGGACACATCGCCTGCCTCCTCTGGCTCCTCAGCAATGGCTTGAAAACATCGGAGTGGTTCCGCTTTCCACACGTACCCGGCGGCCCGTACCAGCGACGCAATTTCTCGGTACCTCTCCCGAGCCGACCAACGGAAACCACGGAAAAGTCGAGTCTAGTCTGCGTCCATGTGGTCGTCTCCCCAGACAGGGACGGCAGTGCCCTTGTGCGAATGGCGGACGAACTGTATGCACCGCATCGGAAGTCCGGGGATCAATTCCCACTCTTATTTCCACTCTTTCCGTTCTCTACCAGACCGATTGGAGACCCGCATCAGACTGAAAAACGAGTCCAGGCGCACACTCCGTCGCTACGGAGAAGCGTTCTCCAACCGCAGAAGTGCGCAGAGCGTTCTTCCGATTGGGGGGCAAGGGCACCACTTCAATTAAGACAGCCTATGTCTCTTCCGCCTCTCCCTCTTCCTCCGCGTCCGTCCGATTCGGACAGTTCTCCCGCACGCAGTGGCCGTACATGTTCAGCGAGTGGTGCTTAATCTCAAACTCGTAGATGTCGGCCACCATCTCCTGGATGCTCTGTAAGCGGGGATCACAGAACTCAAAGAGCTCATTGCAGTCCATGCAAATGAGATGGTCGTGCTGCCAATAGCTATAGGCACGCTCGTACTTGGCCTGGTTTTTCCCAAACTGATGGCGCACAACCAGATCGCACTCCAGCAGCAACTCCAGTGTGTTGTAGACCGTCGCGCGACTTACGCGGGTTCCATCCTGCTTGAGACGAACGTAGAGCTCATCGGCGTCGATATGATCGTCGGTCTTGTAGATCTCTTCGAGGACAGCAAAGCGCTCTGGCGTTTGACGTTTGTTGCGCTTCTTCAGGAACGCTTCGAAGATCGAGCGCACCTCGTCAAGCTTCTGCTGGGGGAGCGTCGACATGCGACCGGTACAAAGTCGATGACACGAGAGCGGAACCGCAAACGCGCGGCAGATGGCACTAGATGCCCGTCGGATCGGATGAACCGGTGTTGGAAACGGGGGTTCCGTGTCCATCGCTCAGCAACATCTGCACGTCGCCCCAGATTGTCTCATGCAGGGCTACAGGCGAACGATCGCCGTCCAGCTGAACGATACGGTCGGGGTGCTGCTCGGCAAGCTCAGTGTAGCCGTCTGACACCCGTTCGTAAAAGGCTGTTCCAGCGGTTTCCATTCGGTCCGCTTTCTTGTCTTCGCTACGGCGGCGCTGCTGAGCCGTTTCTACATCCACATCAAGAAGATACGTGCGATCAGGGCACAGGTCATTGGTCACCCGCTGCTGAAACGATTGGAGCCATTCCGGCTCAGCCACTCCGCGACCCGCTCCCTGATAGGCAGTCGTAGAGTCGTAGAATCGATCACAGATCACGATTCGTCCCTCTTCTAACGCCGGCCGGATGCGTTCGGCAACCAGTTGCGCACGAGCCGCTGAAAAAAGAAGCAACTCTGCGAATGCTTGTATGTTATATGAGGGGTCAAGGAGAAGAGAGCGCACCTGCTCAGAAAACGGGGTTCCGCCCGGCTCTCGCACCAGCAATGTCTCGTATCCTTGTTTCTGCAAATGGTCGTCAAGGCGGCGGGCCTGCGTACTTTTTCCGCTGCCGTCAATTCCTTCAAACGTAAGTAGAAGCATACCGGCGGCCCTTGGCGAGCCAAGCATTGAAGAATAGATAGTTTGCCCCTGTAAGAAACCTGCAGCCTCACGCTCGTTGTTGCAAGTGGCTTTGTGCTGACTTTATAATGTGAACAGTTTGGGGTACTGCTCTCCCGGCCTTTTCTCGTCCGCGCGTTCTGACAAACCTAGGTACCAGCGCGAATATGAGCACGTTTGACTTCGGCTTCGACGATTTTGAGGATTCTCCCCGAGAGGGTCACCTCAGAGAACTCGTCGCTGCCTATGAGGAGGATCCGTCCTCGTTCTTTGATTCGAGTGACCTTGAGGATATCGCCTCATTCTACTTTGAGGAGGGGCAGATGGAGAAAGCCCTCGAGGTCGTCGATCACCTCATCGAACTGCATCCCTACCAGTCGGATGCCTGGATGCGGCGGGGCATTCTACTGAACAACCTGGGACGTCCGAACGATGCTCTTGAAGCCTACGACAAGGCACTAAGTCTCAACCCGACCGACGCCGAGACTCTCATCAACCGAGGCATCACGCTTGACAGTCTCGGTCAGACTGAGGAGGCTCTCGAAGCCTATGAAGAAGCCCTGTCCATCAACCCGTACCATAGCGAAGCGCTGTTTAACCGGGGTGTGACACTTGAACGAGCCGATCGACTCGAAGCCGCTGCCGAGGCCTTTGAGCAATGCGCGGACGCCAATCCCGACCATCCGGAAGTATGGTACGAGTTGGGGTACTGTTACGATCGACTCGACCGGAATGAAGAAAGTGTCGAGGCTTATGATCGGCACATCGACATCGACCCGTATTCGCAGGATGCGTGGTACAATCGAGGCATTGTGCTCAACCGGATGGAGCGGTTCGAGGAGGCCGTGTCGAGCTACGAGATGGCCATTGCCATCCAGGAGGACTTTGCCTCGGCCTACTACAATATGGGCAACGCCCAGGCCAACATGGGCGCCCTGGACGAAGCCATCGCAAGCTATGAGCAGGTTTTGGAACTCGAAGGGCCGGACGCTGCCACGTACTATAACCTCGCGCTTGCCTACGAAGAAGAAGGCGACTTTGAGACGGCCCGCTCGTATTACGAAGAGGCCCTCGACGAAGAGTCAACGTATCCGGAAGCCTGGTACGGACTCGGCTGCTGTTTCGACGCCGACGAGCAGTATGCGGAAGCTCTCGAGTGCTTCCGATATGCCCTTACGCTGCGCCACGACGATCCGAAGTTCTGGAAAGCGCGGGCTGGCTGTGCCTACAAGGCTCGCCAGTTCGACGAAGCCTTGAGCGCGTATCGGGAGACTGTGGAGCTGGACGACTCCGACGTGACGGCCTGGATAGGATATGCGGAAACTCTCCTGAAAACACGACAACCCGAGGATGCGCTGGAGGCATATCAGAAGGCTTTGGAGATTGCGCCTGAGCAGGCCGGCACGTACTTCCGCCAAGCGAAGGCGCTTCTGGCTCTCGGCCGAACAGATGAAACGATTCGTTCCCTGCAAACCGCGTTCCAACTCGACCCCAGTAAGAAAGACGATTTTCGAGACGCTTATCCGGAGCTTTACAAAAATGACCGGGTTCGCCAGCGCCTGAATCTCGACTGAACATCGCGGAAGGTGAATCGGCACTTCCCTGCATCCTTGAACGTCCCGGTTTCCACAAGTCGTCGCCTTCATGTCTTCAGTCTTTTCCGGTCTTCTTCGTCATCTGTTCTCCGGAATGCTCATGGGAGGCGCCGATATCATTCCCGGCGTAAGCGGTGGCACGATGGCCCTTATCGTTGGGGTGTACGAGCGCCTCGTGGGTAGCATCAGCTCCGCCGTTTCATTCGGCCTCGCGCTCTTACGCTTTAATGCCGATGGTATCCGCACCCACTGGGCGGCCATCCCGTGGTCGTTTCTGATCCCGCTTGGCCTCGGAATCGGAATTGCCATTAAAGTCGGGGCACTCGTTATTCCCGACCTGATGGCCACATACCCTGAACAGATGCGCGGCCTTTTTTTCGGCCTCGTGGGCGCCTCTCTGTTCATCCCAGCTCTCCGAGTTGAGAGCCTGACGTCTCTTCGGTTCGGACTCGGAATTGCTGCCGCCTGTGGGGCCTTTTTCCTCACAGGTCTCCCGGTCCTGGAGGCCGCAAACCCGAGCCTTCCCCGCGTCTTCATCTCTGCCGCCGTCGCCATCTGCGCCATGATTCTTCCGGGGGTCAGTGGTGCCTTTCTGTTGGAAGTACTCGGCATCTACACGCCTACGCTTGCCGCACTGAACGCGCTCGACGTTCCGTACGTACTCACCTTCATCGTTGGGGCCGGCGTCGGACTCGGCTCGTTTGCCAAACTGCTTGACTGGCTTCTCGCGCACCGCCACGACGCCACCATGGTGGTCTTGGTCGGCCTCATCGCGGGCGCCCTTCGTTCCCTATGGCCGTACACAGGCCCCGACCGTGCTCTTACACTTCCACATGCCAGCGACCCGATCGGATCCGTACTTGGGCTGGCGGTGCTCGGCTTCGGCGCTGTACTCACCCTCCTGTGGTGGACACAATACCGTTCATCTGAACGCGTGCCTGCCTCCTAACGATTTTCTTCTCTCGCTGTCGTCTCGCTCGGATGCGTCTCGTCCTGCTGTCCTGTACCACTACCCTTCTCGTCCTGTTGGCGGGTTGCAGCGCCGGCGAGAAATCGATGGAAACGGAAGAGGGGCAGGCGCTGCTTGACTCGCTCCATACTAAAAATCTTCGCCTTCGGGATCGCAACCGCACGCTCCGCGACTCCCTGCAATTCTATGCAGATGTCGAGTCTGGACAATATCACCGCGACATGCGGGCACTCAAAGACCGGCTTGCTCGACTTACCTACGAAGTGCAGCTGCTCCGAAACGGCGGCCAAACGGTATCGGTCCTGCCCACGGATTCCCTGTTTGCAACAGCCGCCGACAGCCTCAGTCCCGCCGGCCGCGAGCGCCTGAAGACACTGGGCCGCCAGCTGCAAAGTACCTACCCCAACCGTACCATTCGTGTTGAAGGGCACACGGACAATACGGCACTCTCCGACTCACTTCGAAAGCGCTTTTCCTCCAACTGGGCTCTCTCGACGGCCCGCGCCACTGTCGTCGTGCGTCGCCTCATTGACCTCACTGACCTCGACGCCAACCAGTTTGCGGCTGTTGGATATGGAGCAAGTCGTCCTCGCACCTCTAACGACACCCCTGCCGGTCGGCGTCGGAATCGGCGCATCCGAGTTGCTGTGCACCCCCTGCCCACTCCGAACTCACAGCCGTTCCAGATGTCGTGGTAACCGCCTGGAAGGAAGTGCCTATACAGGCGCCGACGCCTATTCTCCAAGCCCCGTTTTATACCAACTCCGCAAGCTCCGTTGGGGTATGGGAGTGTGGACGTGTGTAGGGTACGTGAGTGAAGCCCATATGCTGGCGTCCATATCGGTGCTTCTGCAATCCCGAATCTACAGCGGATTTGGCATCGCGAGCCACGCTCCGGGGCACTGCAGGCACTCGTAGTGCCGATATAACCGGCATCGACATTACGGCCCAATACAACAGGCATTGACGACTCTTGCCCTGAGACACGGTGGGAACGATGTCATCGAACGCTAATATCCCACTCGATTACGGCCTCTCGGCCCCCTTTCCACCATGAAACGTGCGCTCCTCGTTGGCATCTCCCTCTTCGGATTCGTTCTCCTCCTGGGCACCGTGCTCTTCATCTGGGCCAGCACCGGTCGACTCTCCGAGGACGCCCGCGTTCGAACCAAATCGTATTCCGCGGCTCCGGATTCGTCGGCGCCGGATTCTCTTACGGTAACAACCTACAACCTCGGGTACCTGTCCGGAATGACCAACAACGAGCCCGTCGTGCGATCGGACTCGCTTCTCTCGGCCAACCTGGAGCAGGCCGTAGCCCTCCTGCGGGCGACAGGCGCCGACCTCATCGGCTTCCAGGAAATTGACTACGGGGCCGCTCGGTCCGGATACGTCCACCAGCTCGATACCATTGCCACCCGGCTCGACTACGCCGCAGCGGCTCAAGCCGTCAACTGGGACGAGCGCTACCTCCCCTTTCCCTACGGACGTCCAGCGGTTCACTTCGGTCGGACCCTTTCGGGGCAATCCATCCTGAGCCGCGTTCCCGTCCGTACGCACACGCGAACGGTCCTCACCCACCCGCCGCAATGGTTTGGTCGAGATGCCTTCTATCTGAGCCACCTCGCCCAGGTCGCCATTGTGGAAATCGGCGACCAGCCGCTTGCAATCATGAATCTTCACCTGGAGGCCTTCGATTCCGACACGCGAGAGCAACAGGCCCGCGAGGCAAATGCGCTGTATGATCGTCTCGTCGAGCAGGACCTCCCCGTTGTGATCATCGGCGACATCAACAGCGTGACGCCCGCCGCTCGCTCATCACTGCCGCCTGCTCTTCGGCGGGACGCGGCCAACGATAACACGGTGGAGCACCTCCTCGACGGCACAGATCTGCGCCCAGTCTTCGCCGACAGCACCTACCAGAGAACCTCTCCCCCCGCCACGTTTCCCGCGGATGCGCCCACCCACAAAATCGATCACATCTTTTATCCGCCCGACCTTTTGACGCCGGTCGACCGCAGTATTCGCTGCGGGGCCCCCAACCCGCCCTCTGATCATTGCGCCGTCACGGCTTCCTTTCGCCTTACCGCTCTCAATGAATGGCCGAGACCCGACTCTCTGCCGTCCCGAAACAGGCGTCTTGCGAACTGATGCTGCCCCCGCTGTTACCGATCTCGCCGCGCCAACTGACAGTGCAGTGGCAGTCGGCACGGCGGTTTCTCCGGCGTGCGTCCCCTTCTCGATCGGCTGCTACGCCGCCGCCGGCTCTCGGGGCTGTCGCTCCTCCGACCAGTCGGTGGCCTCGGCAATGATTTCGCACTGGTGACACCGAATGTCGCGCTCGCGGCTGTCGTAGCAGGGACGCGCACTCCACGGGGCCGGCGTCTGCACGTTCGGCAGATTGAGCTGGGCCGCCGTCACGTCGGCCAAGGCCTCGATAAACTTCGGATGGCTGTTGAGTCCCGGCATCACCTCGTAGTGCTCAGGAATCGGCGCCCCCTCTTCCTCCAACTCTTCCGGAATCTCGATAGCCAACTCGTAGCTGGTTTCGATGTGGTCGGTAACGAATGCAATCGGCACCACGAGCACATCCTTTCCTTCGTCGGCCAGCTCCTCCACACGGTCGTCCGTCGCCGGCGTGAGCCACTCCGAGGGGCCCACCTTGCTCTGGAAGGCCGTGCTGAACTCGTAGTCATGCCCCCGGTGCTCCATGAGGTGCTTGACGGTGGAGTGAACGAGGCAACAGTAGGGATCGCGCCGGTCCTTCATCTCATTGAGCGGCGTGCCGTGCGCGCTAAACAGAATGTGGACGTCGTCGCGCACGTCGTCGGGAAACCGCGCGAGGCCCTCGTCGATGCGCTCGCTCAGGGCCTCAAGGTACTTCGGATACGTGGCGTACTCAAACACGAACGAGGTGGGCCACTCCGGAATCTCACCGGCCTGCTCCAGCTCGTACCAGTACACGAGCGATGCCCCGGTGGTCGTCTTTGAATACTGCGGATAGAGTGGGAGAAGCACGACCTGATCGACTCCGTCCTCCTGCATCTGCTCGGCGGCCTCTTCGCTGAACGGGTGCCAGTACCGCATGGCCATATACGTCTTGAAATTCACGCCCGTGTCCACATACTGCTCGTTGAGCTGCCGCTCCAGATTGTCGGATTGCTCGCGCGTGAGCGGATTGATAGGCGAACCGCCGTCGCTGATCTCCTTGTAGTCCTCTGCGACAGACTTCGACCGGAAGTAGGCGATGATCTTCGAGAACCAGTCCCGAAGCCAGCCGCGGGCCGAAAAGTACACGACCTGCGAAAAGTCGATGATGGCCGGGTCCATAAACAAATTGTAGAGGAACGGCTCGACAGCCTCCTCCGAATCGGGTCCCCCAAGGTTAAGGAGCACTACTCCCACCGTATCGCCCTCCTCCACATCAAGCTTGGAGGACGGGAAAAATTGCCCGTTCACCATTCGGTTGTCGGTGTTATACTGCTCCCGGTCGTAGCGACGCAAAAACTCGTACGGCGTCATCGATCGTGCAAGTGGCTCGTGATTAAGATGGTGAGGTTTGTTCGAGGACAAACGTACGAAAGAGCCGAAAGACCCGCATCCGCCGAATTGTTGCAGGCGCGTTGCGCTCGACGCGTTTTTTGAATCCGAGTCGGCAACTGGAGGGTCGGGAGAACGAGAAAAAAACGGATTGGACTGTCCGTCACGCCCATCGGAAAACGACATCGATTCACCGGACACCGTGAAAGTTTCGTCTAGCCTCTCCTTCTTGCAAACTCCCCTCCGTGAGCATCCTCATTTTGAGCGATTACAAGAAAACCCTCCTACAAGCCCTAGGCCTAGGCTTACGTCACGATCGCCCGACAGAGCACAATCTGAAGGCCCGATTTTGAGCGATTTCTCGTCCCCCCCTGTTCTAACTCCCACCAACAGCGGGTTCAGAGAATTCCCTCAACCGTTTGCCGCTGTGGCGAATTTTGCTTCTGAGAAATGGAATCGTTCCTCCCGTTGCTCTGCTTTCCCTGAATTCGCTCATTCTCTCCTCATTCTCTCCTCGGTTCAGACGAGCGTCCGAGATCGCTCGGCGTTGCCTCGTGATCTTCCATCCACTGCAGAAGGCTGGGAAGGAACACGACGGCGGCGGTCAAGGTGGTGCCCAATCCAATCACGGCGAGGGTACCGAGCGAGTTGAGGCCGGGGTGGAAGCTGAGGAGCAGTCCTCCGAAGCCGATGGCGGTCGTCAGGGTGCCCATGGTCACATGTTCGCCCGTTGATCGGAGCACGGTCCAGAGCGATCGTGCCCCCTCTTCCCGGTACCGGTGCACGAGGTGTACGCCGGCGTCGTTGCCGATCCCCAGAATGGCCGGTAGCACCACCATGTTGTAGAAGCTCAGTTTGATCCCCAAGAGCCCCATCACGCCCAGCATCCAGAGCAGCCCGACGCCCAAGGGCACGAGCGCGAGTCCGGCCCATCGGACGCTCCGGAAATTCAACAGCATGAAGAGGGCCACGATGACGAAGCTTGCCCCAACCATCCACGGCGCCTCCGCCTGCACGAGCTGTAGCATATCGGCCGCCACGAGCGACGTCGATGCCGCATGATACGTCTTTCCGTCTTTGGTGGTAATCTTCCCGACCTCGTTGGCAAACGCGATGGACTTGCGGCCGTCGGACAATCCGACCGCCGGATAGATCATCACAAATTTCCCCAGTTCGCCGTCCTTTGTCGTAAACTGCTTGCGCAGAAATTCGGGAACCTGGGAAATGTCAATCGGCTCCGTGGTTTGAGAGGCGCGCCGCATCCGCTGCAGATTCTCGGAGTCCTGTCGTTTCAGATACTTGTTTTCGTTGAGACGTTGTCGGATGTTCGCAATGCGACCGAGCTTGTTGGTCCGGGCGGTATCGGACAGCGGAAACCGCTCCTGCAAGCTTTCGACGGCAAGGATGGTGGAGGTGGAATCCTTCATCTTTCGTTTCACGGCCGCTACGACCTCGGGGACGTTCTCGGCACTGTCAACCACCACATACGCCGGATTGCGGCGGTCATCGCCGTCCTTGCTTCCGACCTCGTCAATGACTTGCTTCCGCTCCTCGTACGCCGTGTAGTCGGGCTCCAGCTTGCCGAAGTCGTACTGAAACGAGACCTGTGGCAGGACAATGATCGCGAGCACGACGGCCACAGCACTGCCGAGGACGATGGGCATTGCGCTCTGGATTCCACGTTGCCTCGCTTCCTCGATTGGCTGGGGCGCCCGTGCCCCCAGATTGAGGAGTCCCCACCGCTCAAACACCGCAAGGAGGGCCGGCATGACGATCGTCATCGCTACCAGGGCAAAGAGGACGCCGGTGCCGGCCAAAAGGCCGAACTCGCTAAATCCCTTAAAGTCTGCTGCCGTGAGCACGTAAAGGGCCCCGGCCGTGGTGAAGGCGCCCGTGGCAATGGCCTGCCCCGTGCTCACGAACGTCGTTTCTGCGGCCTGGAGCACCGACTGCCCGGTGGCCCGCTCTTCGGTATAGCGGGCGTAGAAGTGAATGCCGAAGTCGATGCCGAGCCCGAACAAGATGAGCCCGAGCGTCGAGGTCATCACGTTGAGATCGCCAAACGCGAGATGGGCAATCCCTCCCGTCCACGCTAGACTCATGAACAACGGCACCGAAATGACGAGTCCGAGCACAGGGGCCCGGGCCAGTTCCGCAAGCAGCACCTGCCCGTCCCATTCTCCGCCCGTCCGCGCTCGATACGACTTGTAGAGAAAATAGAGTACAACGACCAGAATGACCGCCCCTACGCCCGTGGCGAATGAGCCCAACACGTCGTTCGTGACGGCGGTGACCTCAGCCTCCTGTCGCAGCAGCCGACCGGCGAGCGTCACGTTCATCTCCGAATGATAGGACTCGGGACCGATGCTGTCGACGAGCGTTCGCAGATCAGTATACAGGTTGTCAATAAAGTCGACATCCGTCTGCGCGCCCGATGGATAGAACTTGAGCACCATCGTGGTACTATCGGGCGAGATGGGATACTCGGTACCGACGAGCCGATTGTACATCTGCTCCAGCTCTTTCCCGTTGTCGTCTTCTCCACTGCCCTCCTCCTCATCTACCTCGACGAAGAAGGGATTCGCCTCCCGCTTGGCGTCCTCGATGGTCTCATCCAGAAAGTCCTCCACCTGTCGCAGCTCCCGGTCGCTGGCAAAGTAGAGGGCATTGTCTTTGAGAAACCCCACTTCGCGCCGGTACTCAACCCGAGTCAGATACGACTCGTCGTACCCGTTCCCCTTGAGCGCAAGTGCCTTCGGAATGAGGTCTTCAGCAAACTGTTTGTTGGCCTCAAACGACGGACTTTGGATCCCGACCGCCACCTCGCTTTCGCCGCCCACCGCCTGCCGAAGCCGTTCGAGGGCCTGGACGCTTTCGTAATCAGCCGGCAGCAACTTCGAGAAGTCGGTGTCAATCGTGAGGTGTTGGGCCTGATACAGTCCGGCTCCCGACACCAGCACGGCCCCCAGTAGGACCCATCCTGCCCGTTGTACGACAAATCGGATTACGGGACGCAGGGCAGCGAAAAGATTGTCCATGAAGTACTCCGGTCGGTCCAATACTGCGATGTGAAACGAATAGAGGGGCAAGGGGGCCGTCCTCGCCCCGTTTCTCTCCAATTTCCCGTTCCCGAGGGCACTGCGAGTGGGTTTTTCCCTGAGTTCTTTCTATACTTTGGATCGTGCCCCCTTTGCAATCCTCATGTGCATTTCTGCAATCATCCGATTTCTATGGCTCACACGTACGATTCAATTGAGGTCGGTGACTCCCACGAGTGGACCCGCCACATTACGAAGGAGCACGTGCAGAAATTTGCCGAGATTACCGGTGACGACAATCCCCTGCATGTTGACGAGGATTACGCGGCAGAACATTCGCGGTTTGGCAAACCAATCGTCCACGGCGTGCTTCTCCTCGGCCTCATCTCAAAGGTGCTCGGCCGCGACTTTCCCGGACACGGAAGTATTGCCGTCGGCATCTCGTGTCGCTTTCTGCGTCCCGTTCCCATCGGATCGGAAGTGCGCGTGCAGATCAAGGTCTCCGAGAAGATGGAGGAAAACAAGCACGTGAAGGTCCGCACGTACATCTATCGGGACAGCCAGATGGTTGTCGGCGGCGAAGGACGGGTTATTCCCCCCACAGAAGAGGAGGGAGAGCCCGTTATGCCCGGAGGGGAATAGTCGCCTCCCCATCGGTTACTTCGGGAGCTTCAGGGGACGCCCCTGCTCGATTGATTCGTCGAGCTGGACCTGATTGATGATCGCAAGGTCCTCGGCATTGAGGCCGTCGGGCAGGGCAGACGCGTCGACGAACGTGCGGAAGGCAGCCCTGCGTGAGGCCGGGCGAATGTCGAGACGCTTCGGCTGCACGTTCAGCTTGTTGGGATCGCGGAGCGCGTCGAATCCGTCCATCGGCTGTTGCAGCGGCACCCGGTAGGTGCTGTACTTCGCGTCGGTCGTCATGCCCTGAAAGCGATATACCTGTCCGTCGTACGCGATGAACGTCGCCAGTACGCGGATGGTCTGCCCTTTCTGCGTCTGTGCGGTCGCCACGACCCGCCGTGCCTCGTAGCCGTTGACGGTTTCGTCCCGCTCGTCCACGACCGTCAGGCCCTCCTGATCGGTAAACGCGCGTGCCGCTTCCGCCGGCGTGTCTGCGTCCGAGATCTGAAACACGACGTAGGCCTCCTGATCGGGCTGCACGATTGCCACCTGGCGCGCCTGATTTTGGACCTGCCAGCCGCTTGGGACGGGGAATTGAAATTTCAGATCCGGATGGTAAAACACGTCGTTCTCCGTAAAGCCCTGACGCGGATTCTCGCCGAGCACAATGCCGTCAATGCTAGAATAGTACGCCTCTTGGTTCCGCATCCTGGACGATCCGCCCACTTTTTGCTCCCACTCGGCCGCAAGCTCTTTGACCGTATCCTCGCGTTGGCCGGGGTCGGGGTGGGTGGACTGCCAGGTCGGGACCGCCTGTCCGCTCTGCTCCCGCTGCCGTTTTAGGGAGGTAAAGAATTCGGACCCTTCCGCCGCATCGTAGCCGGCTCGTGTAGCGTATTCCACGCCGAGTTGGTCGGACTCCTGCTCGTTGCCGCGGCTGTATTTGAGCGACAAGAGCTGCGCGGCATTTCCCCCGAGTCCGAGCACATTTTCCGCCGCATTTCCCCCAAACGCAACCTGGCTCGCCAGGGCTCCGCCGACGAGCAGTCCCTGCATGAATTGCTGCTTTGCCGCCTGCTTCGACGCGTGGCGACCGGCAACGTGGCCGACTTCGTGCCCGAGCACCACCGCAAGCTGCGCTTCGTTGTTGAGATGCGCCATCAACCCCCGCGTCACGTAGACGTATCCCCCAGGCAGCGCAAACGCATTGATGACGGGGCTGTCCAGTACCCGGAAGGTAAACTCCGTATTGCGAAACTTTGCGGGCGCGTCCGGCCGTCGCATGTGGCTCTCCGCCAGCACCTCCCGACCCACGTCGTCAACGTACTTTTGTAGCGCCTCGTTGTCGTAGGTCCCGTACTGCTGCTGAATCTGTTTGTCCGCTTTCTTGCCAAGCTCGACCTCTTCCTCCCAGCTGTAGGCGTAGGCGCGCGTGTTGCCGGACACCGGATTCGTGCCGGTCGTGACGCAGCCCGTGCCGGCCCCGGCTACTGTAAGCAGCAGCATCGGCACCAGCAGGCGAAGTGCCATCCGCCGAATGGACATCGGGGGGTGTGGAGAATCAGTCATCGCGACCGGGAAGGCTTGGCAAAGTGAACACGAACGAGGAACCGGCTCCTCGTAGTAGGTAAGAAACCCGAGGCTGCGTTTGCAGTCAACACCCGGAATCGTCACATTTACTCCGTCGCTTCTGTCGTGTGCCGTTCCATTCCCCCGCCTACATGTCTTTCTGATTACAAACCCTTTATAAACAAATACTTACGTAAAAATAGTTAATTGGAGACGTGGCGATGATCATCGTTCGGAGTGGTAGCTTTCCAATCCCAGACGGCCCCGCTGGAAATCGGCCCCACCGATCTAAAGCGGTTCAGCAGAACCGGAATTGGACGGTGTCTCGCGGGGAACGCTGCCCATGACGCGAGCGCGATCGCCCTTCCGTTCTACGGCAAGGGCGCGGTGGGCGTCGTCGTCGAAGTCGAGCACCCGTTCAAAGGGCGATCGATTCGTGGCCGTAATCAGGCTCTGGCCGATCGCGTCGGATCGCAATAGATCGAGGAATACGTCGGTCCGCTCGGCGTCGAGTTTCCCGAACGCATCATCGAGCAGGAGCAACGGTCGCGTATCGCTGCGGTCGTCCAGGTAAAAGTACTGCGCGAGCTTCAGCGCCATGGCGAAGGTGCGATGCTGTCCCTGCGAGCCGTAGCGGCGCACCTTGAGGTCGTCGAGACGGAAGATGAGTTCGTCGCGCTGCGGTCCTACGAGTGTGGTTCCCCGATCTCGTTCCTGCCCTTGTTTCCGGTCGAGCGCGGCGTGAAACGCTTCTTCGATGGTTTCCATCGTTGCTTCTTCCGGAAGGTCGGCAATGGTGTCGTACTCGATGCTGGGGCGTTCGGCGACCGCGTCGATGCGCTCGTAGGCCTTGGTGAGGTACTCGCCGAAGTCCTGTAGGAACTGTTGCCGGCGGTACACGACGCGGCTGCCGAGGCTGATGAGCTCTTCGGTCCACGGCTCGATGAGTTCGGGCGGGGGGGGATCGGGCCGTTTCTTATAGCTCCGCAGTACTTCGTTGCGCTGGCGTCGGGCCCGTTGGTATTTCATGAGGTCGTCCATGTACACGGGCCGCGCCTGGCTGAGGATGTTGTTGACGAAGCGGCGGCGCTCACTCGGTCCCCCGGCTGTCAGTTCGTAGTCCTCCGGCGAAAAAATGACGACGGGGAGGACCCCGACGATGTCTGCCAGTCGATCCAGCTCGGCGCCGTTGACAAAGAGGCTCTTGCCCTCGCCCGGGACGTAAGCAAGCCGCACCTCGATGGGGGTCTGGCGCACCCCTTCGACGGTGCCTTCGATTTCGAAGTAGGGGGCGTCTTTCCGGACGGCGTACTTGTCGCGCGCGGCCGTGAAACTCTTCGTGAGGCAGAGGTAGTGCACGGCCTCCAACACGTTGGTCTTCCCGGCGCCGTTGGGACCGTACAGCAGGTTGACGGACGGGGCCAGGGCCAGCTCGGTCTCGGCGTGAGCACGGAACGAGCGCAGGCGGAGTGAGCGAAGGATCATGACGACCGACGGATGGCGCCGCCGTGCTTCTTCCGGAAGGGCGGTACGGGGCGGCAGTACCTTGCCGCTGGACGCTCCCTTACGCCCGCTTCAGTACCTTCGTTCATCTCCGTCGACGGCGTTGGGGCGGCCGCATTTGCTCCGATCCGGGTCGGGGGCCGTTTAGATTCGGATGCGTGTTGCGATACGGGTTGGGAGTTGTGGGTTATGCGTTGTGCGTTGCGCGTTTTGGGTTATGGGTTGGGTGTTTTTGGGTTGTGGGTTTTGGGTTGTGCGTTGTAAGTTGAGGGGGGCTATTCTCGTCGTTCCACGTGACGCCTTTTGCTTTCCGTCTTTGCTCTTGATGCCCGGACCCGCCTCCCGTTTGTTGGTGGTGCCGCCCTCTTCCGAACCCGTTCCACATCCGATGACCTCTCATTCCGACCTCTTCGAGGACCTCCAATCGCTCGCTACCGAGCAACGCAATCCCAATTCGACGCACATCGACACCGCCTCGGTGGAGGAGATTCTGCGGGTGATCAATACGGAGGATCATCTCGTGCCCATCGCGGTTCGCCGGGAAATTCCGCGCATCGCGGAGGCGGTCGAGCACGTGGTGGAGGCGTTCGAAAACGGGGGGCGGCTCTTCTACGTGGGGGCCGGGACGAGCGGGCGGCTCGGGGTGGTCGACGCGTCGGAATGCCCCCCGACGTTCGGCACCGATCCGGAGCGAGTGCAGGGCATCATTGCCGGGGGCCCCGAGGCGGTGTTTCGGTCGCAGGAGGGCGCGGAGGACGTGCCGGCGGACGGCGCGGCGGCGCTCGACGAGCGCGATGTTTCTGCGAACGACGTGGTCTGCGGAATCACGTCGAGCGGGCGCACGCCGTTCGTGGTAGGAGCCGTGGAGCATGCCCGCGACGTCATCGGCTGCCCGACGCTCTTCGTGACGACGGTGCCCCGCGACGAGCTAGACGTGGCGCCGGACGTGGCGATCTGCCCGGTCGTGGGACCGGAGGTGATTATGGGCTCGACGCGCATGAAAAGCGGCACCGCGCAGAAGCTGGTGCTCAACATGATTACCACCGCTGCAATGGTGCGGATGGGCAAGGTCTATGAGAACATGATGGTGGACCTGCAACGCACCAGCGAGAAGCTTGTGGAGCGCGGCATTCGTACCGTGATGATGGTGACGGGCGTCGAGTACGAGGAGGCCGACGCGATCCTTGAGCAGTGCGACGGCCACGTCAAGACGGCCATTGTGATGATCCTTGCGGACGTGGACGCCACGGAGGCCCAACGGCGGCTGAACGCCGCGGACGGATTCGTGCGACCGGCAATCGACAACCAAGGCTGACTGCTCCTCCTCACTCCGCTTCGTCGACGATTGCTGCCGACTGTGCAACGAACTGCTCGGCTCGTTCCATGAACTCCTCGACCGTTTCACGAGACGGGCGTCTCCAGTTGTGAGTTTGCGGGTTTTGCGTTGGCGGGTTTTGCGTTGGCGGGTTTTGCGTTAGCAGGTTTTGCGTTGAGCGGGTTTTGCGTTAGCTGGTTTTGCGTTGAGCGTGTCCGCAATGAGACGCCGAAACGGAGCGAACCTCCGGATTGCCCTCTGTCATTTTAATTTCCCCGAACGAAGAGTCCTCTCAACTCGCAAGACGCACAACCCACAACGCGGGTAGTGGCCATCTGGCTTCCAGCGTCTGCCTCGAATCCTTCTCGGATAAGCAGAGCGGCCGCTTCGAGACGGCGTTCGGCACTTTGTAGTCGTTCGGACTCAGAGCTCATATTTCCACCCCCCGCTCCCGCGCCCATTCGGCAAGACGATCTCCTTCCTCTGCGTGACGGGAAAACACGCCCATCCACCAGTCAAACTCTTCCGTCACGCTCATGGCGATGTCTACGATGGGGTCTGTCTCTGCAAAGTGGTCATACGGTCCGTGAAGGATCACGACTACTTCCACTGCTCGTACGTCATCCTCTTCATCTCCCGGTCCCTCATCCGAAAAGGGGAACTCCGGCACAGCATAAATGCCGACGATCCGATTACCGTAATGCTCGCGATACCGCCGCGAGAGCGTAGCCAGTACGTCGGCGGGGGTACGGGTAACTTGCATGACTCCGAATCGGTTTTTTTGTAGGAGTGATTGGTTATACCCTCCAACACTTGGGTGTGTCCCTCGCTGTCTTCGGGAAGTGGGCTCGAATCAAGTACCGGATGATTTCGTGCAGACGGCGCCCCTCCACCTGCCCCTTCCGTCAACACGCCAACTACGGTCACTCTGCCCGAAAACGGACCAACGCGCTTC
>CAYOWD010000025.1:0-4457 GCA_964407535.1 uncultured Salinivenus sp. | reverse complement strand
AACACTTGGGTGTGTCCATCGTCTCTGCCTTCGGGAAATCGGCTCGAATCGCATGCCGGATATTTTCGTGGGGGCGCCTCCCATCGACCTCTTCCGGACACGCGCCCATCAAATGCAATCTGCCGGACGACGGACCAACGCGCTTCCGTTGCACGCGTACATTGTACGGCCGCCCTCGCGAGCCCTACGGACAATGATTGACTGGTCATGGCTGCGGTGTATTCTCTCCTCATCGTCGTCGCACTCTCCCTCTTGATCGTGCGCACTGGGGCCGTCGCCTTTCGGATGACGGGCCTGTCGGAGGAAGTGGCGCGCTTTCAGTCCCTGTCCGCATTTTCCGGCGCCGGATTTACGACCGACGAAGCGGAGGCAGTGACACAGGATCCCGCCCGTCGCCGCGTCGCGGTGCTCCTCATTCGGCTCGGTTCCGTCGGGGCCGTCACCTCCATCGCGACCCTGTTGCTATCGTTTGTGGACGCCGGGGAGGCCACGCCCGAACGCCTCCTCGTTCTGATCGCGGGCATTGGGGCGCTCATCACGCTCGCCCGGAGTCGCCTCTTCAATCGTCTCCTGACCCCGATCATCGAAGGGACGCTCGACCGGTACACGACCCTGGAACTGCGCGACTACGCGGACCTGCTCGGGCTTCGGGAAGACTACCGGGTCGTTGAAATCGAGGTTGCCCCCGACACGTGGCTTGCAGACCGCAACCTTGCCGACCTCGACCTCCCCTCCGAAGGCGTTTTGGTTCTCGGCGTCTCCCGGCCCGGCGAGAACTACATCGGCGCCCCACCGGCGGACCTCTGCCTCCGTCCCGAAGACCAGCTGATTGTGTACGGCCGCGAGCATCGTCTCGACGAACTTGCAACTCGCGCGTCCGGCGACACGGCGGCCCGCGGTCGCGCCGTGGCCGATCATGAGCGCGACCTCGCCGATCAGCGCGAGCAACTCGGCGATCAATTCTCGAAGGCCCCTGCCGATGAGCAAGCATCCGAGGATCCGCCGATGTGAGATCTCCCCCTTCCGAGTCATTGCTCGATTGATTCTCTTCTCGTCCTCACGTTCGTCTTTGCGGACGGCAGCAGGCCCCTCCGTTCCACGTGAAACATCGGGCCGCGCCCTCGCTCAACCCGTCGGCCCAGCGTTTCACGTGAAACAACCCCCCCCCAGCTCCCTCCTATCGAGTCTCGACCAGCACCGCCGCGTCCCAGTCCGTCGCCCACGCCGCGAGGGACGCCGTCGCGAGCACAAGTGGAACCGGCACACAAAGCCACAGGATGGGCGCAAAGCCGCCCAGAACATCCGGGCCGAGTGCAAGAAGGGCCGGCCCGACCGCCGTCCCGCCGATGAACACGGTGTTGGCGAGTCCCCGGATGGTGCCGTGGTGCGCCCGGCCGAAATAGTAGGCATAGGCACTGCCGAGGAGCGCTTCCTGCATGCCCTGCGTCACGCCGAACACGCCGCCGTAGGCCCAGACCTCCACCGTCGTATTCACCGCGGGAAGCAGGCCCATCATGGCCCCGAAGAGCACGAGCTGTCCCGCCAGGAGAAGGCGCGGCGGAAAGCGGTCCACGAGCCAGCCGGTGCCGACGTTAAAGAACGCCGTCACCACCCCGAGCGGGATGAAGAACTGCGCCGCCAGGTCGCGTCCCACCCCGCCCGACGACCCGACTCCGCCCGTCTCCAGAATCGAGAAGTGGTGGAAGAGAAGGCCCGTCCCGAGCCCGGCCGTGCACACGCCCGCGGCGGTAAAGAGCCAGAAGGTCCAGGTTCGATAGGCGGTGTCGGGAGAGACGCCCCGCACGGTCGACGTGGACTCGGCGTCGGGCGCCGTCGCCGAATCGGTCGTCGGCTCGTCCGGGGAGAGGCCGTAGTGCTCCGGCGCGTCGCGGTACAGGACGGCCCCGAGCGGCAACATGATCGCCGCCAGCAGTCCGCCCATGAGAAGGTACGTCGTCTCCCAACCGTACGTCTGAATACCTTCCTCGATGAGGGGCGGAAAGAGGGCCGTGGCGCCGGCCATGCCGAGCCCCAGGATGCCGACGGCCAGGCCGCGCCGCCGCTCAAACCACAGATTGACGGCGTGGTTGTTGATGAGCGCGAGTGCGCCCTGCCCGAAGGCGCGGAGGCACACAAATCCGACGAAGACCCCGACCCACCCGCGGACCCAGCTCATTCCCGCACAACTTGCTGCGAGGAGGGCAATCACGCCCACGGCGATCCAGCGCGGGCCGTACCGGTCCAGAAGACGCCCCACCAGCGGCAGAAGCAGGGAGCCGAGGACGGTCGCCACCGTATAGAACCAGGAGACGAGCGAGCGGGAGAGCTCAAGGTCCTCAATAAATGCGTCGATGAACAGGGAGATGCCCGCCGTCTGCCCCGGAAGGGTCGCCGCCATGCCGAGCGTCGAAATGGCGAGCACGAGCCAGCCGTAGTAGACGGGGCTCCGATGGACGAGCGAGAACCGGGAGGCATCGTTCGAATGCGTCATGACAAACGGATCGGCAACAGAAAACGGCCATCCCTTCTTTCGGGGATGCTCTCCCGAGCCGAAATGACGGCAGACGCTCACAGTTACCGACCTGCTTCTTGATCGACGGAACTTTGACGGGACTTTCGCAAGCCGACACCTTCCTCTCCAGGGCGATTGCACGTTTACAATGCGAGCAACCGATGGAGGCTCATTGCCCGAAAATTCCCCGCTGTGCCGGGATTGTATGTGCGTGACGCACCAGTGCGTCGTGGGCGTTTGTGCGAGTGACCGGTTCGCCCTGAAAATCATTCACGCTCCCATTCACAACACGATGCGATTGCCGTCCCCTCCTCTTCCTTCATTCTGAGTCGCGGTAGAGGATCAACGAGATGCCGAACGGGATGACGTTTCACGTGAAACGTCTGCGACTCTTCTTTTCCCACTCCCTTCCGCCCCTGCATTACGAATCTTCCGTTTCCCTGGAGACGTAGGGTGCCTTCAGTGAACACGTTGCTTCCCCAAACCGGCTTGCAACACCGCCGCCGTCCCCAGCGCGAGCTGGGCGCGTCGGCCTTTCCGTGTTTGGGGATAGAATGTGAGCACGGGAGCGCGGGAGCGTGGGAGAGAGAAAACGCTCTTCAGGCCCCTCTCTCCATGCTCCCCCGTTCCCGTTCGCCCTCTCTCATCAAGCGCCTAGACGCCTGTGTCTCTTTCTTCCATCGCCCAACGCATCGAGACCACCACGGCGGTGAGCCGCCTGCGCTCGTGGACCGAGGATGCTCAGGACGCCGGAGCGTCTTCGGTGTTGCACGTGACGGGCAGCGCCGGCTCCCTCCCGGCGTTCCTGCTCTACCACCTCCACCGGACGCCCGGCGTGCCCCTCTGCTGTCTGGTGCCCGATGAGGACGCGGCGGCGTACCTGCAGAGCGATCTGGAACAGCTCCTGTCGGATCCCGAGGACGCGCTGCTGCGTGTGCCGGCCACGCAGAAGACGCCGTACGACCCGGAGCAAATGTCGGACTCGACGCCCCTTATCGAACGGGCGGATGCGCTCCAGCGATTGGCGGAGGGGTTCGACGACATTCTGGTGACGAGCGTGGAGGCAGCGGGCGAACTCGTCCCGCCGCGCGAGGCCGTGCAGCGGGATACGCTCACTGTCAAGAAGGGCGAGGAGATTTCGCTGGAGGCCCTCTCCGATCGGCTCGTGGAGCAGGGCTTCTCGGCGGTGGAATTCGTGGAGGAACCGGGTGAGTTTGCACGCCGCGGCGGCATCCTCGACGTCTTCCCCTACGCCGGCAGCTACCCGGTGCGCGTCGACTTCTTCGGCGACGAAATCGACGGCCTGCGCGAGTTCGACCCGCAGACGCAGCGCTCGGTGAGCCGCCTCACCACCGCCCGACTCGTGCCCAACCTGGAACGCGAAGAGGCGGCACGGGGATCGATTCCGCTCTTCGAGTACCTGCCCGACGACGTTGTTCTCGCGACCGTCGACGAGGGCCAGATTCGAGAGGAGGTGCAGGTGCAGTACGACAACGCCGCGGACGCCTACGAGGAGCGTCGGGCCGAGCTTGCGGAGGACGACGAGGCGGAGCAGGATCCGGACGACCTGACGCCGCCGGAGGACCGCTACCTGAACGGGACCCGGCTGGTGGAGACGCTGGAGCAGCACCCACGCATGCAGTTCGGCACCTTCGCCGACGCCACGCCCACCAACGGCACCCCGGCGGACACGCTGGAGATTGGGGCCGACCCGCAGCCCTCCTTCAACAGCGACATGGACCTCGTCCGGGAGCAGCTGTCGCAAAACAGCGACGCCGACCTCGACACGTTCATCCTCTGCGACAGCCACGGCCAAAGCTCCCGGCTGCGCGACCTGCTGGAGACAGAGATCGACCACGGCATCGCCCGGCTCGTGGTGGAGTCGCTGCACAAGGGCTTCGAGTGGCCCGGCGCCAAGCTGGCCGTCTACACCGACCACCAGATC
>CAYOWD010000024.1:6297-23702 GCA_964407535.1 uncultured Salinivenus sp. | reverse complement strand
GACGGCCGTCGACATCCGCGAGGAGATTCTCGTAACGCCCGACGAGGTGTCGTGGGATCCCCCGACCGAGATGTGGGACGAAACGGAATACGCCCTTGATCATGACGGACACTCTCGCGGACAGGTTGCCGACGTTCGACCAATGGTGTCGACACGGGAACAGTGTGAAGAATCGCTCACCTGGAAAGTAGATAAGTACGATCGAGATCTCTCACGTAAGTTCGTGGAGGTAGTAAAAGATGAGTCTCCTATAAGCAGGGGAGAAAAGATGGTGCGTATTATTTACTTCAACGATCCAAAAATTCATAGAAAATACAACTTTGTGGAGGAGCTAATTCATCACAATGATCATTACCACCTGAAAATAGTTTAACTTTTATTTAAATTGTAAAATGTAATCAAAAAAAATATAATTATAAAACATGAGTAAAAATTTATTTTCTCTCGTACTTATTTTCTTCTTTTTCGTCTTACTTTTAGGAGAGGAGAGTGGAGATTTTAAGCATAAAAAAGGGGAATACATAAATAAAAAATCAAAAATAATAACACATGGGGAAATAATGATTGAAAAGGGTTCGAGCTATATCAACATTTGGAGGTTCGAAAAAACAGACATAGAAGAGGGTGATACAGTGACAGTGGTTCCGGAAGACAAAAAACTAGAAATATTTAAAATGAAAGTTAGAAATTTAAGTGAGCAAAAAGCATGCGGACTAGAAGATGGAAAAGATGTACTAGAAATAGAATCAAGAACTATAAGTAACGAAAAAATAAGCACTAAAGAATCGAAAAATAATATACTTAGTGAGGATAAAAAGTTTCACACTGCCTACATAATGTATCCGCACTCTGAATCTGTCAAGAGATTGGATAGTACAAATCTAAGTCTACCTAAAGAAAAAGAAAACTTAGATGTAATAATAGATAGATATGGAGATGGAGAAGCAAAAATAGTTAGTTTTAGGTATTGCTGTAGTAGGAGGTGTAAAGGTAAAAACAATGACATAGAAAAAAATGCATTAAATCATATACACTAAGCGACAAAAAAAGTATTCTAATGTACCGAAGTATGTCCTGCCGTCTGTAAATGGCAGTTAGATTACGGATCTGCGGATAAGTTTCTAAATTTTGTTTTTGCTCATAGCTGAGCACGGTCTTTGCCAAGCTGAAGAAAGTAGTTTACAGACTTTCTCAGAGAAGGCTTTTCCGGATTGATCCAGATGGGCAATCGCTGGGATTTGTGGGGGCCGGCACCAACACGGGTCAGGTCCACGATGCGGGCTCGGCTTGAACAAGACCTGGTGGCAGAGTATCTTCGCGCGTCAATGTAGCGAGCAAGCACCGGGATGGGCCAACGGGGTTCATTCTGCTTGATCGAGACAACTGCGACGGGGCGGTCCATCACTATGAGGACGGAACAGAGGACCGGCCCGAGCGGGACAGGTACGAGTGGTGGGGCCAGCCCCCGATCGTATACACCCTGGAACGGGTGTGTCGGAAGTGGGCCGATCTCGACCGATGGGAGGAGGAGTGGTGGGACCCGGGAAAATGGGACGCGCCGGATCCTCCGCTGATTCAGATTGGAGATATGACGCGTCCGCAGGGGGGAGACTACTGGAAGATTCCGCCCGAGGACGAAGAGCTTACCGAAACCGAGGAAGGATGGACGGCCGTCGACATTCATGAAGGCATCATGGTACAGCCCGGCGATTGCAGTATTACCAAGGAGAGAGATGGAACCGTGTACTGTCTTGACCACAGTGGGCATTCCCGCGGCCGGGTCGCCGATGTTCGACCGATGGTCGAGGTGGAGCAACAGGTTGGATCGCCGCTTGATGTGGGCGATGATGCCTACCACGAAACACACTCTCGGAAGTTTTTGAAGCTTTTGAAACGCGAATCGCCGAAGAGCAGGGGCTCCCACATGATAGCCTCAGTGCTATTTGGCGATGCAGGAATAGAGGAGGAAATAAAGGAGAACGTTTTGGGTTCATACGTATTAAGAAATGACCACAGCGATCACTATCACATCAGAGTAAGATGAACAAAGTTATGTTTAAAGCAAACAAAAAATACTTATCTGCTTTTTTTTTAGTAGTAATACTTACACTCGCTTTTAGCAGCTATAGCCATGAAAGGGAATCGAAGACAAGTAAGAATACAGAGATAATCTCTAGAGGAACGGCAGTAAACTTAGAATATAAAATAAATATATATGTCGAAGCTACCAAAAACAAGATAGAAAAAGGTGATTCACTGACTATATTACCCATGACCAAAAAATTTGATGCTTTTGACGTAAAAGTTAAAGAAGTAGAAAGAGTACACGTGTGTAGTATAGAAGGCAATAAAGAATACAAAACAGAATTTGAACTAAAAAATGAAAGGGGATGGGGAGTATACGGAAAGTTAGAAGATCAATTCGATTTTTTGGTTTTAAAGCCAAAAGCAAAAAACGCAACCCTACTGGATAGTGTAGGACGAGAACTTCCAGACGGATTTAAAGAGTCCACAGTGGAGGCCGCCGTTGATACGGATTCAGATGGAAGGGCCGATCTGTTGAAGTTTGGATTTTGCTGTAGCCGTCGCACGCATCCCGACTCTGCTTCCTGTAGAAGCTGCACAGAGGCATATCGCATCGGGGAGGATCGCTTCACACTGACCTACTCTTCTGGTGGCTGCTGAACGCCCTGGGGCTCTCGGCCGGTCATTTCAACCTTTGACGGTTTAGTAGACTACGCAACAAGCCTCGGAGTGGGTGGCCTCTAGCGTCGCAGCATCTTTTGTAGCTCCCCGTGGCTACAGGGGCTCTCCGAGAGTTTGGCAAATTGAGACAACGGGGGCGGGACCGTCTATCACTAGCAGGGCGGAGGGGAAAGCAGCGACACGGTCGGGAGAGACCGAATGGAATGGTGGAACCGGCCGCCGGTCGTATACGCGATGGAGCGGGTGTGCCGGACGTGGCCCGAGCGGGGCAATCCCTCGATTCAGATCGGAGACATGACGCGGCCGCCCGGATGTGCGTCACGTATATACTCACATACCCGGCCCCCGCCCCTCCCCAGATTCCTTCAATTGTCCTGGGCGTCTGCGGGACGAGGCGCCCACCGCCCGTACAATCTCACGCCTTTTTCGCCCTGATCCGTCCGGAAGAACGTACGCGTATTGTATGTTTTCTTTTGTGAGGAGTAGTTACGGGCACTCGTAAGCGCATCCGCCTTCCACAAACCGCCTCTCTCGGCATGTCTACCCTCTCTTCCAGCCTTCTGCAATCTCGGGTCGTGGATCGACTCAGCCCGCACGGCAGTGACGGACTGCGCGCCGGACTGTCCGGGGTGGTCGACCTCGACGCCCTGGAAGACGAACGATACGGGGAGGTGTTGGAGAGCGTCGACAGTCGACTCTCAACGGCCCAGTACTCGCTGGTCTCGATGCTCGTCGCCGGCATCTACTTCGGTCTGCTCGTGGGCGGATGGCTGTACACCCTGGCCACCTGGACGCTTGTGCTCCGCTGGCTGATTCCCGTTCTTCTAGTGACAACCTACGCGGTGTATTCCTCGTACCAGACGATCCGAGAAATCCACGAGTTGTCGGAGGCCCGGGCCTTGCTCCGCGTGCTGGACCGCGAGGCCTCCCCCGACACCGGGTAAGTCGCCCCCCTCCCACCACCCGCGCCGCGGTCATGTTTTCCCCCGAGACCTACGCCGAGCGACGCCGCACGCTCATCACGAGCGACGCGCCCGCCTCCGGCCTCGTGCTGCTGCTCGGCAACCGACAGAGCGCGATGAATGCCGCCGCCAACCCCTACCCCTTCCGGCAGGACAGTTCCTTTCTGTACTACACGGGCCTGGACGTGCCGGGGCTCGACGCCGCTATCGACCTGGACGACGGCACCACCTGCCTGTACGGCGCGGACCCGAGCATGGACGACATCATCTGGACGGGCCCCCTCCCCACCCGGTCCGAGTACGCCGAGCAGGCCGGCATTGCCGATACCGCCGCCCCGTCGGCCCTGGCGGAGGATCTGACGACGGCCCTCGAACACGACCGACCGGTGCACGTCCTGCCCCCCTACCGGGAGCGCCACTACCAGCGCCTGTCTACCCTCCTCGGGCTCCAGCGGGATCACGTGGACGCCCATGTGTCCGTCGCCCTCGTGGACGCCGTCATTGCCCAACGCGCCCTCAAATCCGACGCGGAGATCCAGGAACTGGAGCAGGCAGTGGCCACGACGGCCGAGATGCACGAAGCAGCCTTCACGATGGCAACGCCCGGCACCTCGGAGCAGGCCATCGTGGGACGCATGACCGGCATCGCCGAGGCTCGGGGACAGGGCCTCTCGTTCCCGCCCATCTGCTCGATCCACGGGGAGGTCCTGCACAACCACGAGTACGCGCACACCCTGGACGACGGGGACCTGCTGCTGGTCGACGCGGGCGGCACCTCTCCGCTCCACTATGCCGGCGACCTGACCCGAGTGGCGCCGGTCGGGGGAGCGTTCTCCTCCCGCCAGCGGGCCGTCTACGAGGCCGTCCTCGACGCGCAGGAGCAGGCGATCGCGGCGGTGGAGCCGGGCGTGGCCTTCCGCGACGTGCATCGCCGCGCCTGCATCGTGCTTGCGGAGCACCTGATCGACCTCGGCCTTATGACCGGCCCGGCGGCCAACGCCGTCGACGTGGGGGCCCACGCCCTCTTCTTCCCCCACGGCCTCGGTCACATGCTGGGCCTCGACGTCCACGACATGGAGGCGCTCGGCGAAGACCGCGTCGGCTATGCCGACAATCAGGAACGAAGCGAGCAATTCGGGCTGCATGCCCTGCGCCTCGCCCGCCCCCTTCAGGCAGGATTTGTGCTGACGGTCGAACCGGGCTGCTACTTCATCCCCGCGCTCATTCGTCAGTGGCGCGAGGACAACCGGTACGCCGACCTCATCAATTACGACGCCATCGCAGACTTCGAAGACGTGCGCGGCATTCGCATTGAGGACGACGTTGTCGTCACGGAAACCGGGGCGCGCGTGCTGGGGCCCGACCTTCCGAAGCAGCCGGAGGCCGTGGAGGCCCGCATCGGAGCGTAGCGGCCGTGCGACGACGGCACGGAACGGAAAGCATGCACGATTCCGGACAGTGCGATGGCTCTGAGGACGTTGATGCACAGCGGTTCGTGCCCCCATCCAAACCGCCGTCCACTCCGGGCAGGATGGGGAGAGAAGGACCAAAGCGGTCCCAATCTCCGATCAACGCCTCAGCTGCGGTTGCCCCGCAATTCCAGGCCCCATTTCCGACCCACAAAGCGCCCCCTCCCCCGAATACGATCTTCTCGTATACGCGCACTCCACGCAGAACGCCCAACGCAGAACGCCCAACGCAGAACGCCCAACGCAGAACGCCCAACGCAAAAACGCCCAACGCGAAAACGCCCAACGCGAAAACGCCCAACGCAAAACCCCCAACGCAGAACGCCCAACGATTTGCGCATTCGAGGACGACCTCGCCAACGACCGCCTGTATGACGCTCATGAAGTCCGGGTCGTTACTCGAGGTGCACGAACGTCCACCGATCCGACAGGTAGAGATCGTCCCGTACAGCGACCGGATCGTTTTGCCCTTCTACATTGCTCTGTCTGACCGGTGCCGACCTCCTTCAATCCCGTCCGTGCCCTGATCCACGCCCTCGGCCTGGGCCTGGTTCGCCTGGGGCTCCTATCGCGGGCGCGGGCGCACCGCATCGCCGAGCTGGCCTGGCCCCGCATCGTGACGGGACTGGCCCGCATGTCAAAGGCCACGGCCGACGTCGCCATGGTGGGCCTAGCGCTGGGCCCCTCCGCCATCGCCGGCGTCGGCTACGGCGTGCCGTTCTGGACGATGACGTTCATGCTGGGCGGGGGCATCGCGGGCGGCACAATCAGTCTCGTCTCACAGCGGTACGGCGCCGACCGGCGGGACGGCATTAGTGTGGCGATTTTCGTAAGCGCGATTCTCGCAATCGTCGCTACGATTCCGCTCGTCGTGCTCTTCTGGACTGTGCCGGAGCCGCTGATTCGCCTCATTGGCACGGGCGAGGCCGCCATCCAGTACGGCACCGACTACCTGCGGGTGGCGAGCCTAGCCATGCCCTTCGCCGCGGTCAACCTGATTGCGAGCCGGGCCCTGATCGGGGCCGACGACGCCTGGACCCCCATGATCGTGCGCACCGGCGGGGCCGCCGTCAACGTTCTCATCAACGCCGTTCTCATCTTCGTCTTCGACCTCGGCGTGATCGGAGCGGCCCTCGGATCGGTCGTGGGGAGCATCGGCGGCCTCGCCGTGTTTGCTTGGGGGTTTACGCGCGGCCGTCTTCCCGGCGTGGGCCCCCTCCCCCTCCGCCTCGACTGGACGGGTCCATTCTGGGACCGCAACGACGCCAGCCACCTGCTACGCATCTCCACGCCCCTCGCCCTCCGCAAGATTGCCCAGAACGGCGCGCAGTTCCCGATGCTGGCCATCGTGGGCCTGTTCGGCAGCGAGGTGGTGGCCGCCTACGTCGTTGCCCTCCGCGTGCGGGCCCTCATGAACGCCCCGGGCTGGGGCTTCGGCCTCGCCTCCAGCAGCCTCGTAGGACAGGCGCTGGGTCGGGAGGACGAGGAGGACGCCGCGACGTACGCCCGCGAAACGCTCCGCTTTACGGTGGCGGCCTTCGCCGCGGGGGCTACCGTCGTGTTCGTGAGCGCCACGCCGCTCGGGGCCCTCTTCGTCACCGACCTCGACGCCCGAGCCGTCACCGTGGGCCTCCTCCGCGCCGCCTGCGTAAGCGTGGTGCTGTGGGGCGTGATGAGCGGCGGCATGGGGCCGCTCCGCGGCGGGGACACGCAATGGCCCTTCTACGGCCAACTGGTCGGGCTCTTCGGGTTCGGCCTCCCCGCCGCCTACCTCGGCGCCACCACGTCCCTCGGCCTCTGGGGCCTCTACGCCTCCCTCGTGCTCGAAACCGGCGTGCCCGCCGCCGTCATCTACTACCGCTACTCCACCCAAGCCTGGCTCCAGGTGAGTCGCGACCACCGCTCCGCTGCCCTCGGCACTGGGTGAGAACGGTCCCCCTCCCGAAAGTGGAGGACCGATCAGCGTTCGAGGCGGACGCGGTCGTTGTCAATGTCCCCGAATCGGCCCGTTGGACCCGCCTCCGGAAAAGAGCCCCTGCCATCAATCCTCATTTTCAGGTCCAATGGACTGGAAATTCCGTGTGACCGTCTCCCTCTTCTTTCTTAGGTTACACAAATCGCATTCCCCGCTACTCACTACCGCCTGTACGCAAGCCCCTTTCCCCGAGATATGGATGAAGACATCGAGGTTTTCTACGAGGCCTACGCCGACGAAGAAATGTTGTCGCTGCGGACCGAAGACGGCATTCACATTCAAGTGGCTGCCGACCAACAAGAAACGTTCTACAAGCTGGTCTACGAAATCTTCGGCAACCCCGACACCATTGCCGGTCAAGTGTACCGAGACCTCCAGGAGCGAGAAACCAGCTCCGGGATGACGGTGGCCGAGATGATTGAGGCGGGTCGCCGAGCCGCCGAGAACAACAATTGATCGACCCGCTGTGTCCGTCTGCTCTTTTCCTTCTGTGCTTTCCCACCATGCCTGATGAGCAACCCGACGAACTCACCTTTGTCTACGAGGACAGCGACGAGGTGCGAACGCTGACCGCCACCGGCGCCCACGGGGGCCCCACTCCGGACGGGGCCTCGGTCGTCGCCAACTTGTATGTGGAACGCGCCAGCATCCCGCACCACGTTACGCATCAGATCGACGAGCGCGGCGAGATTGACCTCAGCGAAACGAGCAGCGAGGTCAGCCGTGGAGAATTGACGCGGGAGGTGCAGGCCTCCCTCGTCATGACGCCCGAGCATGCACTCCAGCTCGGAGAGTGGCTCCAGCAAAACGCCCGGCAGGCCATGAAGCAGCGCGAGGACACCTACGGATGAGGCCTCGCGCCGGGCAGCGTCGCTCTGTCGAATCATCTCCTGCACTGGTGTCATGCCCCTTCTCCCGCTCGACTCCGACGATACGGACACGGACGACGAGACGCCCGTCACCCTGACGGGGATCGAGGTCACGGGCACCGACCGCGAACAGATTCTCGAGGCGCTGCGGCTCAACCGAAAACTTCTGCACGAGCCCCAACCCAACGCGGAGGTCGACGAGGCCGCGGTTCGGGCCACCATCGACACCCTCCTGGACCGTCTCCCGAATGCCTCCTAGCGGGCATACGCCCCGGCCGCTCGGGCGACGGTTCCCCTGGGCGTCTTCAGGATTGTCGATAATACGCGACGCCGACCGTCCCCAATGCCACCGCCAGGATCTGTAGCAGCAAACGGTTCCACGAAATGGACCCGTCCTGCATCCCGTCCCCCGACCAGATCGGTGCGTATTCGATGGCCGTCACACGCTCTCCCTGCAGGGCATCCCCAATCTGATCCACCGCTCCGGTTTCAAACGGCGGGACCAGAAGCATGCCTGCAATAATAACAGCGCCCACGAACAAAACAGAACGATCCATGACATCAGCACGCCAGCTCGGAAAAAGAAAACGAGGCCCTGCCCGGAACCCCGAACCGCCCTTGCATGATACCGCGTCCGCCTGCACGATGCAGCAGGAGTGACGGTCCGCCCCCAGGCACATGGGCCGCCTGCACAGCCGCACGCATCCTCAACGGAGCGTGGGGGGTCGGGAGAACGAAGAATCGTGCACGAGGACACCGCAGGTTTCTTTCCAGGCCCCGGTGTCCTCGACAAGTGGGACAAGGGTACGTTGCGCCCAACAAGACAGATCCCCAGACGGAGCCGGACAGCGTACGGCCCATCGTGTCCTCGTCACGCCCGTTCCGGGGACGATCGCCGCCCCCGCAACGACGCGCATTCTCTCGACGCGTATGGGCGGCCCTTCTCTCCCGTTCGCTGTGGTCCATTCGGCCCCGCCCCACCGGTGTCCGCCCCCCATGGCGGAGGACATACATATCGGCAGTGCCCTCGACCACATCGGTCGCGTTGGGATCTTCACGGGGCCGCGCACCCAGGCCGTCCAAATCTTTGCCGACAAAACGGACGACCGCAGTTGAGTGCATGCGCATCCGACGGCGGCCCGCTGCACTCCCTCTGCACACGAATCATGCCCCCCTGATCGCCCCGGCAGCAGCGTCGTGCCTCTGGATGGAAAGACGGCACCCGCACGAGCGCCTGAACAGCCGTCAGATTTTCTGTCCCGCAACCTCCTCCACCGAAATCCGCTGCACCGCATCGGTCATCCAGCACTCCTCGTAGGGCGCCTCCACTTGCTTCGACAGCAGAAAAAGGTAGCCCACACGGGTGCCCTCGTTCGTCGTGAGAATGACTCCCACCTGAGCCACCGGCCCCTCAATCTCCGGAGGACTGTACGTGGCAGCCTCGTGATCGATCATCGGGCCGTAGGTCGAGGTCTCAAAAAGCTTCCGAAACTGATCCAGGGGGCCGGTCGCGCGCTTGTTTGCGGGGGAGGCAAAATTGAACGCGGCCTCAATCCCTGCCCCCTCATACGGCGTGTCGTTGCTGCCCAGCGCCTCCACCTGAATCCGAACCACGTCCTGCGGGGACAAGTCCGGCGACGGCTCGGGGAGCGAGTCAGTCACCGCGAATCGCATGCCTTGTCCTCCGTCCGCTGTGAGACGAGCCCGTTCGTCCCCGGCCACAGCCGACCCGGGGCCCAAAAGAAGCAGCGAGAGCACAAGAACGAGACGGCTACTCATGACAAGGCGCTGACCGGTGAGCACAAGACGAAATGGAACGACACGTCCTTTGGAGGAACTTCCCCTTTTTACGTGCAAGAACTAAACCTTGATGAAGAGAAGTCCTTTCCCGGTGCCCGGCACTGGCGGGAGAAATCGGCAAACTGTAACATGTGTGATCCCGGCAGAAGCAGCCCGGGCACGTTTGTAACTTCCCCCACCGCGGGAATCGATCTGTCGATTCGCATCGTCGAATGCGTGCCGCCCCGCGAACCGCGACTGCCTGATTGCCCTTCCGTCGCAGTAGCCCCGCTTCCCGTGCGCATTCGCATTCTCAGCGACCTCCACCTGGAACATCATCCCCCACCCAATGCCCTTCGGGTCCCCCCTCCGGACGGGGACCGGGCCGACGTGGTGGTGCTGGCCGGCGACATTGCCCGCGGCCCCGACACGCTCCACTGGGCCCGCCGCACGTTTCCAGCGGTGCCCGTCCTCTGCGTCGCCGGAAACCACGAGGCCTACGACCGCCACCTGGACGCACGCCTCCCGGCCATGGCACGGACCGGTGATCGCATTCCTCCCGTCCCCCTCGCGGCGGAGGCAGCAACGGGCACGTATTTTCTTCAGCGGACCGCGATTCGGATCGGAGGCGTGCGATTTCTCGGATGTACCTTCTGGACGGGATTCGGGCTTTTCCCTGACCGCCGCGCCGAGGCCATGCGGGCCTGTCGGTCGCAGATGGACGACTACCGGCGGATCCACCTCCTCCGCGCCCGCCGCCGGCTCCGCCCGCGCGACACGGACCGCTATCACCACACGTCGGTGGCCTGGCTTCGCCGGCAGCTCACCCGGGAGACCGATGCCCGAGCCACCGTCATCGTCACCCATCACGCCCCCACCCGACGCTCGATCGATCCCCGGTACCAGAACGCCCTAACCAGCGCCGCCTTCGTGGCCCGCCGCGCCCACCTCGTCCGCACCTCGAACGCATCGCTGTGGATCCACGGCCACGTCCACGCCTCGTTCGACTACGAGATCGGAAACACGCGCATCGTTGCCAACCCTCGGGGCCATCCCGGCGAAAACGCCTCCTTTCGCCCCGGATTGACAGTCACGGTATAGCCGCTCCCCTCGGGGCATGTCCGTCCGGCCCCAAGACGACACCGGGGGCACACGCCGCCTCGAATTGCTTGAAGACAACGGCATTCCGACGGATGAGGACGACCGTAGTCGTCGTCCCGCCGTCCACTCCCCCTCTCCTCGCCATTCCCATCTACTCCTTCCAAACAGGCCTCACGACCAGTTTGGGCACACCTTTTGGGGAAAAAGAAACCCCTCCTCCACCAACGTGATTTCCGGAGGGCATAGTGGCCCCCGGCTGCCCTTCGTTTTGCACATACCGTCTACTTTATTACAGTTTTACGACCTCAAAATGCTTAATACTTTCAGTTTCCCTAAATTTCTTTTCCGAACCGGCAAAGAAATATCCCAAATAGATTCTAACATGTTCGACGTTTCTCGTATGGCTCCTTGATACTGCCCATCATACATTTCCTTTTCCCTACTTTGTCCGGTGGATCCCACCACACCAGCATTTATGAACGCGTTCTTTCTTGCATATCTCTTCTTCTTCGGAACTGCAGCAGCGGCCTGTCTGGCAGGCGCATACCGGGCCCGCTCCATGTCCGATCCAGACACTCGAAGCGGCCTGGTGGTCCTTTTGGTCATGAGCGCGGGATGGGCGGCCACCTACTTCGGCATGTTTGTGGCCTCCCCCCCCGGCCTCGAACGCGGCTTCTACCTCGTGGGCCTCGTCCTCGGCACTGCAACCGTAGGGGCCTGGCTCTGGTTCTGCTCCGCCTACTCCAACCGTACGCTCCACCGCGATGCGTCCCTCCAGCGCGGGGCCATTCTCGTGTTCGTTGTGATTGTCGGGACAAAGCTCACAAATCCCTGGCACGGACTCTACTACAGCGTGGAGCCGGCGCAGGTGCCCTTTTCACACCTAAAGCTCCACTATCATGCCCTATACTGGGGCCTCCTGGGATTGTCGTATGTGCTGGCGGCCGTTGGCTACTTCATGCTGTTCGAGCTCTTTCGGGCGGTCGGTTCCAGCGGCGGCAAGCTGGGACTGCTGGCCGGCCTGACCGCGCTTCCCCTCCTCTTCAACGGCCTGGGCACGGCAGTGCCGTGGCTCCTCAACATTTCGCACGAACCGCTGGGCGTCGCCGCCTTCGCAATCGGCGTGTCGTTCCTCTACCAGGACCAGTTTCAAGCCGTCCAGGTTGCCGGGAAGCACGAGGCGCCCGTCATTGTACTAACGGCCGCGCAAACCGTGCTGGACTACAATCGACGGGCCACCGCCCTCTTTCCGGATGCCTTTGAGGACCAGCAGGCCGTCGGCCGACCGCTGGATCAGGTGTTTCCGGAGGCCGCCGACGCCCTGGCGACCGGCGCCCCTCTCATGCGGCTCCAGCGCACAGACGGCACCCGCTACTACCAGTTGGGCGTAAGCACCGTTGCCATTCAAGGCACTCGTCCCTGTCGACTCCTCCTCCTGACCGACGTCACAGAACGGCACCGCATGCAGGAACGCCTCCTGGAAGTGCAAGAAGAAGAACGCCGCCGAATTGAACAGGAGATCCACGACGAAGTGGGGGGCCTGCTGGCCTCTCTCCAGCTCACTGTGGACCTCGCCCGCACACAACTCAACGGCCAAACGGTCTCCCCCGACCCCTTTGACGACATTGAGGACCTCGTGAGCAGCCTTTCCACAACGGCCCGCATGATCTCGCGGAAACTGTACCCGGCCTCCCTCACTGAACACGGCCTGCTCGGGGCCGTCTCGTCCCTGATCAACGATCTCGAACAGGAACACGGGCTTGCGGCTGACCTCGACACCACGCTTGCCCCGGACGCCCGTTTTCCCTCTCTCGTCGAACGGACGGCCTACTGGGTGGTGCAGGAGGCGCTGCTCAACGTAGCCCTCCACGCCGACACGGACACGGCGCACGTTGAGATCATTCGGAAGGACAACCACCTGTCGCTCCGCATCCGCGACGACGGCGTGGGGTTTGTGCCGGAGGAGACCAACGGAAATCATAGCTTCGGGCTCGAAGGCCTCCGACGCCGCGTCGAGCGCCTGGATGGATCCGTCACCATCACGTCCGCCCTCGACGAAGGAACTGATCTCTCTGCCCGTCTGCCTACCACCCCGCCTCTCCTCTAATGCCGTTTCCGAATCATGATGTCTGGTTATCCCCGGCCGGGACCAGCAGGACGACTGCACATCATATTCCCCATAACCTTCTCACGTTCAACGTTTTCACGCGCACCCGTTTGGGGAGCGATTGTCCGATTTGACAGAAGCAGACGTCTATGGCATCTCGACATCGCCAATTGGAATCCGTATAAACAACCCGCCGACCGGCATGATACCAAATCCGCCTACAAAGTTCGGGGTTGCAAAGATGTTGGTATGGGCGCAAACGGATGGGCATCAAGTACATACCTACACACTTACGAACTTTCATACCCGAATCCCTCAACCGGATTCGGTATGGCCCGGACATCGCAGCTCGGACGGAGCACGGGGAGCCCTCCACGACGAAGCACCCGTGCCTCCATGCCTCCCCGCCCCCGCTCATTTCGGGCAGCTGGGTCGCCCGACAGCACACGCGTCCCCTGCATTCGCAGACGCGGTCCAGCCTACAATCGTACGGCCGCGTTCACCGCTGTGCCTGGAACGGGCACGCCGCACTGGACGCAGGCCGTTCGGCTGTAGCGCCGGCCCTCCCAAACGGATCCCGTATTCCCCCGGTCTCCCGGAACGCCGTCCGGAGAGACGCATGCGTTCTATTTCCTCTTCGTACGTTCAACAACTCCCCCATCCGCCCCATGTCCCGCAATATAGGTGTGATCGGCGCAGGCAGTGGCGCAGCGGCCGCGACGTATGTCCTCGGCCCCGCCCTCCCCGACGCCGCCATCACCGTCTTCGAGAAGTCGCGCGGCGTCTGCGGCCGGGCCGCCGCCCGCCGACGTGAGGACCTCGTGTACGAGTACGGCGCCAACTACCTCAGCGACGACGGGGGGCGGGTCCGTGCTCTCGTGACCGGTCCCCTCAACGACGGACTCGTGGCCGTCGACGGACCGGTCTGGACGTTTGACGAAGACGGCAGCATCGACGAACCGCCGACCGACGCGGCCCAACGGTGGACCTACGAGGACGGGATCACGCGCCTCGCCAAGCACCTCTTCGGAGAGGCGGGCGTGACCGTCACAACGGAGACGCGGGTGACCGACGTTGTCCACGACGACGGCTGGCACCTCACGGCCACCGACGGCACCCGCTACGGCCCCTTCGACGCCCTGCTCGTCAATCCCCCGGCCCCGCAAGCGGCCGACCTCCTGACCGACACGGGCGTCCCGGCCGTCGACCGGCTCGGCGCGGCCGCCGACGCGGTCTCGTACCAGTCGGGCTGGACCGCCGTGCTGGGATACGACGGCGCACTCGACGTGCCCTACTACGGACTGGCGAACAGGGACGGAGCGCACACAATCCGCTGGATCGGGCGGGAAGAGTGCAAACCCGGCCATGTGCCCGGCGACCGCTCGGTCCTGATCGTGCAGGCCCATCCCGACTGGGCGGCGGAGCGGTACGACGCCCCTCCCGCGGACAACGTCGCTCATCTCGCACGGGCCGCCGCGGGTATCGTCGGCAACGACCGACTCGCCCACCCCGACTGGACCGATCATCAGGGCTGGAAGTACGCCTTCGCCTCGGCCACCGCCCCGACCGACGCGCTCCAGGCCGCCGCGGAGGCGGGCGTGTACGCGACGGGGGACTGGGTGGCGGACGCGGCCCGGCTGGACGCTACGCTCCGCGAGGGCCTCGACACGGGCAACAGCATGGTCCAGGCGCTCGACTAGGCCCGTCCTGTCCGTTCCGATTCCCAACGTGAACAGCAGGCTGAAAGGCCGCCTCCCAATCGTCCCCTCCACCGGCTTGATCGGAGTCAGGACGGCGGAGAGAACGCGTCCGATATCAGCGGGAAAACCGGTCGGGGATGAGGACCGCGGACGCGGCTACGGGGAAGCCCCAGCGGGGCGTTCCTGTGAGCCGATGGGTAGCGGCTCGTCGATGCCGAGCAGCTCCGCGCTGCGGCGCCAGAGCCGGGCCGCCGCGTCGGGATCGCGAGCCGCCTCGGACGGGGGCACCGCCTGTTGGCCCGAGAAGTACTCGCCCGCCCGCTCGGCCGTGTCGGGGGCCACGGCCACGTACAGGAGCTCCGCCGCCCCGTCGGCCACCGACGCGGTCCCCGGCACCACCCCAATCATGCGGAAGAGCCACGCGAAGGGCCCGGGCAGAAAGCGTCCGAACTGACTGCCGGGCACGAATCCGGGATGGAAACTATTCGAGGTCGCCTGTCGGCCCGTCGCGTCCAGGCGACGCGCAAGCTCCGACGTAAAAAGAATGTTCGCGAGCTTTGAGTGGCTGTACGCCTGCATGCCGGAGTAGTCGTCGATGCGGTCCACCCGATCCAGGTCCAGCGACGCCCCGCGGTGGGCCGCCGACGCCGTTGTGACCACCCGCGCCCCGGGCCGAAGGTGATCCACCAGCTCCGCCGTCAGGAGGTACGGCGCCAGGTGGTTGACATGAAACGTCTGCTCAATGCCCGGGCCGACGAGGTGTCCACTGCGAAAGAGTCCGCCGGCGTTGTTGATTAGCAGGTCGAGGCCGTCGGTCCAGTCGCGGGTTGCCGCCGCCAGGGCGCGAACGGCCTCCGGATCGGTAAAATCGGCGTGGACGAACGTCGCCTCCGCCCCGACGTCCATCAGCCGATCCACCACCTCCTGCCCCGCCGCTGCGTCGCGACCGTGCACGAGCACGTCGGCCCCGAGGCGCCCCAGGGCCAGGGCCGCCGCCCGGCCAATGCCATTCGTGGAGCCGGTGACGAGGGCCGTCTGGCCCGAACAGTCGACCGCCGCAACGTCGGCAAGCACTTCAGGGAGCGTACTCATCGGACAACAGAAAGAAGACGGAAAACAGTGAACGGGCCCATCTTTCGGTGGAGACTGCCCCAGACACGCAACGTATGGACGTTATTGCTTGTATTGGACGCGAACGCAGCCGGACGTTTCCGGCGGCACGCCGCCCTTACGAATCAGTTACCTGATGGTAACTGACGGGACACCCAGTCCTCTCTCCGATTCCGGACAACAACACACGAGGCGCCTCCGCACGCCCCCCGCCCGCGAACGAGGGAGACGACAGCCTCTCTACGCATGCAGCCGTCAAATGCGCACAAGCCCCGGCTTACTCCATCCATTCCCGGGAACGGCGCCCACGGCATTATCGGCGTCAGATGCCCTCTCCTATCGCCCCGAATGAATTTGCACGCCGTTGCTTTCCCGCCATTTGCAGCATCCCTGAAAGAGCGCGCTGTGGAAAGGCCCCACCGCCCCGCTCCTGCCCACTTGCAACACAGCCGACGCCGGAGCCTCAGAGGGCCAGGGCAAGAACCAGAACAAATACCCCAACAAGGCCGGCTCCGATGACGGCCCAACCGATCGCTTCGTTGACCTTTCTCTCTCGTAGCTGTTGACTCATAACACCGTCGGTGTTGTTAAACATTCGACACGAAGCGCCTCCCCAATCTGAAACCGTCCGAATCGGCACGTCGAGCAAACCGGTCAGTACTGCGAGGTTCCTCTCTCCAATTCAGATCAACGGCTGTCCATCGTAGCCCTCGGCAGACGACGCCAAGTCCCCCGAGTCAATGGTTTATCGCCAGCACGTTCCGTCCAGCACACGCATCCCGTCTTCTCCTGCCCTGCGCGTCCATCGGGCCGGAGCCGTTGTGGTGGATGCCCTCGCTCGTGTCCGGCCGCTCAACGTCCATGCCCCAACGGTCCCCGAACCGACTTGGAAACAGCTCATCTCGACGGAGAAAAGATTACTTGCGCACGTCGGAACATGTGCCCAAATAACTAAACCGATTTCGTTCGTTCAACCAAAATTTACAATCTCGTTGTTCCGAGTTCTTCCTCTCTTCCAGTCCGCCCGGAATTGATTTAATTCTTATTTTACAAAATGAGAGAGGGGGCCTCGTCCGGCTGCTGTCCCAGACCCATCCCGTACAGGCTGCTGCCGGCCGACGCGTCTTCACTCTCTTCCTCACTCCCGCAAAGGATTGGAGCCTGGGGTTCCGACTGGGCGAGACGGGGGCTCGAAGGCCCCTGGCCACAACAAGCCCCTGGCCACAACAAGAAGTCCCCAACGCACAAGCCAATAGGACCATAGGACGCCAACGCAACGACCGGAGAGAATCGTACGAGTGAGGGGTTGCGTCCTGAACACCCGGTCCCCGACGGAGCGTCCGATTCACGACGGGATGTCCTAGAGAAATGCTGGAGACAAGTCGAGTGAATCCGCATCTCGCATAAAGACACGTCCCAAGATGCCGCCTCCCCTCTCCTCCCCCTGGAGCCACGAACCCGAAGAGCGGATTGCTTGTCTCCTAAGACTCAACGTGGCGTCGTACCGGAGGTGGGACTCGAACCCACACGGGCCACAAGGCCCAACGGATTTTAAGTCCGATGGCGATGAGGCCAAAATCAACCCTCAGCGCCTGCAAACGTCGATTTCCCAAAAACCGTTTCCCAC
>CAYOWD010000024.1:0-6287 GCA_964407535.1 uncultured Salinivenus sp. | reverse complement strand
GATTTTAAGTCCGTTGCGTCTACCAATTCCGCCACTCCGGCAGTTCGTATCGAATAGCATCTACACGTTCGTTCCTCCCTACGAGCCGCCGCGAAAACGGTTCACGCACTCGTCGGACGCCCCCCATAACGGGGATCCAGGTCTCGGATCACAACAACACCGCCTTCTTGATAAACACGCCGCTCCCCCAAATGCAAGTCCTCAACTCATACCAAATCCGCCTACAAAGTTCAAGGTTGCAAAAAATGTCATTATAGGTTCAAACAGACGGGCACCAAGTGACCCCCCCACACACCCAAGAACTTTCATACCCAAATTTTTCAACCTAATTCGGTGCCATCTTGCTTTTTAATAATGCTGTCTGATTATCGAAAAACGACCTCAGTAATACGAAACCCGTCCGGTGATGTCGAAATACGGAGGACGGTACTTGTCCCCAATTCGGGTCGTTCTCCGACATCGTATCAACGTAAAACACTGAACGTTAAGATTTTATAGAGGGAGAGGACGAACCGCGCGGTGCGAACATTCTTCTTTCGAAGGCCGACATCTTGAAACGAAAACGACATAAAAATACCCCATACAATACCCCCATAATCTTCCAATATTCGATGTTTTAACCTCCCCACTTCAGGAAAACGCAGCGCCCCCCTGAATGAACACGCTTACCCCGAAGCCCAACGCAAACCGTCCACCCTACCAACACCCAACCCACCAACGCTCAACCCACCAACACCCAACCCACCAACGCCCAACCCACCAACGCCCAACCCACCAACGCCCAACCCACCAACGCCCAACGCCTACCCCGACAAAGGGACCCGGACCCGAAAGCACGTCCCCTCCCCTTTCTCCGTAGACACCTCAATCGTCCCCCCGAACTCCTTGACGAGATGATCGACAATCGACAGCCCCAACCCACTTCCCTGGTACTCCTTCCGGATGCCCTCCGACTCCTGCCGAAACGCCTGAAAGATTTCCGGAATGTGCGACTCCTCAATCCCAATGCCCGTATCCTCCACCCACAGGAGCGCATCGTCCCCCTCCTCTTCCACCCCCCACCCCACCCCCCCCCCCCCCACCTCCACGCGCCCCCCCGCCGGCGTAAACTTGATCGCATTCTCGATCAGATTGCGGCTGATCCGGCCTATCGCATTCTCGTTCCAATCCCCGACCACCGGCTCCTCAGGCCCCCGCACGTCAACGACAATCGACTTCTCCCCCGCCCTCGGCTCCAGGAGCCCAACCGTATCCTCCACCACCGATCTCAGCTCCACCTCCTCTCGACTCAGCCTCGTGGCCCCCGCCTCCAGCTTCGACAGCTGAAGCACCGACTCCAGCGTCTCAAGAAGACGATGACTGCTCTCGTGGGTCCGCTGGGCAAACTTCTGCAGATGGCCCTCCAAATTGCTTTCGAGAAGCTCGGAGAACCCAAGAATCGAGGTAAGCGGCGTACGCACCTCGTGACTCATATTGGCGAGCATCGCCGTCTTTACCTGACTGGTTTTCTCCGCCTCTTCCTTCGACGCCCGAAGCGCCTGCTCGGCGTGCTTGCGCTCGGTGATATCCAGCAGAAAGCCGTTGTAGACCACCTTCCCGCCCCGTTCCTGCAGCGTTGCGGTCCCAAGGAGCCAGATGCGCTCGCCCGACGGCGTCTCGAACGGAAACTCCACCCGCCACGTCTCCCGATTCGCCACAGCCCTCCGAATCGACCGCAGGATCCGTTGTCGATGCGACGCCGGAATCCGCCTCCCGATCCGTTTCAGAAAGCCGTCCGGGACCGACGAAATCCCGAGCACATCCTCCGCGTGCTCACTCACGAAGTGGTGGCCCCAGGTCCCATCGGCCCGGGCGTAGAACTGGAAAACCACCCCCGGTACGCTATTCGCCAGGCCCCGAAGGCGAGACTCCCGCTCCTCAAGTTCATCGCGGATCACAATGAGACGCTGAACGCCGAGACCAATCACGAGCGACGCAGTCCCCATCGCCCCCAACAGCACCGCCTCCGCGAGGAGCGACCCCCCACTCCCAACAATAACACCGACCGTCGCCGCAAGGCTCCCCACCGAGAACCAGACCACGGGCCGGATCGATTGTACCCCGATCCCCGCAAGGACGGTAAAGATGGAATGGAGGAGAAGAAGCCCGATCTCGTAATCGCTCGCAAAGCCGTTGAGGACATTCAGGGCAAGGATCCATCCCGTTACAATCGCAATCACGCCCATAACAACCCAGGCATAGTGGCGACGCACCTCCTCGAACAGGTACGAGACCACCACGCTTCCGGCAAACAGGGCCGACACGCCCAGACGCGCCCAGAGTGGATCAACGGCGTCGGGGCTTGCAACAGCATAAAGCGGAATGTGCAGCAGGTTCAGTCCAGTGCCAAGGACGAAGAGGAGCCGGTACGCCTGGATCTGGAATTCCTCCCGGGCGGAAAGCCCCTCATCCGTCGGGCGAAACGTATTGTAGATGTCCGTTGAGAACCGCATCCGAACGAGTTTACCGATAAACACTTTGGTGCAGCGTGCCCACCAATTGCATCGTGTTGCTGACTCGATGCGTAGGTCGCCTCCCGAATCCGCTCGCCGCCCCGCCGCCGATGATGGCTCCCTCCACGAAAGAAAAATCCCCCTGTCCGCCATCAGGCGCCCCTGCACAGTACGAATCGTCCGCCGCCCTCGGAGCTACTGAACTAATTCGGCTGCGGAGTTGGTATCACGCTTCCGTCTCTCCACTGTCCCTACCCGACGTCTCCCCATCGTGCTCCCCAAAGCCCACAGGAGGACGATGAACGCGCAACATCACCGCCTCCCTCACTCCCTCGCCAAATCCCTTCGCCGGATTCGGGCTCATTCCGGTAGCGGAGCCGCCCGTGGCCCCAACCAACAGGCCATCGCCCTGCCAGTCCCTTACCCGGGCGCGGCTGCCGGATCGGGCTCGCGCTGAGGCAACGCGTCCGTCCGATCGGCAATGGGCAACCGCACCGTGAAACACGTCCCCCGTCCCTCTTCCGTCTCCACGTGTATGCTCCCATCCAACTCCGTCACAAGATGATTCACGATCGAGAGCCCCAACCCACTTCCCTCGTACTGGCGGGGCATCCCCTCCGACTCCTGCTGGAAGGACTGAAAAATGTCGGGAATGGACTCATCCCGAATCCCGATGCCGGTGTCCTCCACCTCCAGGCGCACCTCCTGATCGACCCGGTCAATCCGGATCATCACCCGTCCGCCCTCCGGGGTAAACTTGATGGCATTCTCTAGCAGATTGCGACTAATCCGGCGAAGCGCACTTTCATTCCACTGCCCGTTCACCGGCTCGGCAGGCCCGGCCACATCAATAGCAATTGACTTGTCCTCTGCTTTCGATTCAAGAAGACAGACCGTGTCGCGCACAACTGTCGACAGACAGACCTCTTCCCGCTCCAGGGTCGTGGCCCCCGATTCCAACTTCGCCAACTGCAGCACCGATCCCAGCGTTTTCAGCAGGCGCCGGCTGCTCTCGTACGTCCGGCGGGCAAACAGTCCCAGCTCCCCCTCCAGACGTTCTTTCAGCACCTCCGAGAACCCGACGATTGAGGTAAGCGGCGTTCGGATCTCATGACTCATGTTGGCAAGCATCGCCGTCTTCACCTGACTGGCTTTCTCCGCCTCCTGCTTCGACGTGCGAAGTTCTTGTTCGACCCGCTTCCGCTCGGTAATGTCGAGCAGAAACCCATTGTAGACAATTTCCGCCGTTCGCTCCTCGGGCGTCGAGGTGCCGTGGAGCCAGATGCGCTCCCCGTCGGGTGTATCAAACGGAAATTCGACGTGCCACGCCGTCTCCTCTGCCACCGCCTCCTCCATCGATTCCATCACCTGCCGTCGATGCGACTCGGGAATGCGAGACCGAACCCGCTCCAGAAAGTGCTCCGGATCCGAAGAGACGCCAAGTATCTCCTCGGCGCGCTCGCTCACGAAGTGGTGCCCCCACTCCCCATCGGGACGGGCATAGAACTGATATACAATCCCTGGAATGCTGTTTGCCAGGCCCCGGAGCTGGGTCTCTTGCTCTTCGACCTCTTCCCGCATCGCGACCAGGCGTTGCGTCACCACCACCACGACGAGGGAGACAGTCGCCATCGACGCCAGAAGGGCGGCCTCTGCCCGAAGCGTCACGGGCCCAACCAGAACGGCCCCAACCGTCCCGGCCAGGCTCCCAGCCGTAAACCATAGCACGGGCTGAATCGAGCGGGCACTGAGTCCCGCAATAACACTGAAAATGGCATGCAACATCAGAAGCCCAACTTCATAGTCCGCCGCAAAGTTGTTCAGAGCGGTGATGAGAACAAACCATCCCGTAGATCCCACAATTGCTGCCCGACTCCAAAACGCAGGGTGGTGTCGTACGCTTTTGAACAGATACGAGGCGACAAAACATGCCAGCAGAAACCCCACTATAGACACACGAATCCAGACCGGATCGAGGGCCCCCGGATTGTTCACGCTGTATAACGGAATAAACAGCCCCCCTAGTACAGCGCCAAGAAGCACCAAAAAGCGATGAGCCTGAACCTGGGATCTCTCTAGTGACGAAAGTGCATCGTCGCTCGGACGCAATATGCTATCAACATCCGGAGAGAACATTTTAGACGAGTAGAAGCCCCTTCGCAAGAAACGCGTAACTCTATCGTACCCGATATTAAATGTCTGGAATTGAAACCGTAAATGAAAACTATAATCTCTTTTCCCTTTTCAATCGATTCGTTCCCCTCTGCGTATCGAGCACATATGAAAACGTTATACTGTCTGCCTGAGATCAGTGTACAGAGTGACGGATGTCCTGCAAGTACGCTGCCCCCTCTTCCTTCCAACGCTCGTTTTGCATCCGCCCTACCGATCCGTGAATACGTTTCTAAAGGTCGGTTTCGTGCATAATACCAAATCCGCTTGTAAAGTTCGGGGTTACAGATGTGTCAGTATGGGCACAAGTATATGGGCCAGGCGCACTCGTGCGCCACTCCCATACCCCGATTCGGAACGAGTTCCGATTCGTCGGGACACTGCCTACATACCTCCACACTTGTATCTTTCCAAACGCCGTTGAGACCTTGAATATTGAGGCGGCAGCTCGATACACACTGGGTCCAGGCCCCGCTCCCATCCGACACACGGGCGTGTCGGGCAAACTAGTTTGCCCCCAACGGAGCTGCCGGACTAGTTTGGTTGCGGAGTGGGGATGCGTTTGGAAATCGGGATCCGGGATCTCCTTTGGCAGCGCCCGCCCCCCCACGGAACTCGCCGGCGATTTCCTTCACCGGCCCCGCTCGGCCCTCCCCAAAACAGAAACGCCCGCTCCGACATGACGTCGGAACGGGCGTTTCGTATTTGCCGCAATGGCGGTGCGCCTCGATACCTCGAGACGCGGCGCGGAGCCTTAAAGCACTCCGCTGGACTCTTCATCGGCCGGCGACGCGTCGAGGGCACTCAGGCCCTTTTCCGTCTGCTCGGTCTCGTACTGCAACGTCTGGCCTTCACGCAGGTCATCGCCCGTGGTCATTCCGGCAATGTTGTTGGCGTGGAGGAAGACATCTTCACTGCCGTCGAGCGGCTCAATGAAGCCAAATCCGCGGGAGGTATCGAAAAACTTCAATTTGCCCTTTTCCATGTAGGTACCTTTATGGTTTATAAATGCCTCATCTGCATGACGACACGATTACGAGGATCCCATTTCTTCTCGGTGCGGCGACTGTAGGATGACGCGTGTTTGTGACTGGTATGGTTCACTCACTCCCCCCCGCAGCGGTTTCCTGCTAAGGACGCGCTGTCCCCGTCTTCATCCAGTCCGCTTCTCAGCCGTCTCCGCTTGCTCCGGACAATCATAGGCCTTTCCGTGCAGCTGCCCGCCCTCCAGCTCCGTGGGGAGGACCGTGTTTCCCCCGGCCTGCCGCGTCTCGCGTCGAAGCTGGATGCGCATCTCGTAGCGCGTGGCAAAGTTGACTTCCGGATAGGCCTTCGACAGCATGGCGTAGGGCGAGTCAACCTGCACCTCCGCCAAAAAGGAGCACTCCGACACCCGATCCTCTTCCTCGGCGATAGCAACCGCCTCCGCCTCCCGGTCGGGCCTGGACGTGCTCTTCCGATCCGTCGGGGCCGAAGCACAACCGGTTGCAACCACAACGACCACAGCACAGAGGACTGTTCGCATCATGCTCTCTGAGGGAAAAATACAACAGAACGACTCTCGACGGGCCTCGCTCGGCACGGACATTGGATCGTGGCGCTATTGTTCGCCCCTGTCCGCGT
>CAYOWD010000023.1:0-23859 GCA_964407535.1 uncultured Salinivenus sp. | reverse complement strand
CCGACGAAGAGGAGAGGGGTGAAGGCCGCGACCGTCGTGAGGACGGCAAAGATGACCGGAATGCCGACCCGTTTGGTGCCGCGGATGGCGGCCTCCAGTGCGTTGTCGCTTTTTTCCTGCTCGGCGTAGACGTTCTCACCCACCACGATGGCGTCGTCCACCACAATCCCGATCGAGAGAATAAAGCCGAATAGCGACAGCAGATTGATGGACACGTCCATGTACTGCATCACGATGAACGTGCCCGTAAAGGACAGGAAGATGCCGATGGACGTCCAGAAGGCCAGCCGCGGGGCGAGGAAAAGCGTGAGCGTAATGATGACGAGGATCAGCCCCAGAATGCCGTTCTCGATCAGGAGGTTGAGCCGGTTGCGCAGGTTTTCGGCCTGATTTTGCCAGATTGCCGCATCCAGCCCCCGCGGCAGCGACGGGCGCAGCTCCTCGTCGAGATACGTTTTGATCGTTTCCTCCACGTTCAGCACCTGCTCGTCCCCGGACCGAAAGACGTTGAGCACGGCGGCCGGCTTGCCGTTGAAGCGCGTGATCAGATCCGAGTCGTCGGCAAACGCATCCTCCACCTCGGCCACCTCCCCGAGTCGCACCTTCGTCCCGTCGTCGCGGGCCAGCAGGACAATGTCCTCAAAGTCGGTTTTCGTGTAGTTCTGCCCCTCCGTCCGAATCGTGATCTCTTCCTCATCCGTCTCCACGCTGCCGCCCGGCAGGTCGAGACTCCCCTGCCGCACAAGCTGGGACACTTGCCCAAGCGTCAGGTTGTACTGCCGAAGGGCATCGCGCGACACCTCCACGGAAATCTCGTAGTCGCGGGTGCCGACGATGCGGATAAACGAAATTTGGGGGTCCTGTGTGAGGTCGTCCTTCGTACGCTGGGCGAGCTCCTTGAGCACCCGCTCGGTGGCATCGCCGTAGAGCGCAATCTGAAGGGCCTGCTGCCGGTTCGTAATCTCGGTGACGATCGGCTCCTCCGACTGCTCCGGAAACGCCGTGATCCGATCGACCTCCGACTTAATATCGGTCCGGGCCTGATCCACATCCGCGCCTCGTCGCAGCTCCGCCGTCACCACGCCCGCATTCTCCGTGGCCGTGCCCAGAATCCGGTCGATGCCCTCAACCCCCTCGATGCGGTCCTCAATGCGCTGCACGATGGACTGCTCGACTTCCTCCGGCGATCCGCCCGGATACGTCACCTCCACCTGCACCGCGTCGAGGCTGAATTCGGGGAAGACCTCCTGCACCGTCGTGTAGGCCGCCGCCCCGCCGCCGAATAGGAGCAGAAGCATTAAGAGGTTGGCCGCCACCCCGTTGCGGGCGAACCAGTCGATTGCCTTGTTCATCGTTGGAGCGTTGGCGCGTTGGGCGTTGGAATGTTGAAGCGTTGGGCATTGGAGTGCTGCTCACTCACGCGCATCGAGATTTATTTCATACTCGACAGTGCCCTCCTGAATGCGGGAGCTGTTTGGACGAGACTTCAGATACTGAATGAGCTTAAAGAGCTGCCGGGATACCTTGTCGGCAAGATCGTACGCGTCGTCGAACTCCGAATCTGAGAGGTAGTCTTGATCGTGCGCCACGTAGAGCTGGGCCCGCACCTCCCCTGCCGATCCGCGAGCATGCCCGAGGTAATCGACGAATACGCTCTGCGTGCGGCTCTCAAACCCTTCCGCGATATTGCTCATCACCGACACAGCAGCCCGCTGGATCTGATCGCGCAGCCCAAAATCCTTGGCAAACGGCCCCTCCTGCGTGTAGTCGTAGATTCGATTCGTCAGTGTCCGCGCATTCTGCCAGACATCAAGCTCCTCGAAGCGTTGAATCGTTGCCATGACTATCATTTTTGACTCAAAGCAGCTACAAACGAGACTCGTGCCCAACCCTCCAACGTTCAACTTTCCAACGCCCTACCGCGAAACCCGAATCGCCATGCTGTCGGAATGCACCCGCAGGTCGGTCGTAATGAGGCGAGCGTCCGGATCGAGCGTCGGCGCCAGAAAGGTCTGCTCCTCCACCGTCTGAATCGGCTCCACCGTCCGCTCCACCAGCATCGAGTCGCCCACCGCCACCCACACCGTCGGCGGCCGATCCGGCGTCCGCGTATGCACCGCCCGGCGCGGGACGACGTGGTAGGTCTCATCCCGCCGCGCCTGAAGGGCGACCGTCGTGTACGTCCCCACCGCCAGCGGCGGCCGCTCGGGCCGGTCCGCCGGCGTCGCGTACGGATCCGTCACCCGCACCACCACATCCACCGTGCGCGTCTGCTCACTGATGGTGCCCTCCACCCGATGCACTCGCCCGCGCCACGAATAGTCGGTGCCCCCATAGGTGCGCGTCACAGTCGCGGGCACCGACGCGTCGGCGTCCTGGGCCCACAGGTTCTGAATGAGCGCCGCCTGTCGACTCGGCAGCGACACCACAATCTCGACCGCCTCGGTGCCGAAGACAGTGGCCACCGGCGTTCCGGGCGCCACGTACGCCCCGAGGTCCACCTGCTTCGTCCGCACCCGCCCCTCGAACGGCACCCGGAGCGCTGTGCGGGCCAGCCGCGTCCGGGCGTCGTCGAGGGCCGCCTTCGCCCGTTCGAGGTTGGCTTCGGCCTGCGCCACCTGCGGCTCATTGAAGACGAGCCGCCCGAGCTCCGTACTGTCCAGCGTCGGGGCCTGCCCGGTCCGCTCTTCGATGCGTTCATAGTCCGCGCGGGCCGCCCCCGCCTGCTCCCGCGCCTGTAGCAGCTGCACCTTTGCGTCCGTGACCTGGGCCTCCGCCTGCGTCACAGCATTGCGGTAGTCGGAGGGATCGATGCGCGCCAGCGTCTCCCCGGCCGCAAACCGGCCCCCGCTCACCAGAGCGTCGGACACGTCCACGAGTCGTCCCCCCACCTCGGCCGTGAGCTGAATCTCCCGAACAGGGCGCACCGTACCGGTGCCACGCACCAGCAGACTCCCGGCGCGCACCTCCACCGGTGCCGTCGACACGAGCGGCGACTGGGGCGGCGGCTCCTCCGTCGCCGGCGTGGGCGCAAGCACACCCAGCAGGTACACGAGAACCACCGCCCCGACGAGCAGCCCGCCCCCAATGAAGTACCACTTGTAACCTGAATCGGCCATTGGAAAAGCAATTGCGATCAAAAAAGAAAGGTGCCGAGGCCTCCCCCGCTCAACGAGACATTCCGATGCGAGCGACGGGACCGAGCGGGACGCGTCCTACTCAAACAGGCGCGGATCGTCGACCGGCGCCGCGTCGGTCCAGGTGCCCCCTAGCGCGCGGTGCAGGGCGAGTCGGACATTCACGACCGCCAGCTGCGCCGTGGCCCGCCGCTGTCGGGCCTGAATCAGCGCCCGCTCCGCATCCAGGAGCGACAGCACGTCGCCAATTCCGCGCTCGTAGCGATCGCGCTGGGTCTGCAGCGACGACCGGGCCGAGGCCACTTCGTCGGTCACCGACCGGAGCCGCTGCCGCTCTTTCTCGTAGGCCACCAGCGCGGCCTTGACCTCCCGGAACGCCGTGAGCACCGTGTTCTCGTAGGCGGCCGCCTGCTGCTTGTAGCGCGCCTCGGCGGCGTCGATGTTGGCCTGCAGGCGCCCGCCCTGAAAAAGCGGCGCCGTGAGCTGCGCGGCAAAGTTGGCAAAGCGCTGGTCGAGATCGACAAGGCTCGCGAGGTCGCTGCTCTGCGTGCCGCCGGTCCCCGTAAGCGATAGGCTCGGCAGCCGCTCGGCCCGCGCCACCCCGATCTCGCGCCGGGCCGCCTCCAGTCGCAGGGCCTCCGCCCGCACGTCGGGCCGCTGCATCAACAGGTCGGACGGCAGCCCCGCCGGCACCGCCGACACATCTGGCGTAGCGTCGATTGAATCCGGCAGCAATGCCTGCTCGCCCCCGGCAAACCGACCGAGTACGGTCGACAGTTGGCTCCGCGCCTCATACAGGTCGCTCTCCAGCTGCGGCTGCTCCGACTCCGCCGCCTCCAGATTTTGGCGGACCGAAAACACCTGAAACGACGGCGCAAGGCCGCGCGCGTAGCGGTCCTCCGTAATGTTGAGCCGCTGCTCCAGGAGGTCGATGCGCCGCCGTCCGAGCGCCACCTGTCGTTGCAGCATCGCCACCCGAAAGTACGTCGAGATCGTCTGACTAATCACCGAAATGCGAGCCGTCTGCAGGTCGGCCGCCGTCGCAAAGTACTGGCTCAGGGCCGCCTTCCGCTGATCCCGGACCCGTCCCCAGAAGTCGACCTCGTACGACAACCCGAGGGACGCCTGATAGGTCGAGAAGGCAAACTGGTCCGGTCCCCCTCCTCTGCCACCCCCAAACTCGCCCCCGATGCCTGTATTGGCAGGCTGGCTCTGGTAGCTGTACTCCCCGCCGGCATTGACACTTGGAAAGAGAGGCGCCCGCGCAATCCGAAACTGCGCCGCCAATTCCTCCACGCGAGCCTCGGCGGACGCAAGGTCGAGATTGGCCGCAAGGGCTGTATCGACGAGCGTGTTCAGGGTCGAGTCGCCGAAGGCGGTCCACCACCGCTCCGACGCAAGGCGAGCCGTATCCCCCGCCGCCGTGGGCAACAGGCTGTCGGCGGGCGCCGTCGCAAAGGAGTCGGGCAGGGTGCGCTCGGCCTCGGGCGTCGGCATCGACGGGGTCATCGAACAGCCCGAGAGAACGAGGAGCCCCGTCAAGAAGACGACAGAAATTCGCGAGAGCAGTCGGTCCATCAAAAAACCGTTGAACGTTAAACGTTATAACGTTGAACGATACCGTTAAGGCGCAAGACCATGATAGATAAGGTCAAACACGTGCTCCTTTCGAGCCTCCACAAATGCGTCCCAGTCCTCCTCGGACTCTATGTGAATGACCTCGACCGTCGGGCGCGTAACGAAGAAAAACAGGCAGGACGACACCACCGAGACCACCGTCTGGTCCGGGTCGACCGGCCGAATCTCGCCGGAGGCCGCGGCGGACTCAATCGTCTCGATCAGGATTTTGGGGGGAAAGTTGTCTCGCTGTTTGAATGCATGCAGCTTTTCGGCAAACAGGGTACCCCCCGCCAGATTCTCGTGCACCATGAGCCGCATAGAAGCTTTATTGTCGCGCAAGAACTCGATGTAGCCGTCGATGAACGTGCGCAGAGTTTCTTTGAAGGTGGGAACCTCCTTTAGCGATTCGCCGAACGACGCCATAAAGCGCTGCATTGTGAAGGAGAACACGGCGTCGTACAGGTTGTCCTTGCTGTCGAAGTAGTAGTGCAACATCGCCTTGTTGATATCGGCGGCATCGGCGATGTCCTGCATGCGCGCGCCATTTCGCCCTTCGCGCGCAAAAATCTCGAGCGCCGCGTCAAAAATAGCGCGCTCGGTCTCCGAGTAAGAGTCGAGCGGATCGGAAGCCTCAGCCATTCGAGGAGGAAGCAGGTTTAAGAAAACACACGAGCCCCAACGTCCTACTAACTACCGAGTTCAACTAAATGGTTAGATAACTGTGGATCGAATACGAATCGAGAGCGGCGCCCCCTTCCACAATAACCGTCTAAAACAAGAGAGGGCTCGACAAAACTGCCCCTCGGAGCTGACCTGCAGAGATGGGAGTCTCTGTACACCCGTACAACGAACGACCTGAGGCAAGTCTTCCATCGCGCCGCTATCGGCGTCTCTTCCAGCCGTGCCCACCTACTCTGTACCACCGCCCTGCTTTTCAGCGTTGAAGGTTTTCATAACACGCGTGGCAAGCTCCGTCGACCGGTCGAAGTCCTCATCGGTGCTCGACGATTCATCGGTGCGGTCCTCCGTCTGTCGTGGCCCGAACAACAGCGGATTGGTCGACGTGGTGCGATCCTCAACGCGCTGTACGTGATTCTGAAGTCCTTCGTGGAGCGTTGACGAGATCGGCACTACCCGCGTCCCCTGCTCGTCGTTGCCGGGCACCGTTATGGTCGCATTATCTAGCTGGACATCCTCGCGCCGAATGCGCAGCGCCCCCGTCAGCGACACATCGCAGCGCAGAAGCATTTCGGCAAAGAGACTCTTCGTGGATTGTGGCACCGACGACGACCGTTGCTTCTCCTCTGCCTCCTCCTGACGCCGTTTATGAACATCCGTAATGTAAAACATAATCCCATCGAGCGCCCGATTCCGCTCCGTGGCCGAGATGTTGGACTGATCGTCCAGAAAATCCATAAAGTCCGACACACTGCTCATCCACAACCAGGGAATGGATTGCGCCTCGCAATACCGACGAAAACAGATCGTCCACACCCCGTACGTCTGCGCCAGCTTCGGCGCAATCCGATGCTTCGGAGCCACCTTCCGGATCGTGTTGAAAATCTCGAGCTCCTCCTCGTCGAGCGCAACCGTATTTTTGTCGGCAAAAGACATGGGGCAGTACCAAAAACGTATCAGGGACTGGTGCGAAAATAGCAATGTGCCCGTACAAGGGTCGCCTCAAACTTCCAAGCGGTCCATCTAAACCTCCTAGCCTTTTCTGTAAAGCGCACTACAACCGCTACCAACGATGGAATCGATGCACACAAGACCCGGACATGTAGCTGAAAAAGTCACTTTCACACAATTATTTAAAGTGAAATCAGTGCTGCATGTCAAAGTTATTCTCCTATAAGGCAAAAATGTCACAATTTTGTGCACATCGGTGTCTACAGGAGCCGGACCACCCGCCTCCGTTCCCCCACACAACGGGATTGCATCTTCCCCCAGGAGAGGGTCACAGCGTCCGTCTATGTATTCAGCCATGCCGCAATTTTCCGTGCAATAGACCTTGGGGCCAGCTTAACGAGAACAGTTGTGAGCTTGTTCAACAGTCCCGGGACGACAATCGATGCTCCTCGTCGGAACCCATCGTATCCCACCTCTGCGACGGCACGCGGACGCATCGGTTCAGTGATCCGGAAGAGGGGAGTGTCTTCTAAGTCCGCCTTTTGAACAAAGGAGGTCTTTGTGGGCCCCGGCGCGAGACACGTGACGGTCACGTCGGATCCGGCCACTTCTTCGTACAGGCCTTCGCTGAAGGACAAAACGTACGCTTTCGTCGCGTAGTAGACACTCATGTGAGGGCCGGCCTGGAAAGCAGCGGTGGACGCCACATTGAGAATGCCCCCACGTCCGCGGTCCAGCATGCCGGGCAGGAGACGCCGCGTCAGATCGGTCAGGGCAAGCACGTTCACCCGCACCATATCCAGTTGTCGCTCGGCATCGAGTTCCGAAAACCGCCCCTTTGCCCCAGTGCCTGCATTGTTCACAAGAACGTCGACTGTGAGTCCCCACTCCTGCAATTGCCCTTCGACGGTCTGTCCAGCCTCAGACCGACTCAGATCAACAGGAAGCACGGGGGCCTCGACATCGTACTCCGACGCCAGACGATCCGAAAGCGCATGAAGTTCGTCTTCGCTCCGAGCAGCAAGTACACACGTACTTCCCGCCCGGGCAAAACGGTGGGCAAGCGCACGCCCGATGCCGGACGATGCCCCGGTCACCAACACAGTCTCGGAGACAGTAGCCATTAGTTTAGAGACGCATCAATCCATAAGAAGTGTGCTCCGGCGTACCGAATGAGAAAGTCCGTCAGAATCTGTCTTGTAAGCAGATGCGGAGCCGAGACACAGTGGAAGCACCGCATCCACACGGAGCCCAACCCGGATCTCGCGAGGAGCCATAGCTCCTAATGAAAACGGGGACTTTCCAGTGAGATACTTGACGATTTACTGTCTACGGGACTAATCCGAAAGTTTTCCCTACGAAACTACGCAACACCACGTAATCTTTTGGGGGCTTCGTCCCTATAACATTCAACTCAAATGAAATGGAATTTTAACTGCCGAAAACTTGGTTTCCTGGCCAATCCAGTGGCTCGCAACTGCACTCCCGCCCTTCACTCTGCGGTGCGCGAGTTTACGAGTCCATTCCTCTTACTACATCGAGAGAAGACTCCAATTCAAAGTTAGCCTGTCCCCTTCACAGTGCATTTTCTTCTCCTTTTTAGCGTCCTTTCGCTTTCGGCGCCCTCAGAAACGACTCCCTTTCCTCAACCGACTGCGAGTGATGCTCTTCCTAAACAAGCGTTCCCTGCGCCCTCGGCGGCCGATACGACGACTCCCCCCTCCAATCGGGGAGTCTCCGCCGGCGGCCTTCTTCTCGACGAGACCATCTCCGTCGTGGGGCGCACCTTCTACGAAGCCTTCTACGACCATTGGAAGAAGCCGAAAAACATCTCCGGCTTCACAATTAGCATTCGTGAGAAGCCCCTTCCCCAGTTTGGCAGCCGCCTGACGGTCCGAGTGGACGATACCCGCATTTTCCAATCTCAGTTTCGCCCCGGATCCCGCGAGCTGCGACCGGCCGCCCAACGCGCCGCTGAGCGTGCTCAATACTATCTCCGCAAATTCTACGAGCCGCGCCAGGTCTACTGACGCACGCATTCGTCCCAACCGCTTGTGTGCACTGTCCTCTCAAACTTGTTTGCGTATCGTCATGCACTTCACTCTTCGATCCATCTCGGTGCTCGCACTGATTGGAGTTCTGTTCACCGTGCTCAAACCGGTTTCTGCCAGAGCACAGGACCTCACTTATGAGCCCCGCAATCCCTCGTTTGGGGGACGCTCGGTGAATGGCTCCTTTCTGCTGAACACGGCCAAAACCCAAAATCCCTATAAGGGACAAGGCGGAATCGGACGGTTTGGCAGAAATCCCCTCCAGAACTTTGAACGCCGCCTGCAAAGACAGGTGCTCAATCAGATCTCCCGGAAAGTGATTGAGAACCGCTTCGACGAGATCGACCTCACACAAGAAGGGTCGTTCGACTTCGACCAGTTCTCTGTAGACATTACGCCGGGACCGGGGGGCATCAGTATCAACGTCTTCAATAAGCAGACCGGCGAAAGCACCACCGTCGAGATTCCTCGCTTCTAATCCTCTCGACGCAAACGGTTTCTCTGCGCAATCCTGATCTGGCGATGCCCCGTTCTCTTCTTTCGCTCGTTTGCCTACTTTCCGCTGAAGACGGACTCAATGTCTATTCTTCAGTACGGAAAACATGCGCGACTGCTCTCCTCAGGCTGACCATTCTGACGTTCCTGCTTGTTCTGTCCGGGTGTGCGTCCATGGAGCACGGCTTCGAAACCAAACGAGCGCATCCCGGCCTGCAGAGTACCGCCCACGACTCCCTGACGACCCTGCCGGCCCCGCGCGACAAGATTGCAGCGGCGGTGTATGAGTTTCGGGACCAGACCGGTCAGTACAAGCCGCAGAAACGCGGCTCCAGCTTTTCCCGGGCGGTCACGCAGGGAGGCACGTCCATCTTGATGAAGGCCTTGTCCGACTCGAAGTGGTTCACTCCCATCGAACGGCGTGGCCTGTCCAACCTCACGCAGGAGCGCGACATTATCCGCTCCATTCGATCCCAGTACAATCAGGACAATGAGCAGTTGTCCCCTCTCCTCTTCGCAGGCGTGCTTCTGGAAGGGGGCATTATCGGCTACGACACGAACGTCGTCACGGGGGGCGGCGGACTCCGGTTTGCGTCCATCGGCGGCTCCGGTGAATACCGGCAGGACCAGGTAACCGTCTACCTGCGGGCGGTGTCTACCCAGACGGGCAAGGTGCTTAAAACCGTGCACACCACGAAGACGATTCTTTCCCAGAAGCTAGATGGGGGGGCCTTCCGGTTCGTGGCCCCGAACCGACTTCTCGAAGCGGAGGCTGGAATCAGTTACAACGAACCGACGACCGTTGCCGTCACGGAGGCGATCGAGACGTCCGTACAGTCCCTGATCCTGGAGGGAATCCGCGACGGGGTCTTTACGCCTCGCGACTCGGCGGCCGGAACGGCAGCCGTCGAGGCCTACGAGGCCCGCACCTCACGGGCCGCCCGTCGCGATCCCTTTGACCGCTTGTTGCACCCGAACAATCGTTCGGGCCTCGGCCTGGAAGTGGAAGGGGGCGGCCGTCGGTACCTGGGGGATTTCCGCAATCCGGAAACAATCCCCTCCGTTTCCATCGCCCTCCAGGCCCCACTGTCCCCGCGCTGGGTCGGGGGGGTCGAAGGCACCTACGGACGCCTGCAGGCCGATGGGTTCAACACAGCAACTGTGTCGACCCACCTGCAGCTCACGTACCACTTTGTTCCGAACGCCCGGTTCACCCCCTTCCTTCGTGCGGAGGCAGGCGTGCTTACCCGGACGACCGACCCCTACCGGTTGGGCCAAACTGCTTTTCCCATCGGAGGAGGCAGCATCGGCATGGAGTACATGGTCACCGACGATGTGGGGGTGAGCGCCACCTTCGGTACCCAGTACGCAACGACGGACAACCTGGACGGCGCCCGCACCGGTCGCTATCACGACAGTCTCTGGAATGGGACCGTCGCCCTCACCTACTACGACCTCCGGGCCATTTTCTAGATGTGCTTTCCGAGATAAAGAAAGCGCTGACGCCTGATTTTATTAAATTAAAGTTATATTTTACGAAGTAGTAATTTAATTATGTCCCTACTTATACACGTCTGAGCGGCGGACTCCGGGGAAGAGAACCGTAGAGGTCTTTTCTCCGGAGTCCGTCCTGCAGGTTCGTGTCCATGTGCTATACAGCGACTGCTCTGAGCACGCGGACCGGATTGACGAACCTCCAGATTGACTCCTTTCACCCTGTGGGAGAAGCTCCTCCTACGTTTCTCATCTATTCTTTTCGAGTAAGCACCACTACAATCCATGAACACGCTTTTCAAGAGTACGATCGCACTCGCTGTGTCCCTGCTCCTCGCGGCCGGCACCGGCCTTCCTGTCCTGGCCCAAGGAGGGGGAATCAATGACGCCGATATTGAGCAGATCGGCGAGAACTTGGATGCGGAAATTGACCAAGAGGGTGTAGGCCAGCAGGCCAGCATCCGTCAAGGCGACCCGGGAGGAACCGTTGAGGCGAACTTCAAGGCCGAAATCAACCAAAGCGTTGCGGACAACTCGGCCTCGATCGTTCAGGAAGGCGCCGCCAATCCGACCGCAAATATCGAGCAAATCGGCACTGGAAACGAGGGCTTCCAGGGACAATTCCTTTTCGGGAGCGGATTGAGCGGAGCGAAGGCTGAGATGTCGCTCGTCCAGATCGGCGATGACATGTCGGCCGAACAGATCCAGAGCGGCGGTTTTGGCGGATCGCTGGTAGGGGCTCCTGAATCGGCAATTTTGCAGGAGGGCACCCTGCATCGTGCCGAGACTATCCAGAGTATCGGAAGCCCGACGGAGCGTAGGGCCGAAGTTGAACAGGAGGGCACTGCGCACGATGCCTTTATTCGACAGGGCGCTTCCCTCAGTAGCGGCCTCGCCGCGGCGTCTATTCAGCAGAGTGGCGCCAACAACACGGCCCGCATTACGCAGGATTAGTACGGGCAGGGTTTGACGACTACGGTGTGACCGGGGAGGGGAATATTGCCTCCCCGGCACATCGGATTGCTCGTTTGCCACCTTCCTTCTCACGCTTCGCACGCCATGCATCGCACCACGTCCACCTTTCGTATCAGTTTCGTCGGCATTCTACTCATCTGGGGACTGCTGCTTGCTCCGCAAGTCCGTGCGCAGGATCAAGGAGTCCAAATTCCCCAGGTGGGGAATGCCTCGGAGGGGACCCTGCAGGAGACCGAACCGCTCACTCGGAGCGACGTCATGTCCTTGGCCCGGAATACAGATCTCGCGTCTGCCTCCGTGGAGTCGTCTCTTGCGAATCTGTTTCCCGCCGGACAACGGGGACTCATCTTCCAGAACGGATCCTTCAACGAGGCCGTCCTCGATCAAGACGGAGAAACGAACCAGGCGCTGGTGAGCCAGGGCCGCCGGCAGGGAGGTGGTAGCAACAACACGGCCCGGATCACACAAAGCAGCCGGGAAAACTTTGCCGTCGTCGTACAACAGGGGCAACGGAATGAAACGAACGTTTCCCAGGGCGGAGGCCCAAACAATATCGTCGGCGTCCGTCTGCAGGGCACCAACAATCACACGAACGTTGTCCAGAACGGCAGTGGGAACCGGTATCTGCTTGACTTCACGGGCAACGGGCTCGGTGCCAACGGTCCCCACACCGTGAATCAGATTGGGAGTGGGAATACGCTCATACAGGTCGGAACGGGAAGCAAGCCGTTCAACGTCCGGCAGCGTGGAGATCACATGGCGGTCCGCATCCTGCATCGATAACGCTCTCGGATTCCTTACAAAGGGGATGATCGGAAACCGGGAACTCGGGACGGTTTTTCATCCTCCCTGACGATTCATGGGCAGCACAATGGCTTGCTGTGCGTCCGTGTCGTCGTCTCCAGCCCAATCCGCAGTCGAAGCAATGGGACGAGCACTCGGGCTTTTTCTCCTGATAATGTGTTTGCCTCCTGTATTGGCCCCCCTTGGCACTGTCCCCTCCGCTTCGGAAACCCCGTCTCGCTCCCCGGACAGCACCGGGGCCGTGCTCGCGGTCCAGCAGACAGGAAGTACGATCCGTATCTCCTCCCTCTTCGTGAACCAGAACACGCCGACCGACACGCTCGCCTACAGGTGTACCGTACGGCGCCGGGGTGCTGCCGGCTCTAGTCGGTCGACGCAGTCGGGATCGTTTACCACAGCGCCCGGACAGACCGACACACTTTCGACGATACAGGTCAGCGTCCAGGCCGGCGACACGCTCAGGGGCACGCTAATCATTCGGCGGGGCAACCAGGATCTGGACACGACGCACGTGCAGCGCTTCGTTCCGTAGGTCGGCGAGTCATACTTCCGCCTCGGGGTGGATACAGCCAGCACCCTGCCTCAAAGATTTTGGGCTTCCCAATCGCCTGTCTTCCTTTCCGTTCCAAGGGCCGTCGGGACTCCGCAAACCCCCTCTCCTCGTTCCAACAACTGCAACAACGGCGCGTCTTCCAAACGCTCCCTCAGATTCTTCACCACCGCAACGATCACCGTCCTTCAAGCGATCATTCCAGCCGTGATGTCCATCGGTTCTTTTGCTTCCTTCCGGCAACTGTGCATTTTCCTTACTGCAACGCTTATCTTCCCGATCGTTGGCTGTGACGACCAGACCCTCGGTCCTGATACCCGCGGGGACATCGAGGGAACGGTCCTCAATGCTGAAACCGGGGATTCTCTTGCCCGGGCAAACCTCACGACCACCCCCCCGACCCAGTCATTCCTCACGAGCGATGACGGCTTCTTCACCATCCCCAATGTCGAGACGGGAAATTATACCGTCACGGCCAATAGAAATGGCTTCTCATCGGAATCGGTCACGATTCGGGTCGAGAAAAACCAGACGGCGTCCGCCCTGCTCCAACTCGACCCGAACGCGTCCCACTCGCAGGTCGACACCGCTGTAACCGTCGAATTCAACTGGCGGAATGAGTCCGTAAATCGCGACGGGATGGGACCGGACAGCATCTTCGCGAACGTAAGCTACGACCTCACCAATGACGGAGACCCGCTGGTGTCGCAATACAAGATTCTGTTCCTGATCCGCCATGCCGAGGGGCCCTCTCGAAAACAGATCGAAGGAGACACGCTCCGCCCCCGAGGCGGGTTCAGTAGCGGTGAATTTCGGAAGCACATTCCCGAAACGGCCGACTCCGTATACATCGACAACCGCTTCTTCAAAGTAGAAGACTGAGGGCAAGGGGCTCGGGGCCCCTAGGCGCGGATGACGCTGATGGCTCATACCAGCGATTCTACTCCCCCGAACGTCGTAGGCGAATTGGGGATAGCAGTCAGAATGCGACCAATCGAAAAGCGCCCGCCCCGTCCTCACCCGAGCATGCCGGATGGAAGGTGTCGGGCAGGATCCGTGAGGACCAGTACGTTCACCCTTCCCATATCCAACTGCCGCTGCACATCAAGCTCCGAAAAGCGGCCCTTTGCCCCAACCCCGGCATTATTGGCAAAAATGTCGATAGTGTGTCCCCGCTCGTGCAACCGTTGTTCGGCGACCGCCCCGGCCTGCCGGGGTGCTTAGATCGACGGGCAGCACTGGTGCCTCAATGTCATACTCCGATTCGAGGGGGGCGGCGGGAGCATGCAGTTTCTGCTCACTGCGAGCAGCAAGCACACACGCTTCCAGCTCGGGCAAAGCGGTGTGCCAGGACTTCCCCAATGCCTGAGAGCCCCCGATAACCAGAACAGTCTCGGGAGAAGAGACCACCGAACAAAACGGCGGCTGAATATGCAGTTCATATCTGCGTACTACAGAACCAGACAGTGGGATCCGATGAGGCCGATGCTATATAGGACTTTTGCCCCCGAAACACTCCCCTCGCCCTCCCGTCGGACAGTCGCATATTCTCTCTGTCTTTTGCACTCATTTTACGTTTACTCATGTCCGACCATCAGCAATGGGACGTCCCGCCCGACATGCAGATCGACACCGATGCGGTGTACGAAGCCACCATCCGGACGAGCAAGGGAACCATCAAGGCGGAGTTGTACCCGGAGCATGCCCCCCGGACGGTCAACAACTTCGCCTTTTTGGCCGACGAAGGCTTCTACGACGACATCGCGTTTCACCGCGTGATCGAAGGGTTCATGGTCCAGACCGGCGATCCGACGGGCACAGGCCGCGGCGGCCCCGGCTATCAGTTCAACGACGAGATTGAGGACAATCCCCTCTCCCACGAGGCCGGGGTGCTCTCGATGGCCAACGCCGGCCCCAACACGAACGGAAGTCAGTTCTTCATTACCCGCGCTCCCCAATCGCACCTTGACGGCAAGCACACCGTCTTCGGCGACGTGACGAGCGGCCAGGATGTTGTCGACGACATTGAGGAGGGCGACGCGCTTGAACAAATCACCGTTGAGAAGAAGTAGCTGTCCTCGCCGGCCCCTGTCTTCGTCCCCGAAGCGAGCACGGATACGGCGCTCCCCCCAAACCGCCCGCGGCGCCTCGCCCTCCCTGTTCCCTAACGTTCCCGTCTCCGCTCATGGACCTGAAACTAGACTCTCGTCTTGCCTTCTTTGTACTGGTGGTCATCACCGTACTGATTGCGCTGGTCAATTTTTTCGAGACGGACTGGATTCTCGGCGCCACGGCGGCCATGGTCATCGCCGGAACCGGCTTTGTCGGGGCCGGAATGTACTTCGAGGAACAGGAGCAAACCAATCCCAGGCTTGAGCAGATTGCGTCTCGGCTCCACGGGATCGGATTGCTGGTCATCGGACTCGGCACGCTCTTCGGTGCCCTGATGCTGCTTATGTAGTTCCCTTCCGCCGCGAAGGCGCCTCTCCGGTTCCCGAGGAACAACTCACTTTTCTCTGTATCGAGCTGTACCCGGCATCCGCGTTGCGCCCGTAAAGGCGGTGCAGACCTTCACTTACCGACAGCGAAAACGGTGCTCATACCAAACCCGGCTGCAGAGCTCGGGGTCACAGATGTAACAGCACGGAGACAAGCGCGTGGACGTCACGCACAGACACACCCGTACGCCCCCCGGTTCCGGAAGGAAGCCGCCCGCTGCCTCCACGAAACCACCGAGCGGGCACCGATCCGGGCATGATGCGCGTGGCCCGGGAAAGAGTCCTTATGGTGGAGGCCGGCTCCTCCCTCTTTCTCAGACCGTTTCGTGAAAAAATACGTGCGCCTCAACGGACAAGATCACCCGTATTGTCCTCAACGACGTCCCCCGCCCCGCGTCTCATTCAACGTTTCGGCATTCTGGCATGCCCGACTGCCCCCACGTATCCAGTGATGCCCCACGAGCTACTCTTCTTCCAGGGATCCCGATGAGTCGCGCACAACAAGCTCCGGCGTTACTGCTTCGGAGAGAAGATCCACCGGCCCGGTTCTCTCTAACCGGCGCATGAGAAGATCCGTGGCCCGCGCCCCGATGTCGTGCATGTTCTGCGCTACACTGGTCAGTCCGATAAAGCGACTGACCTTAATGTCGTCGTATCCCACAATGGCGACGTCGCCCGGCACATCCAGTCCCTGCTGGCGAAGCGCCTGCCAGGCCCCAATGGCCTGCACGTCACTGCTCGCAAAGACAGCCGTGACGGAAGAATCCCGCTCAAGCAGTGCCTCCATCGCCTCGAATCCCGATTCTTCGCTAAAGCCGGCATGTTTTTCGGTATTCCCCTCCGCCACCCACTCGTCCTTGGGCTGAATGCCGGCCGCCGACAGTGCATCTCTGTAACCGCGGACCCGCGCACTTCGAATCGGACTCTCGCGATGCGTCGTCAGCATCCCGATGCGCGTATGTCCTTGATCAATCAGGTGCTCAGTAGCCATCTGCGCCCCGGTCGTCTCATCCCAATAAAACGAGTCGAAGTCCTTCCACCGAGTGCCGATTAACACCGTCGGCCCGCCCAGCTTTTGCACCTCATTGGCCATCCCCTCCGTCATCGAAAGCCCGGCGGCGAGCAAGCCGTCCATGGCCCCCCGATCCAGAAAGTCGAGCAGAGACGTTTCGGGATCCGCCCACTCGAGATCGCAAAGCAACAAATCGGTATTGAAGTCCTTCAGTCGGTCCCGAACCCCCTTCAGGAGCTCATTATGGAAAGGGGTCGTGAACGTGGGAACCGCCACGGCAATCGTCTGAGTGCTTCCCTCCGACAGCGATTTCGCCGTGCGACTCGGCCGGTACCGAAGTTCCTCAACCGCTTCGAGCACCCGTTTACGAGTCGCGTCCGCCGTCTCTCCCGTTTCGTTGACCACTCGCGACACAGTTGCAGGCGACACCCCCGCCCGCTCAGCTACGTCGTGGATGGTAGCAGAATTGTTGGTAGCAGCCATAACACGTTCTTGTGAGAATGAGAAAAGAAGCACGCGCCCGGCGCGCTATCGCCATGCCGTGCTCAACCGGTCTTCGTTGAGTCGACTGAAATGACAGTCCGTCTCCGTAGCGAACGAGTTGCACAGCCTGCCCGCGACTGCTTGGGAAAGACCGGTCTACTCACCGGGCGAGTCACGGGGACATTCACCCTACCGTCCGCCCGTCTTGACCTCCTGAAACACGCAGGAGCATCGCTGAAGTCCTCAACGTTGAATATTGCAATCGACAGCAAACGGACCCATAAACGAAAGGCTGAATGTATGAGGTATCGTATCCGCGCTACTGTCGCGAACAAAATAGTAACGCATTGCAGAGCATAGACGCAAATAAATTGCTCTTCGTTCGGGAAATGGCGTGTTAAATCTAAAGCAACAAGCAATACAAAACAAGAATTTAACAAACTACTCCCTCCATTTATATTCTCTTGACATCTTGTACATCCGTTTCCAATGATGCCGTCTCCTCATCACGACATCGCTCAGGTTGCAAACCGGCTCGTTTGCTTCCTCTTTGCCTCTATGACGATCAACGCTCTGACACCTGACCCACCAGAAAGGTGCATCCAGTGCGTCGAACGTCTTCTCCGGCGTTTTTACGCTTCCGACACACCGTTCAATATGCTTCAACGACAGAACCCTCGGGGTAAGAGACTGTGATGCCTGCTTAGAATCGCCTAAGCACACTTACGCACCCGTACTCACGCTCATCCTCCTCCAAACAGTCAAAAAGCGGTGGCTTGTCGAGCCAGACACTCAACTGATCCAAATCCGCCGAATTATAGAAGTACCGATATGGACGCAAGCACATGGAGGTCACTCACATACGCTCACACTCAACGAGTACCGTCGACGACTCCCACTGGGCACGGAGCGGCCCGCATTCAAAATGCTGCGTTCCGATCGACGAGAAATGTATTATACCAACTCCGTAGCAGAACTAGTTCGGCAGCTCCGTTGGGGTAGTGAGCATGGGAGCTGCCGCCTCAATATTCAAGGTCTCAACGGCGTTTGGGAAGATACAAGTGTGTGCGTATTGCAGCGTCAGTTGTCAATCCATACACGAAACGAGTTGCCCCCATGTACCGACGACGACACGTGATGCGCGACTCGTGAGCTTACCGATCCATGTGTACGGATCGGTTCGATCCATGTGTACGGATCGGTGGTCCAGCTTCCCGTGCGCATCACACGTCACGCAATACGCAGTAACAGTCACGTCGGCAGGGACAGTGTCCCAGGACTGGGTATGCATAATGAGCATTGACACTGCAGTATGTGCGTGACGCACAACTGCGCTGGACCATTCTATTTCCTCTGCCCCCCCGAACTTTTAGGTATTACCGGTCGAATCTCGGCCCCGTACCGAACTATTCGGCCGGCGATCCGGACTCAACGCGTCGAATAACCGCTGCCAGTTCTGCATCGGCCTCGCGCCAGCCTCCCTCCTCGTAATGCTCGATAAACTCGGCAATCATCTCGTGCTTGTCCTCGTATTCCCCGCGGAGCTCTTCAAATTGCTGCTGAGCAGCATCAGGCCGAGGGCCCCACGTGAAGCGCTCCCGGTCGTCCGGGCCAAACGCCACCAGCTTGGGGATGCTGCGGCTGCCCTCCGTGAGGTACTGATCCATTATGTCCAAATTGTCGTCTCGCAATAAAATGCGAAGGGTTACGTCCTCATTGATGGCTCCAGCCTCTGCAATCACTGGAAGCAGAAAAGCCGAATCGCCGCACCACGGCTCCGTAAGTACCATCCAGCGCTGGGGCTCCGCAATGCTCCCTACCGCTGCCCGAAGGTCCTCGGACGGCCCGTAGTTGTTGTGGACGTGTCCCTGCCGCTCCCAGTTGTAGTTCAGGTAGTGAATCATCTTCCGCTCATCCGGCTCTTTTCCGTCCGGCGATTTCTCTTTTCGCTCGCGCCAGTGGGCGCGGTATTCGTCGTAGGACAGCCCGTCCTCGTTGAGACGCCTGAGATCGAAATCCGGCATAATGGAGACTGAATCGGTAAAGAGAGACAACCTGCGTGCTCCCGTATCTTTTTCCAGGAAGAGAGATCCTCCGCTGCTTCTGTCGTTGGAGATTGTCCCGTCTCCGTTACGGATCGGTTTCCCACAGCCGGTTGATTTTGCCGGAGCCGACCCCTACCGTACAAAGCACGTTTTGATGAACACCCCGTCCTCTCCAAGGCCACGCTGTCGTGGCGTGGCGGCACTCCCGACCGCTGTCGGAGTGCGTCCCGGGGAAAGCCCGGTGGAATTCCGGCGCTGTCGCGCAACGGTGAAAGTCCGAATGCCCGCTTGGAGAGTGACCGTATGATTTGCCCTACGCGTCATAGGGCTGTGGTCCGCGACGTGGAGTGTACTGCCGGTTGTATCTCCTGGAGACCGACCGTGTCTCCGCTGTATTTTTGTGTCTTGGTCCTGCCGGCGTTCTACACTTCTCCGCGCTCTGCTGCCTTCTGACGCGCCTGCGGCGTCCGAGGGCGTTTTCTATGTGTACGGTGTGTCCGCCTCCGGACGCTGCGAGTCGCTGCCCTTTTTCTCGCAAGCCGTCCCTTCCTTCATGAGCATCTTCGACGACCGCGTCAATCTAAAGCCGTACGAGTACCCGCACCTGCTGGAGTTCAAAGACGCTATTCGGCAGTCCTACTGGGTCCACGACGAATTCAACTTCGAAGGCGACGTACAGGACTTTCGCGTCAACTGTACCGACGCCGAGCGCAGCATCATCACCAAAACGATGCTCGCCATCGCCCAGATCGAGGTCTCCGTCAAGACCTTTTGGGGCGATCTCTACCACCGAATGCCCAAACCGGAAGTCGGCGCCGTGGGCATGACCTTCGCCGAGTCGGAGGTCCGCCATATGGACGCTTACTCGCACCTGCTGGACCTGCTTGGGCTCAACGATGCCTTCGAACGGGTGGACGAGATTCCGGCTATTGCCGATCGCATCGACTACCTCGACGACTATCTCGGCACGGACGGTGATGATAAGGACTTCGCGTTCTCCATCCTGCTCTTCTCGATCTTTATCGAGCATGTGAGCCTGTTCAGCCAGTTCCTCATCATGCTCTCGTTCGACAAGTACGAGAAGCGGTTCAAGGGCGTGGCCAACGCCGTCGAAGCCACGTCGAAGGAGGAGCAGATCCACGGCCTCTTCGGCGTGGAGCTGATTGAAGCCATTCGGGACGAGCACCCCGAGTGGTTTGGCCCCGACTTCGAGCACAAGGTGCAGTCCGCCTGCCGTCGCGCCTACGACGCCGAGCAGAAGGTGCTGGACTGGATTTTTGCGGACGGCGAGCTCGACTTTCTTCCGCGGTCCGTCGTCGACGCGTTCCTCCGCGACAAGTTTAACCAGTCCATGGAGAACGTGGATGTCGATCCCCTCTTCGAGGTCAACGACGCTCTCGCCGGCGAGACCCGCTGGTTCTACGAGGAAATTCTGCTCACGAAGGGAAATGACTTCTTCTCCAAGCGAGGGACCAGCTACTCGAAGATGACCCAGAGCGTGAGCGGCGACGATCTGTTCTAGTCTCTACTCGTCGTGCGTCGCCCTCCTCCTGGTTTCCTTCCATTCTATTTGCTCTCCGTTTTATGACCCAGCCGTCCCCCTCTCGTCCCGCCACGGCCTCCGCCGACTTCGATTGGCTCAACGACGAAGCCCGAACGTTTCTCCGTCGTGGCTACCTTCTCGACGACACCGACCCGAAGGAGCGCGTGCGTGAGATTGCCAACCACGCCGAGGACATCCTTGGCATCGAAGGCTTTGCCGATAAATTCTACGACTACATGAGCCGGGGCTACTACAGCCTTGCCAGTCCCGTGTGGGCCAACTTCGGCCTCGACCGCGGCCTGCCGATCAGCTGTTTCGGCTCCTATTTCGAGGACACCATGGAGTCGATCCTCGACACCCACGCGGAGGTGGGCATGATGACGAAGGTCGGCGGCGGCACCAGCGGCTACTTCGGCGACATCCGCCCCCGCGGCGCCCCCATCACCAACAACGGCACTTCCAACGGCACCTACCCCTTCGCCCAGCTCTTCGACAAGATCATCAATGTCGTCAGCCAGGGCGAAACGCGCCGCGGTCACTTCGCCGGCTACATCGATGTCGAGCACCCGGACGTGGAAGAGTGGCTCAACATCCAGACGGAGGGCGACGCCATCCAAACCATGTACTACGGCGTCGTGGTGGGCGACGACTGGATGCAGGAGATGATCGACGGCGATGCGGAAAAGCGCGCGCTTTGGGCCGAGATCATCGAGTCACGCATGAACCTCGGCATCCCCTACATCATTTTCCGCGATAATATTAATAACAATAAACCCCAGGTCTATAAAGACAAAGGGTACAAAATCCATGGGTCAAATTTGTGCAGCGAAATCGCGCTTCCGTGCGGCCCGGACGAAAGCTTCGTCTGTTGCCTTTCATCGATGAATGCCCTCCACTACGACGACTGGAAGAACACGGACGCGGTCGAAACCCTCACCTACTTCCTCGACGCGGTGATGCAGGAATTCATCGAGGGGGCCGAGGGCGTCAAGCACATGGACCGAGCCGTGCGCTTTGCGAAGCGGCACCGCGCGATCGGCATCGGCATTCTGGGCTGGCACTCCTACCTACAGTCCAACATGATTCCGTTCGAATCCACGGAGGCAAGCCTAATCGGGACGGAAATCGCAAAAACCATCAAGGAGAAGTCGTACAGTGCATCCGCGGAGCTGGCCGATCGCTTCGGCGAGCCGGAGGTGCTGGAGGGCTATGGCCGGCGCAACACCACGACGATGGCGGTCGCGCCCACGAAGTCCAGCAGCTTTATCCTCGGCCAAGTGAGTCCCTCCATCGAGCCCATCAAGAGCAACTACTACGTCCAGGACCGGGCCAAGATGAAGGTGACCTACAAGAATCCGTACCTCAAGGAACTGCTGCAAACGAAGGGAGCGGACACCGACGAGACCTGGGAACAGATTGCTCTTCGGGACGGCTCGGTGCAGCACCTCGACGTACTGACCGACGAGGAAAAAGATGTCTTCAAAACCTTCAGCGAAATCAGCCAGCTGGCAATCGTTGATCAGGCGGCTGGACGGCAAAAGCACATTGACCAGTCCCAGTCGCTGAACTTGGCCATCGATCCGGGATCGACGCCCGCCAAAGACGTAAACCGCCTCTACATTGAGGCCTGGAAGAAGGGAGTGAAGAGCCTCTACTACCAGAATGGCGTGAACGCCGCACAAAGCTTCTCGCGCGACCTCCTGGCGTGCCGGAGCTGTGAGGGATAGCCCCTCCGAACGGGTCCTCAAACGCAGCTCGAAAAGACGTGGTGGTGGTGGTAGGTGGTACTAACGGGATGCAAGTCCTTCGGCAGTTGGCGAAAGCAATCCGTCGGGCTCAAGTGCGTTTTCGAGCTCTGGAGGCCGGATTTCTTCCCGCGTAGCGCTGACGGGAGAAGACGGATCTGCCGAAAGACTTCCGACTTGAAGTACTAGGCGCTCTGCTGCATCGGTCCCGCTTATACCAAATCCGCTTATAAAGTTTGGGGGCGCAGACGTGGCGGTATGAACAAAAACATACATATGGGCCTCCCGCACCCGACAGAGACAATCCGAAAAATTGCCAGCAATCCTAGACTTCCACTGGGGCGTTGCCCACCTCCTAACAGTGGTCGAAGACATTGCTCCAATACTCACCCCCCCAACGGAGATTGGGGGGTTGGTATTATTCTGACGGCGGCATGTACATCGTCCCTGGATCGACGTTGCCCTCCACGAGTCGCGCATCAAACAAGGCCTCTAGATCCACGTCGGCTCGAATTTTTCCCCGAACGAGGGCCTTGTCAGTATCAAAGGCCTCTTTGAAGGGATCCACCTTTGTTCGGTCCTGCAGGGTCTCATCCAGGTCGAGCCGGGCGCACACGGCACCATTGTGATCGGTCATAAAGGGGATAGCCACGCGCACAGCATCCGGAAACGGCGACTCGTCGGACACATTGCTGAGATCGTAGGTCGACTCCGTATCCATCGGTGTCCCGTCCCGCAACGGAACTGCGTCTTCGCGCTGAATTCGGTCCACGGACTCGACGGTCTGCCGCTCAATCTTGCGTTCCTCCAGACTACGGTCTGCAAAGAGCCCTTCCGCGAAGAGAGCATTCAGGTCCAGATGTGCACGAATTCGCCCTCGCACAATGATTTCTTCCGGTTTGAATCCGTCCATCAACTCCGATAGATCCGTTTCGTCTCCCCCGTCTTGCGTGCGCAACAAACGCGCCCGAAGTTGTCCGCGTCGACTGGTCGCAAAATGGATCGAGACGGTAACCTCGCTGAGGTGATTCGAAGCAACCTCGCCAGCCTCCTCAGCCGAGTCCTCATTTCCTTCTTCCCCTACATCCGATTGCTTCTCCGACGACGCAGCATCGTCAGGTGCCGGCTCAGAAGACGCATTCACAGAATTAGAGGACGAAGGAACAGAGAACGGCATGTCTACATCAATCAACCAGAGAGTCTGCTGGATACTTAGGTTAACCAACCTAAGATCGTGACGCAAATGAAGACGACCGAGCTGTACATCCCCTGCTTCCTGCCCCCCACCAGGACTGTCTCGGCTCCTCGGGATCGTACTGATCGAGAATCTGTTCTTTTGTCAGATCATTCCCAACCGACCTGGGGGAGACCCACCTGTCCCTCCCCGGTGTCAAGAAATCGCGTCCTCTCGCTTGTCCCCCATGTCCGTGCCGCCAACACCGATCCGCCGTGCGACTCCCACCGAGCGCTGGTCGCTTGTCAATGCACTCGGTATGCTCGTGGCAACCGGTGCGGCAATTGCGCTGGACCGTCCGTGGCCCCTTCTTACCGGTCTTGGCTTTCTTGGGGGACTGGTTGTCCTCGACCGACGGTCCCGAACAACAAACGGATTTGGATGGGCAAACACCGTAACGGCCCTTCGAACGATCATGCTGGGCCTCTTCCCTGTGCTTGCGTCGAGACCGCCCGCAATCATCGCACTGAGCCTGCTGTTCATCCTCGCGGATAGCCTCGATGGATGGCTGGCCCGCCTGTCTCGATCCACCTCCACGTTCGGA
>CAYOWD010000022.1:21808-24367 GCA_964407535.1 uncultured Salinivenus sp. | reverse complement strand
ACGATCATGTACGGAATCTGCAGGAGCGACGCGATGAAGGCGTGCCGCCGCGTCTGCTCGATGACGCCGTTGCGGGCGTCGATCAGTTCCACCGCCACCTCGGCCGTGGAGGCCCCGGTCACCATGTTGCGCGTGTACTGCTCATGGCCCGGCGTGTCCGCAATAATGAACTTGCGGTTGGGACTGGAAAAGTACCGGTAGGCCACGTCGATGGTAATGCCCTGCTCCCGCTCGGCCTTCAGTCCATCGGTGAAGAGCGCGAGCTCCATCTCGTCGTCGTCGCGCTGGGTGTTGCGCTCGATCTCTTCGAGCTTGTCTTCGAAGATTTGCTGCGTGTCGTAAAACAGACGGCCGATGAGCGTGCTTTTTCCGTCGTCCACGCTCCCTGCCGTAGTAAATCGAAGTACGTCCATCTGGTCGGTTTCGAATTGCGAATTTCGAGTTTCGAATGAGGCAGAGAATTGCGGAATGTCCAACCGGCGGTCCGATTCATTCGACATTCGCAACTCCCAATTCGCCACTGGTTAGAAGTAGCCCTCTCGCTTGCGATCTTCCATGGCGGCCTCTGCGCGCTTGTCGTCGGCGCGCGCGCTGCGTTCCCCTTTCTGCGTGGTGGCCACTTCCTCAATCACTTCTTCGACCGTGGTGGCCGTCGACTCGATACCGCCGGTGCAGGTCATGTCCCCAATCGTGCGAAAACGGATCATCTTGTCGACGTATTCCTCATCTTCGCGAAGCTCGTTGTACGGCGACTTCGGCAGGAGGACCCCATCGCGCTCGAACATTGTGCGCTCGTGGGCGAGGTAGAGGCTCGGGATGTCCAGGTCTTCCTGGTGGATGTACTGCCATACATCCAGCTCTGTCCAGTTGCTAATCGGAAAGGCACGGAAGTGCTCGCCCTGCGTGGTGCGCCCGTTGTAGAGGTTCCAGAGTTCGGGCCGCTGGTTCTTCGGGTCCCACTGCCCAAACCGGTCCCGATGGGAGAAGAAGCGCTCCTTCGCACGCGCCTTCTCTTCGTCCCGCCGGGCGCCGCCGAGGGCCACGTCGAATCCGTACTCCTCAATCGTGTCCAGGAGCGTGACAATTTGCAGCTTGTTGCGGCTGGCGTCGGGGCCCTGCTCCTCTTTTGCCCGGCCCGACTCGATCGTCTCCTCGACACTCCCGACGATGAGGTCGAGATCGTGCTCCTCCATGAGGTTGTCTCGGAATTCGATGGCCTCGGGGAAGTTGTGGCCCGTGTCCACATGGAGAATGGGAAACGGCACCTTGCCCGGATAGAACGCCTTCCGCGCCAGGTGAATCAGGGTGAGGGAGTCCTTTCCCCCGCTAAACATCAGTACGGGGTTGTCGAACTGGGCTTCTGCCTCTCGAATGACGTGGATGGCCTCCGACTCCAGCCAATCCAGGTGTTTTGAGGTGTCCGATGCAATCGCCATAGGTACTATCAAGAGAATGATTGAGAAGGCCTCGCGCAAACGAAACGCACCTTGACGCCCATGTAAGCGGCATTCCGGCAAACGTTTCAGATCAAGATTTTCGAAGACGGATCAACCGACTTTCTTCTTAAAATAGTCGAGCGTACGCCGCAATCCCTCGCCCCGGTCGACATCCGGCGTCCAGTCGAGCACCTCTTGGGCCCGGGAAATATCCGGCTGCCGCACCTGCGGGTCGTCCTCCGGCAACTCCTCGTACGTGATGGAACTGTCCGTACCGGTGATGTCGATGATCTCCTCCGCAAATTCCTTGATCGTGATCTCGTCGGGGTTGCCGATATTTACCGGCCGCGGCTCGTCGCTCAGGAGAAGCCGATAGATGCCCTCGACCAGGTCGTCCACATAGCAAAAAGCCCGCGTCTGGCTGCCGTCGCCGTAGACCGTCAGGGGATCGCCTCGGAGCGCCTGTGACATAAAGGTCGGCAGGGCCCGTCCATCGTCGACGCGCATCCGCGGGCCGTACGTGTTGAAGATGCGCACGATGCGGGTCTCCACGCCGTGGTAGCGATTGTAGGCCATGGTAATGGCCTCCGCAAACCGCTTGGCCTCGTCGTAGACGCCTCGTTCACCGATGGGGTTCACGTTGCCCCAGTAGTCTTCCGCCTGTGGATGCACCAGGGGATCGCCGTACACCTCGCTCGTGGAGGCAAGCAGGAGCCGGGCGTCCTTGGCCTTTGCCAGTCCAAGGGCCTTGTGCGTGCCAAGCGCTCCGACCTTCAGGGTCTGGATCGGGAGCCGCAGGTAGTCTTCCGGGGCAGCGGGACTGGCAAAGTGCAGAACGTAGTCGAGGTCGCCGTTGACGTGGATATAATCGGTGACATCGTACTCAACGAAGCGAAACTGATCCTGTCCCCGCTCGAAGAGATGCTCGATGTTTTCGGAATTTCCAGTCACGAGATTGTCCATGCAGATGACCTCGTGCCCCTCCTCGACGAGACGATCGCAGAGATGGGAGCCGAGGAAGCCGGCTCCGCCGGTAATAAGTGTGCGTGGCATAGAAAACAGAGACGTGAGTGAAAGAAGAATGACGGAGCACCGCGTTTCGACTGTTCGCGCTCCACGATGG
>CAYOWD010000022.1:0-21798 GCA_964407535.1 uncultured Salinivenus sp. | reverse complement strand
ATCATAATGCGGCCGCCCAATACTGTAGTAGTCGAAGCCGGCCTCCGCCATGTGCTTCGGTTCGTACAGGTTTCGACCGTCGAAGATGAGGGGACGGGACAGCCGATCGTGCACGTCAATCAGGTCCGGACGTCGGAACTCGTGCCACTCGGTGCAAATCACAAGCGCGTCCGCATCATCGAGCACCTCGTACATGTTGTCGCCGTACTCGATCGTGTCGCCGAACACGTTGCGGGTCGTTTCGATCGCTTCGGGATCAAACGCCGCAACTTCCGCCCCCTGCTCCCGCAGCTTCTGGATGATGATGTGGGACGGCGCTTCGCGGATATCGTCCGTGTTGGGCTTAAAGGAGAGGCCCCACATCGCAATTTTCTTCCCGGCCAGGTTCCCGTCGAAGTACTCGTCGAGCCGGTCTGCCAGAAGCTCCCGCTGCTGATCGTTGACCTCCAGCACCGAGTCGAGAATTTTGAAGTCGTAGTCGTGCTTCTGTCCCTTCCGATGAAGCGCCTGCACGTCTTTGGGGAAGCAGCTGCCCCCGAAGCCGATCCCGGCATAGAGGAAGTGCTGTCCGATCCGATGGTCCTTGCTGATCCCCAGGCGCACCTTGTCCACGTTGGCCCCGACCCGCTCACACATGTTGGCGATCTCGTTCATAAAGGAGATGCGGGTGGCCAAGAGGGAGTTGGCCGTGTACTTGATCATCTCCGAGGAGCGTTCATCGACCACGAGGATGGGGTTCCCCTGCCGAACGAAGGGCTCATAGAGCCGCTTCATGATGTCGGCCGCCTTCTCACTGGACGTCCCAATCACGACCCGATCGGGCTTCATGAAGTCATCCACCGCGGCCCCTTCTCGGAGAAACTCGGGATTCGACACCACGTCGAAGTCGTCGCCCGGAACCAGCCCGTGCTCCTCAATCGTTTCCCGTACCTGGTCCGCCGTGCCCACCGGAACGGTACTCTTGTTGACGATCACACGGTAGTTGCCGTCCTCTTCCGCGGCCAGCAGATCGGCAATGTCGCCCGCCGCGTCCATAACGTACGACAGGTCGGCTTCGCCCCCTTCCCCCGGCGGCGTCGGCAGAGCGAGGAAAATGACATCCGCCGTCGATACGGCCTCCTCCAGCGCCGTGGTGAACTGGAGGCGGTCATTTTTCCGGTTGCGGGCAAAGTAGTGTTCGAGATCCGGCTCATAAATGGGGAGGTCCCCGTCTCGAAGACGCTCCACCTTCTCTTCGTCAATGTCGACACAGGTCACCTGATTTCCCATTTCGGCAAAGCAGGTGCCCGACACCAATCCAACGTAGCCCGTTCCTATAACTGCGATGTTCATGAAAGCGAGTCAAGATGTGATTTAGAGTATGATGCCGGCGCCCCAATCGCGTTCGACGCCGACGAACACGCAAAGGGGCTTTTCTTTCGCAGAATCCCACCCAGCCGTCCGGCTTCGGCTCGACAAAAGCAGGCCAATGCTCCTTTCGTTCCTATTCAATTGTGCTCATCGCGCCCGTTCGCTCTAAGGGAGGTCGTTCACAAGAAACAAAACGAAATCGTCTCATACCACAATTCCCCATTCCGCCCCCAAGAACGTACGCGGAGATGTTCATGGAATCCGGGGATTTCCGGGACCGTGCTCCACGATGAGCAAACAAGCGCTTCGACGATGGATTCACGAATCGGTATAATTGTACGAGACAGCGCTTTTCTTTTGCACGACGTTCTGAACTGCCCTCTGGCTCGTACGCCTTTCCACGACGAGTCTGAGAATACACACTCAATGAGAAACGACATTCAAAAAAACGGCATGCGTTCCCTTCATTTCCAAACATAATGGAAGAGACCCTCTACTCTTCAAACGGAATCCTTCTATTTTCTCGCCTCGCCCCCGCGTTTCCGGTCCATCAGCCTTCCTCTGGCTTCTCCCTTGCACTCGTTCCCCCCACAGAGCGCTCCCAGATCCGCAACGAGTTGAGGCCCCACGTTCGTTCGACCGTTCTCCCACGGATTTCTGTATCGTCTTCCCTGCATCGTCATGCCCACTCCCTCCTCGTCCCCCAATGCCCACGAGGCAATCCCGCTCGCCCGTCCGATCCTGTCCGACGACGATCGGGCCGAGGTCCACACCGTACTCACCTCCTCTCGTCTTTCCCGCGGGCCGTTCCTCGAACGATTTGAGGCCAAAATGGCCGAGCGGTGCGGCACCGACCACGCCGTGGCCGTCAGCAGTGGCACGGCGGCCCTGCACTGCATCGTCGCGGCCCTCGACCTGCCGCCGGGAGCCGACGTGCTCACGACGCCCTTCAGCTTCGTGGCTTCGACGAACGTCCTGCTGTACGAAGACCTCCAGCCGCGATTCGTCGACATCGCCGCCCCGACTACGTACAACCTTAGCGTGGATCGCCTCGAACAGGCCCTCACGCCGCAGACCGAGGCCATTCTGGCCGTCGACGTGTTCGGGACCCCCGCCGATTGGCCCGCCCTCACGACCCTGGCCGACAAGCACGACCTGGTGCTCATCGACGATGCCTGCGAGGCCCTCGGTGCCCACGTTGGGGACCAGCCGATCGGGAGTTGGGGGCGGGGGGCGGCTTTCGGCTTTTATCCCAACAAACAGATAACGATGGGCGAGGGGGGATGCATTACCACCGATGACGCCGACCTGGCCCGCCTCTGCCGGTCGCTCCGCAATCAGGGCCGCGCCGACAACGGAGAGATGCGACACGACCGACTGGGCTACAACTACCGACTCGACGAAATGTCGGCCGCACTGGGGTGTGCCCAACTCGACCGGTTCGATGAACTGCTCCGCCGGCGGCGCGAGGTCGCATCCATGTACCACGACGCGCTTCAGCCGCTCACCGAGGCCCTCCACCTGCCCTCCTCCCCTCCAACGGGTACGCGAAGCTGGTTCGTGTACGTCGTTCGCCTCCGGGATCATTTTTCCGACGCAGCGCGTGATGAACTGATGGCGCACTTGCAGGAGCACGGGATCGGCTGTGCCCCCTACTTTCCCCCGATTCACCTGCAGCCCTACCATCGGACCCGGATGGGGCACGCGCCCGGCGACTTCCCGGTATGCGAGCGCACATCCGCCCGAACGATCGCGCTTCCCTTCTTTCCCCGTCTCTCCGCTTCGGCCATCGACCGAGTTGCAGACACCATTTCATCGGCTCTCTCTTCCCTGCCTCGCTCGTCCAGCGCCCAATGACGTGCTCCACGTGCACATACGGGTTCTTGAAGCGAACCCTCGACCTCGTCGGTGCATCGCTCCTGCTGTTGCTGCTGTTCCCGCTTCTCGGGCTGGTAGCGGTGGGCATCTGGTGGGAGGACGGGCGCCCCCTTCTCTTCACCCAGCTCCGTGCCGGTCGTCACGGCATCCCCTTCCGGATTTACAAATTCCGAACCCTTGAAACCGGTCCAAAGGACTCGACTCGGCCCGCCGATTATACAACCCGCATCGGCGCTCCGCTCCGACGATGGGCCATCGACGAGTGGCCGCAGCTCTGGAACGTGCTTCGGGGAGACATGAGTCTCGTGGGACCGCGGCCGGCGCCCTTGGATCAGGTCGAACGGTACGGCACGTACGAGCGCCGCCGCCTGCACGTCCGCCCGGGCCTCACGGGATGGGCCCAAATACACGGGCGCAATGCAATTTCTTGGCCCACACGTATCGACTACGACATCCAGTACGTCCAGCATCGACACCTCGGATGGGACCTCGCAATCTTGATGTGGACGCCCTGGATTCTGCTCCGGGGCACGGGGGTGTACGGCTCCAATCGCCAGAATGAATCGTTTTCCGCTTCGTCCATTGATCGCCATGGCTGATTTGCCTACTCTCTTCATCGTCGGGGCCGGAGGATTTGGACGCGAAATCGCAGCCCTGGTCGAGACGATCAACGCGGACACACCGACCTGGAACTTGGCTGGCTTCGTCGACGACGATGCTACTCTTCACGATGAAATGATTATGGGTTATCCCGTCCATGGTGGAATAGACTGGCTCGCCCGCCAGGAACATCCTCACTTCGTCCTTGCCATTGGAGACAGCTGCATTCGTCAAGACATTGCCGAGCGGCTCGCTCGGACCAACCTCCAGCCTGTCACACTGACTCCCCCGTCCACCTCTCTCCATCGAACCGCCGAAATTGCACCCGGAACTCTTCTGTGTCAGGGGGTCGAAACAACGGTCCACGTTCGCATTGGATCCCATTCCATCTTGAACCTCAACTGCACCGTCGGGCACGACAGCGTCCTGGAGGAATTCGTCACGCTCCATCCCGGCGTGCACATCTCCGGAAATTCGACGTTGAAAACGGGCGTCTCCATGGGAACGGGGGCCGTCGTCCTCCCCGATGTTCAAATCGGCGCCCACACCACCGTTGGGGCCGGGGCCGTCGTGACGGAGGATCTTCCCCCTGATTGCACGGCGGTCGGCGTTCCCGCACGTCCGCAATCGTAAAGGCGGTCCCGTCATGCACATTGCCGTGTTTCTCCAGTACTACCACACCCCCGACTGCCCGACGGCGGCTCGCCCGTACGCGCTCGTCAAACGACTCGCCCAAGAACATGAGGTGACCCTTCTCACGACCCACGCGTGGGAGGAAAACCGCCTGGCGCACCGGTATTCTTGGGTTCCGGACGGCGTTCGGCTGGTTCGCTTCGACGTGCCCTACAACAACGAAATGGGGCCGTTCGACCGCCTCTGCACGTTTGCTCACTACGCCCTTCGATCAATCGGATACGCCCTCCGAATGCCAAGGCCGGATCTCATCCTCGGCTCGTCGACGCCCCTGACCACTGCCGTTGCTGCCGGAGTGGTGGCAACCGTACGACGCATTCCCTGGATTTTCGAGGTCCGCGACCTCTGGCCCGATTTTCCCATTCAGATGGGAGTCGTGCGCAGTACTGTGCTTCAACGCCTACTATACGCCCTCGAACGCTGCCTCTACCGAAGTGCGGCGCACGTCGTTGCGCTCTCCCCGGACATGGAACGACATGTTCGGACCGTCGCCCCCTCCAGCAACGTGTCGACGATGGTCTATGGAACGGACCGTCGGCTACTCCGCAATCGCCCGGATCCCAATCAACTCCGACGCCGCCTGTCGCTCGACCGACCGCACGTGGTTCTCTACGCCGGCACCCTCGGCCGGGCCAATGCCATTCCAACGCTTCTTGACGCCGCCCGCCGTCTCGCCGATCGCGACGACGTGCTCATCGGATTCGCCGGAACCGGGTACCACGAAGACACGGTTCGCCGCGCCGCCCACCGACACGAACACATTCGCCTCCTCGATCCGCTCCCCTACCCCGAGGCCCTGTCGCTCTTTTCCGTGGCCGACGTGTCGCTCGTATCGTTCCGCGACCGCCCCGTGTTGGCTGCCAATTCGCCCGGAAAGTTCTACGACAGCCTCGCCGTCGGCACGCCCGTCGTGGTCACCAATCCCGGCTGGACGCAACGATTCGTCGATCGTCATCAATGCGGATGGTCCGTGCCGCCGGAGTCTCCAATTGCTCTTGCGAACCAGCTCCGGGCGCTGCTCGACGCACCGGATCGACTTGCAACGGCCGGGCGACGGGGCCGCACCGTCGCCCGGCAAAAATTTGATCGGGCGGCGATCATGGACGAGTATGCTGCGCTCGTGGACGCAATCGGGCACTCATAACCGATCGGAGAGACGTGCTATCTTCGCTCGCCTCTCTCAGGTACTTTTTCCGTTCAGCTCTCCGGTATCCGTGCACGTTCTCATTCTTCCGTCCTGGTATCCAACGAGTGAGGCGCCCCTGCAGGGCATCTACTTTGCTGAGCAGGCCCAGTGTCTGTCCCAGCACGGGATGGACGTGGGCGTGATCTATCCCGAGCACCAGAGCCTGCGCCGGTTGTCGTGGACAACCGTGCGTCACAAACACTTTCAAACCGAATGGACGGACGAGTACGGGATTCCGACCCTGCGCCGGTACGGCTGGAACGTGTGGAGCCGGTTTCCGCCCGGTACCCGGTGCCGCGTGCGCAGCGCCGTCCAACTGGCCCGGCGGTACGTGGATCGTCACGGCGTGCCCGACCTGATCCATGCCCAAAGTGGGCGGTGGGCCGGAGCGGCAGCCGCTCGCATCGGCGCCCGCGACTCAATTCCGTTTGTTCTTACGGAGCACTTTAGCGGCTTTCAACGGGACGCCATTTTTCCCTGGCGGTGGCCGCTCATTCGAGAAGGCTACCGCAACGCGGCCGTCGTCACGGCCGTGAGCACATCGCTCAAAGAGACCCTCGTTGCAAAGGGCCTCGAATCAGCCCCGAACATTTCTCTGTCTCCCAACCTGGCACCTCTCTCCCAATTTTCGCCCCCGCCGTCGCCCCGTCCGTCGCCTCCGCCCTTCCGATTTGTAACAATCGCCCGTCTTACCCTTCAAAAGAATGTCGACGGTCTCCTTGCTGCATTCGCACAGGCCTCTCTTCCGCCCTCGACGCAACTCGACATTGTGGGCGAAGGCCCCGAGCGCACCTCCCTCGAAGCGCAGAGCGAGCAGCTCGGCATCGCAAACCGTGTTCGGTTCCGGGGCTGCCTCGACCGGTCGTCGGTACAGGCCGTTCTCCGAGCGGCGCACGCGTTTGTGCTACCGAGTCACTACGAAACGTTTGGCGTGGTGCTACTGGAAGCCATGGCGACAGGGCTGCCGGTCGTGACCACGGCCCGCGGAGGACCGGAGGACATCGTGACGCCGGACACCGGGCTCCTCATCCCAACGCACGATACGGATGCCCTCGCCAACGCACTCCAGGCCCTCCGGCGGCAGCGATCCGCCTTCGACGCGGGCACCATTCGCGACTACGTCCGGACACAATATGGCCCGAAGCCGTTTGTTCGTCGCACTCGTGCGCTATATCAGCGCGCACTGTAACAACCGACCTCCGTCCGACACGAATCATTCTTCGACAACGATTGAAGGACTCCAGGCACAATGTCAATCCGTCGTTTGCTTCTTCTGATCCTCGTCACCGGTCTTCTCGGGGCCCCGCCCGTACAGGCCCAGTCCGGGGACCAATACGACGCTTCCTGGTACGAGGCCGGAGCACCGTACGTCCAGATCGACGTGACGGCGGACGGAGTGTATCGCCTCGACGCATCTACGCTCGAAAGCGCCCTGCCCGACGGCACCTCCCTTGCCGACCTTCCCCCGGAGAGCATCCGTTTGTTTGAGAAGGGACGAGAAATCCCCATTCAGCTCAGCGGGACGGCAGACGGCCAGTTGGACCCGAGCGATACGATCACGTTCGTCGGCCAGCGGAATCGGGGCACCGACGAACTCTGGGCCTACAACGGAGAGGCATCGGCCCAGAGCAGTACGTATCATAGCCTGTACGCCGACACGACCACCTACTGGATGACCTGGGGCGGGCCGGAGGGCCGTCGGTATCAGAAACAATCGCCTGCAGGCGGCGCAGCCTCAACCACCTCCCTTCGCGACACGCTCCGGCTCGAACAGGACAAGCACTACTACTTCGGCCGGCCCAATAAGAATGGAGATGCCCTGTATACCGAATCCGAAGGATACTTCTGGCGGCGGTTTTCGCACAACGACACCGCCCCGATCTCCGACACCTACACGCTTCCGGTGGATCGGCGCGTCGACGCGGAGGCCGACACCCTAGATCTGCGGGTTCGCCTCGATGCGGCCACAGCCTCCTGCCACCGCGTCGGGGTAGAAGCGCGGCTCGGCGCCTCTGGGTCTGCCTCCTTCGAGACGGTGGGCTCGGTCGAATGGCGGAATTTTTCGTTCAACGGCACGCCGCGCCCGACGGTCACCGCTCAGATTTCGCAGGCCCGTATTCCCGAGGGCGGCCTCGACCTCCGCCTCACGTCCTACAACAGCGGCTTCTCCCTGAACAACTGCACGCCCTCCGAAACCCCAAATTACGTTCTGCTCGACTGGATCGAAGCCGTCTACACGCGCACCCTGGAGGCCCAAAACGACCGTCAACGCTTCGTTGCCCAAGCCGAAGATGAAACCACCTACGCGTTGAGCGGCCACTCCGGCAGCCCCGTCCACGTCTACAATCCAAACGATTCCGTACGCTTCGAGACAACGATCTCGGGCGGCACTGCCTCCGTTACTGGGAATCCGAGCAGCGCCCCAACGGCGTACTGGGCCGTGGGGCCCAACGGCTTTCGTGAGCCGGCCGCCGTCCGCCCCGACGCCCCGAGCAACTGGAGCGCCTCCGACAACAAAGCCGACGACCTGATCCTCACGACGAAGGCCCTCCAATCCGCCGCGCGCACCCTCGCCGAGTACCGACGCTCCGAAGCTGGGGGCAATTACGACGTCGAAATCGCCCTCGTCCAAAACGTCTTCGACGAGTTCGACTACGGACGGCCCACCCCCCTCGCCATCCGACGACTTGTGCGGGCCTCTCAGGACTGGGCCGTCGCCCCGCAATTCCTCACGATCTTCGGCGACGCTCAGTACCCCATCGACGACGGCTCTATTGACAGCCGCTACCCGGAATGGAGCGTGCCCTCGTTCGGCTACTCGCCGTCGGACGGCTGGTTCGCCATGCAGAGCGACGGCCCAAACGACTGGTCGGAATCCCTGGCGGTGGGGCGCATTCCGGTCCGGTCGGTCGCCCAGGGAGAGCGCTTTGTGGAGAAGCTCAAAACCTACGAACAGGCCCCGCTCAAACGCTGGCAAAAGCGCATGCTCCTGCTGGCCGGGGGCACAAATCGCAACGAGCAAGAGTCGCTGCAATCGTACTCCAATCGGTGGGGCGAGATCGCATCGGACACGGTGGCGAACACCCCCAGCTATTCCGGCCCCGTCTCCACGGGCATGGATACGCTTCGATACTATAAAAATGTAGACGACGCGCTCGACGCCAGCTTTCAGGATTCCCTCGCAGCCGACTTGCGGAAAGGCGCGGGATGGCTCAACTACTTCGGCCACTCCGGTGCCCAAACCTGGGAGATCGTAACGGACCCGCCTTCGGACTTCGACAACGCCGGCAAGCTCCCGGTAGTCGTGTCGCTCGGCTGTCGGACCGGCTCCTTCGCCGGCGGACGCTTCGAAGAGAAAGACGCGCCCTCGCTCGGGGAGCAGCTCGTCGTGGGATCGGTCCGCCCCGACGGCACGCCGCGGGAGGGGACCTTGAACGGCGGCATCGCCCACTTTGGCGAATCCGCCCTCGGCAATCGGCTTCCCTCAGCCCGCCTCAACGACGCCTTCATCAGGCGCGTCTTCGTGGACACGAGCCGCGTGCTAGGGGAGGCCATCCGGACCGCCAAAGCCGAGGTGGCGGCCAGTTACGGCAGCAGCGACTTCTACGTCAAGCACCTCCTGCAATATGGCCTACTGGGCGACCCGGCCACCCAGCTGGCGTTGCCCGAGCAGCCCGACTTCCACGTCGCCCCGAACCGCGTGTCCATCTCTCCCCCCACCCCGACCCCGTCGGACGAGTTGACGGTCGCGGTCGACGTGCAGAATCGCGGATTGATCCCGTCGGACAGCGTCACGGTGCGCCTCACGTGGGAACGGCCCGACGGGACGATCACCCGACGGACCCGCCGCGTTGATCGGTTCCCGTTGTCGCAAACGCTCGCCTTCTCCTTCTCGCCCACCGACCGCGCCCTCGGCGTCAACACCTTTCAGGTAACGGTCGATCCAAACGGCGACTATACCGAGGAAAACGACGCCAACAACACGACCCAGAAGACGAAAACCGTTTTCAGTACGGGACTCTCGTTACTCTCCCCCACCGACTTTGAGACGGTCGCCTCTGCACGCCCGTCCCTCCGATTCTTCGTTTCGCGGGAGACGACGGATCCGGTGCCCGTCACCGTCCAACTTGACTCCGTTCCGTCCTTTTCGTCATCCTTCCTCCAGGAGACCCAGCTCGCTGTCGACGACCTCACCGGGGCCTGGACGCCCGACAACCTGCCCCCAAATGCCACCTACTACTGGCGCGCTCGTCCCTCCGACGGAACCGAAAGCTGGACGCGTGCCGGATTTACGGTCGCCCCGTCCCTGGACAGGGGGACCTGGCTCCAGGAAAACCGCCTGTTTTCCCCCAACACCAACGATCAGCTCACGCGCTCGCAGCGATCCTGGCAATTTGAGGCGTTCAGTCGAAACGTGTCGATCATGTCCGGACGGGGATCCGGATCTCGCACGAACGGATTCGTGATTGACGGAGCGTCGAGCTACGTATATTTGGGACTTGGATTCGGCGTGCTCGTGATGAACGACTTGACCGGCCAGGTGCGTGCAAGCCACTCTTTCGCCACCTACGACGTCAAAGACAGGTTCGACGACGCTGTCGAGAAGGAGCAGCAGGCGGCGATCGATTCCCTTCGGACGTTTCTGAACGAAGTTCCCCAAGAAGGCGATTACGTCTTCGTCCGCACCCGCCACCTTGCCCGAGGAAGCGGTCCATCGATCCCCTCCGAAGTGAAGGAGATCTTTCGGAATCTCGGGTCGACCTCATCCGTGTCTGCCCCTTACTCAGAGGCCATCGATACCCTGACCTACGACCACCTCTGGAATCTAAAAGCCCGAAAAGGCGTCCCCGAGGAAACGGTGGAACGGGTGTCTCCTCCCTCCGAAGCGAGTGAAGTCAACGAAATCATCGACGATGTGCGCCTGTCTTTTCGCCGCGCGTCCGGACGCACAGTAACTCCTCGCATCGGTCCAGCCAGCGACTGGGACACCCTCTCCTGGACCGCCCAGACGGACCCGGAGGACGACCTGCGTGTCGACGTGCTCGCCGCCGACTCCACGGTTCTCATTGACGACCTGTCCGGCAGCAACGGGAAGAAGGCGCTCGACGCAATCGACGCATCGATCCATCCGTACCTCCGGCTCCGGGCCTCCCTGTCCGATACCACCAACCGGACAGCACCGCAGCTCAATCGCTGGAGCGTGTCGTACCGCGGTGTCCCTGAACTCGCCGTGGACCGACGCCTGTTCTCCTTCCCCGACTCCCTCCGACAGGGCGCCCGGGATACGGCCTCTGTGCCGGTGGCGAACCTAGGCCCGGTGCCGAGCGACTCTGTGCACCTCCAATTCACCATCGAAAAGGCGTCCGGCGCGGTGGATACGGTTGCCGCCGCCCCCCTTCCGCCGCTGCCCCCCGACACTCGACGCACGAAGTCGGTCGAAATCTCGACCGCAAACCGACCCGGACAGAACGTGCTTACGGCCACCTCGAGCACAAACGGCCCGCCCGAACGCCTGAAAAGCAACAATTCGGCCGTTCGGAGTTTCTTCGTCGACAGGGACGAGACCCCCCCGGACGTAACGGTCCTCGCTGACGACCGCGAAATTCCGCCGACCCCGTCTGGGCTGAATGATCGGCTCGACAAAAATCTGCCGTTCGTCTCCTCCGATCCGTCCCTGGACATTGTTCTTGAGGACGATAATCCCAACCTGTCCCTCGATGACACGAGTCATGTCGACGTGTTTCTGAAAGGAAGTCTTCCGCGCGACGGGACAGCCGGGACTGGACAATCGGACTTTCGTCGCATTCCATTCACGGACGACGTGCTGACACTGGCCCCCTCCGATACCGAATCTCCGAATACGCTCCGCGTCCGCTACACGCCGTCCCTCCCTCCCGAGGATTCTCTGTACACACTGAAGGTAGAAGGCCGAGATGCGGAGGGCAACGAGGTGGAGCCGTATGAAGGGAGCTTCCGCACAAAGTCCGATCAGGTGATTCGGGACGTGTACCCGTACCCGAACCCCATGAGCAGTCACACAACGTTTGCGTTTCGAATCGAGGGCGGACGAAATGAGATGCTGCACGACTTTGCGCTGCGCATCTATACGTTGTCCGGCCGCCTCGTGCGCACCTTCGACGAGGCCGACCTGGAAACGCCGCTCGGGGTCGGCTGGAACACGCTTCGATGGAACGGCCGCGACGAAGACGGGGATCGAGTGGCGACCGGCGTGTATCTGTATCGGGTTCGCGTGAAGGGCGACGACCAAACCTTCCGCGGCAATGTCGAAAAGGTGACCGTGATTCGGTAGCCCCGCACGTTGGTTAATGTGCTGAAGGGACTTCCCCGCCCTCGATTGCCTTTCTCGGCTCGGCGCCCCATCCCCCTTCCCGAAGGTGAAGCACCAGGGTTGACTCTGCCTCCGCCGCTTCCTCACACGAGGGGCGTCCAATCGAGAACGAGAGATCCGGGCGATGCGTGAGGTGCCGAAGAACAGGCCCCGCAAATTGTAGCGGAAGGGAACCGGGCATCCGATAAATCGAGTACGCCGTTGTATCCGACGACGGCGTCCCTTCCACGCAAAGCGTACCGTCGGGCGGAACCAAGTCGGCATGTTGCACCACCTCTCCAAGCACAGCCTGGGTTCGTCTTCCCGTCGTGTCCATGAGCACACTCTTCTGATACACCCCTCCCGCCTGGACGAGCAGAACGACGACAATACAAAGCAGTCCCCCCGCTCGCTTCCATCCCGTCGCTCCCGATACCATTTCATCAATCCCTATCCCACAAAGAAGGCTGAGGGCCGGCATCGCCGCGTACACGTACAGCTCGCTTATATCATTGAGGAGGAGTACGGGACTGAGCGTCACAGCGGCAAGCCCGAGAAGCCCGCCCGTCGTTCGGAGACGACGGCTTCGATAAAGCCCATACGCCACAACCAGTATCACGCCCCCACTCACCGCAAGAGACGCCAGAACGGGCCGGATTGCCCCGGTCTGCCCCCATCGCGCCAACGCAGTTGTAGGCACCATACTCGCAGCGGCTCCTCCAAACAACACCACATTCCGAATGAGATTCATTCCAATGTGATACTGGTACGGATCAGGTCCAAATCCCGGGCTCATGGCCCCTGCCCAGGCCCGTCCGGTGGCATAAACCGCCCCCACAGCCAGCACAAGTCCTCCTCGTCCCATTGCCCCGTACGCCGAACGGAATCCCCCTCTTCGCCCCTTTTGCATGGCCATTCCCCCCTCAATACACAGCATCGGAATCATAAACGCCACGCCGGTCTCCTTCCATAAAACGGACGCGAGCACCGAACAGAGCGCAAATAAAAGCAGGCGGACGCGTTCCGATCCAGACGCTTGTAGAGAAGCCCCGTACAACCGAAGAGAAAGATAGCCAAAGAGGGTGGCCCCAACCTGCGATACGGTATCATTGCCGAGCACCGCCGCGGCATTGGCCTGTGCCACCCCCATTATAGCAGCCGCTAGGAACGCGCCCCGTCGGGACAGCCCCAACCACCGTCCTCCTTCGTACACGCTCCCCACCATGACAAGATGAAGCCCAAGCGTCACTAGATGAATGGGCAGCGGGTTCATGCCTGCGCTCGTCTGTATAATCGTGAGGAGCGCATTTTGCAGTGGGCGATAAAACGTCGTCGTCGGTCCCGTTCGCACGAAGTGCTCAAACCAACGCATCCCCGTTGCCGGGAAATACAACTGCAGATCGTCGGCATAGTATGGTATGTCCAGTCCAGAAGCGTAGGTGACGCCGATCAAGAACACCAACCCGCCGGCAGCGAATAGACGAAAGACGCGCACTCGATTCATGACAGCGTTCAATTTCACCAGTGACCGAACGTCGTTATACGTTTCCCTGGCAGCACGTTCGAAACGCGGTACGGCCCCTCCATGGTCTTCCCTCCGCGGTCCCTGGCAAGCATTCGCCCCTCCTCATTGCATCGTGATGTCATGTCCACCGGTTCCCACGTCGCACTTTTTATCTCCTCTCTCACAGGCGGCGGCGCAGAACGGGTCGTGACCACCCTCGCCAACGCATTCGTGGAAAGAGGACACCGAGTGGACCTTCTTCTCAGCTCAAAGCACGGACCGTTCGTATCTGAGGTGGCCCCCCGCGTGGAGACCCACGACTTTGCGAGCCCCCATACCTCCCTCACCATTCCCGCCCTCATTCGAGTGCTTCGCCACGCCAATCCCGATGTCCTCGTGTCCGCACTGTCGGGCCCGACGGTCGCCGCCTATTGTGCGGTGTCGTGGATGCGCATGAGAGGAATGTCGCCTCCCCATCTATGCGCAACCGTCCACTCCCTTCCCACAATCGACCAAAATCGTGCAGATACATTCCGCGCCCGCCTTCTCCTCCAGGCATTCCGTCTGGCGCTGCAACGCATCGAAACCATCGTCGGGGTCTCCGAAACCGTGGCGCAGAGCATCACCCAGTTTACCGGCCGTCCCCGAGAAGACCTGCACGTCATTCCGAATCCCATCGACAATTCGCCGCCTGTCCCTGACCCCTCTCACCCCTGGCTCAAACAATCCTCCGCAGTGGTCGTGACGGCCGGACGCCTGTGCCCTGAAAAAGACTACCCAACGCTGCTCCACGCACTGGCCCAGCTCAATTCCTCCCAAACGGTCCGAGCCCTCATCCTGGGCGAGGGTGACGATCTACAGTCCCTCCAATCGCTGAGTCGCGACTTGGGCATTGCCGACCAAACGGACTTTCTCGGCTTTGTGGATCACCCGCGGCGGGTTATGGCCCAGGCAGACCTGTTCGTGTTGCCCTCCCCATTCGAAGCGTTCGGAAATGTGGTGGTCGAGGCCATGGCATGCGGCACCCCGGTGGTTGCTGCCCACGACTCGGGCGGGCCCCGAGAAATTTTGGGGGACGCCGACTACGGATACGATCCGTTTTTTCCTTCTGGGGACGCTTCTGCCCTGGCCCGTTCCATTGGACAGGTGCTCAACACCTCGGTGGATACTGATCGGTTACGCAGACGAGCAGCGGACTTTTCGATCCCCAACGTTGCCGAACAGTATGTATCCCTTTTCAGAAGGCGCGCCGGTACGCCTGCCCCCACCAACGCGAATTAGATCACGCTACGGAGGTTCGATCCTAGGGATCGTCTGTCGTTCTGGTGGAATATCTAAGGGCAGCAGTGCCATACCCATCTCGTTTGCCCAGGCCTTTACCCCTCCCTCTCTGCTCATGCAGATCACGTACATCCTGTCTCAGTATCCGGCTCAGAGCGAGACGTTCATCGCCCGCGAAATGCAGGAGCTCGTTCGTCAGGGCGACACGATTACAATTGCCCGGCTACGATGGAGTGACACTGGAGAGGGACTGCGAGTACGTGACGCAACGGTCCTTCCTCTACAGTGGAACCCTGTACAGTGGCTTCTTGGGATCGGCTGGGGGCTGAGGAACGCCCCGGAGTGCCTTCCTCCCATGATCCGCGACCTGTTTCGATCCGTGCCGTTTTCTGCACTCTGGTGGCGCCTCCTTATGCTCCTCCTTGTTTCACTGTCCCTCGCCAGGCTTTTGGACGGCCATCCCACAACGCATCTCCGTGCCCATTTCCGCGACAGCGAGTCCATTACGGCGTATTGGCTGGGCGCCCTTCTCGATCTTCCCTACAGTGTGACGGTACAGACCGTTAAACCGCCTCGGTTTCCTTCTTCCTTACTACGCCGTGTCCTCAAAAGCGCGTCCTTTTGTGCGGCAACAAGCCAGGAGACAAAACAGATGCTCGAAAAAAGAGCCTCCCAGCAGAACGTCGTTCCCTTGATTCACAGCGGCATACAGGTCCCGACGCTCCCTTCCTCGTCCTCTACAACGAGGCCTCTGAAAATACTGGCAGTCGGTCGCCTCGTGAAGAAAAAAGGGTTCGATACACTTCTCGATGCCTGCCACCTCCTTCACCACTGGCTCCTCCCATTTCAGTGCACAATTATTGGGGACGGCCCTCTCCGACAATCCCTTCTCGCCCAGACTCATCGGCTGAATTTAGAGTCTCGCGTTGTCTTTCGCGGCGCTTGTTCCAACGAGACCGTGTTGCGCTCGATGCGTCAGCATAACGTCCTCGCGATGCCCAGCCGTTCCACGGAGGAGGGGGACCGAGATGGACTTCCAAACGTGCTGATCGAGGCCATGGCGCACGGGACGCCCGTCGTTGCCTCCAACTTTGCCGGCATCCCGGAACTGGTCAAGCACGGGGTCACCGGGCTTCTTGTCCCGCCTGCCGACCCGATTTCTCTGGCCCGTGTCTTACGGACGACCTCCAACTCCCCCGGTCACGTCTCATTCATGCAAACGCGAGCCCGCGAATACATTGAACGAGAGTTCGTTCTTTCACGGGAGGTCGGACGCCTGCAAACCGTCATCCGCGAGACAACGGAAGACGTCGATTCACCTCACGCAGCATCCGGAACGACCAGTGCTACCAGTCCTCGTCATCGTAGAAGTGTGAAGAGACCGGACGGGTGACCTCCCGAAGAGCTCGCACTTGCGAGGGAGGGAACCGCCGCTTCCAGATCTTAACGAGGGCAGCACTATCGCTGTGGTGATCGTGGGGATGGCTCTGTGAACCGGAATGCTCAGCGGGATTTTTGGGCTGTCAATCTGGCAATAGTGTCCTCGGTGTCTCTCGACCACGGTAGGCTTGTCCATCCATGCAGCGTTCTTTTCGCAATATCCCTCAAGAAATAGATTTACGACCCAGCAGCCTCCTCAGGAAAGAGACCAGTTTCCATGATCGGCTGTTCAGTATCCTGGAAAGGAGAAGAGAGTCCTGATAATTCTCAGTCATCTTCTCGATGGCCCTACCCGTATACCTGAAGTCCGATGCAGGCCAACGAACTCCCAACTCCTGAGCCTCTTGGTGCAGGTAACTGCCTTTCGGGGGAGCGATGTTTTTCTGGATACCTGCCCGTTCCAAAGACTCATACGGGTGGTGCTATTAGAGATAGAGGTCTTTGAGGGCCAGCATGCGGCGCCCGAGCATTTGATTGAGCAGGAGGCTCAGATTGAAGGCCAGCAGTTTGGCCCCGGGACGCATCATCACTCCCCATAGCGATCGAGCTCGGGTGGTTTCCAATGTGAACTGATCGGCCAACATTCCAATCACCGTTTCAATCAGGTCCCGCTTCGCTCGAAACCACCGCCGGGCCGTCGCCTCCTCACGAGAGGTCGGCTTTTGGCTCGGGCGGGGGCTTGCCCAAACCCGATGGCCGTTTTGCTCGTGGAGCTCTTCTCGGAAGCGCCTTCCGCTGTAGCCGTTGTCTCCGAGCACATACTGCCCACCGTGATCTTGGAGAAGCCCTCCGGCCACCTCCCGTTCCGAGCCGTTGGCCGGGGTCAGGCCAAACCCGACCACCGCGCCCTGGTCGCTGATCAACAAATGGAGCCGCAGCGCGAAAAAGACGCGCTTTTGAGCTGGAATGTAGCCGTATTCCGCCTCTGGAATCGATCGGCGCCCGCTTTGCGACCGAGCAAATTTGACCGTTTCGATCGGGGCGGAGTCGACCACGAGCCACCGAACCTCCTTTGCAAGTCGGCGGCCGAGCACGGAGAGAAGATGGGCCTGCGAAGGTGGACCAACTGCCCAGAGGGTCTTGCGGCGCCGGTGATACCGGTCGCGGGTCACGAGCTGGGGAAACAGGTGAAGGTCGTTCTTTTGAACAAAGCGGTGGAAGCTACGCTCCGAGTCGTTGGACACGGCCTCTTGCATGAGGGAGAGCGCCAGCACTTCGCTGTCGGAAAACTGAATGCGCCTGTACTGAGACCGCAGTCGCACGGCAGCGGGGATGTGCTTTTGATACAGGTCGTCAAGAAGGCAGTACAGAAGCAGAAACATGTCTTCGAGCGAAAGGGTAGTTTCGTCCATAACAGCAGGTCGTCGGGTTGGCGTGAGAAACTTCGGCGAGCTTCCTTATCCGCCAACCGGGCACTTGCTGTTCCCTTTTAACCGAATTCAATAGCACCACCCGTATTAGAGAACCCATCCTTCAAAATGGCGCATCCGACGCCGATTTTGAATGGGACGCGAACACGTCCAGACATACTTTCAACTCGAACTCGAAGTGGCAGAATTACGTCACCTCGTTGCGCAAAATACGCTCTCCTCTCCTCCAGGAAAAACGCGCAGGAACATTCCATAGCGGCTCTGCCGCCCCCCAAAGAACCAGCCCCCCTACACAACTCGGCTGATATTTCCGCCTTCGAACCAATCCCCCACATCGTCAATGTCCTCCGCCGCCGTCATCATCTGTACCAGAGATCGTCCCGACGATCTTCGTACCACAGTGCGCAGCATCAATGATCAGGAAACGGCCCCGTCACTTCTTCTGCTTGTGGTCGACGCAAGCCGTTCAGACATTGCGCAACGGAACGCGAACTTCCTCTCGAACATCACTCCTCTGCAAACCGCCCATTTGCGATACCCCGATTCGCCGTCCCTCCCCCGGCAGCGCAATTACGGCATCGAACATCTGCCCGAGGAGCGAGAGATCGTCTTTTTCCTGGACGACGATGTCACGCTGGACCCCGGATATATCGACACAATCGAAAACTACCTGGACGCCCACCCGGAGGTGGCAGGCGTAGGCGGATACAATCCAATCCCGCCTCCGTCTTTTTCCCTCCGCCATGCCGCCCGCTGCCTCTTCCTCCTCGATCACCCAGAGCCGGGCCGCGTTCTTCCTTCCGGAGCAGCCTCCTCCCCTCATCGATTGCGCACCCTGCAGCCGACGGACGTACAGTGGCTTGCAGGATTCTCCATGACCTACCGACGTGCCTGCCTCCGCAACGAACGATTTGACGACTCCTTGGAGGAATACGCGTACCTTGAGGATCGCGACTTTGCCCTACGCATGCGCCAGCACGGCCGACTGATCACGCACCCTGATGCCACCCTTACGCATCGCCGGTCATCCGTGAATCGGTACGACTCCGAGAAACTTGCCTACAGCTTCGTCACCCATCGCTACTGGTTGACCGACAAAAACGTCTCTCAGTCTCTCAGCAAACTTGCCTTCTGGTGGTCGGTGCTTGGCTCTCTTCTGGCAACGCTCCTCTCAACTCAATCCACCAAATGGGCTGCCCTGCGCGGCTCGCTCAAGGGGATTCGCGCAACTCTTTTCCACACCCATCCCCTTTTACAATCTCGCTGACCCGCTCCGACAACGCCGCACTCAAACGAACCACATCGGCCAGTTTCTAGCCGCTCTTACCTCACCGAACGAACAAAAATGGGCGGCGGTACGCGGGCGTCTCAACGGACTTCAGACAATCATGACTCGCAACCATCCCCTCCTTTAAGCGTCTGTCCCCGCCCCCATTCTCATCCTTCTCACACGCATCGGTTTTTACTTCGATACCACTCATCTCGCCCCCTGGAACTGGCAGAATGTCCCTAGACGCAGATCGGTGGGACAAGCCGGCGAGAAACACATGCTGTGAAAGGGGGAGAGACGGTTCCGGTTGTAACCACGAACCCCAACATTCAGGGCGCGGTTTTCGATGTGGTCTCGTCTTCGGTTGTACAGAGTGGTGTATCCCGTGCGCCTCTCCTGGCGGCCCTCCTTTCGCGCACAATCTCCGTCTCGTCTGGAAACACACGTTGTGCCGCCCGTACGTTCGCAATGTGACGGAATTGTATTCCGATTATTGTCTTTCAGCAGCCCCCTTCTCCCATGCCGACCTCCGACGATCCCCACACCGATACCGACAACGTCCGGCTGCTCATCGTTGAGGACGACCCCGACGTGGGCACCGGCCTTGAAGACTTCTTTTCCATCAAGGGGTACGAGGTCAAACGGGTCGTCGATGGGGAAGAGGCGGTGCAGGAGATGACGATGCTCCCTCCCTACGACGTCATTCTCCTCGACGTGATGCTGCCCGACAAAGACGGCTTCGAAGTGCTCCGGGAAGCTCGCAAATCGGGGGTCGACTCGCCGGTGATCATGCTGACCGCCAAGACCGAATCGAAACACAAGCTCCGGGGCTTCGACCTTGGGGCCGACGACTACGTGACCAAGCCGTTCGACGCGGAGGAACTGTCGGCCCGCGTGCAGGCCGTGCTCGACCGCACCAACGAGCCGGACGACACGCCGGACGTGGGCGATGTCTATTCGTTCGACGACTACACGGTGGACTTTACTACCGAAACGGCCACGCGGGACGGCGAAGAAATTGACTTTACCGATCTGGAGTTCGACATCCTGGAGTACTTTATCAATCACCGCGGGCGCACCGTGAGCCGGAAGCAGTTGCTGCGCGACGTGTGGGGCATCAGCGGCGACATTACGACCCGTACCATCGATCGCCACGTGGCCTCGCTGCGGAAAAAGATTGAACCGGATCCCGACGATCCGCAATACATCCAAACGGTCTATGGCATCGGGTACAAGTTCGTTGGCGAGTAGACAGGCAAATCGTACGGTCAGTCTTGGGCCGGGGAATCACGCTTCACGACTTGCCTTTTCTGAGTAGGGCCGAAACGGGGATGGGGAAAGAGAAATGGGGAGAGCACGCCGTGCAATACGACCGCGTGTGGGTCGGAGGCGGGCTGCTGCCGTAGGAACGTCGGCATCGTTGATCGTCCGGAATGACCGATTCTTCGAGATCAGGAACGTCCCTGCACGGTCGTCGTGCCTCCTGTGCGCAGTTTCTATTCGGCAATCCTTGAGCGCCTATGTCCTCTGTTAGTCGCGGCGACTTGATTGAACTGGACATCGAAAAGTTTGCCGACGAGGGCAAGTCGCTCGCCCGCGTCGACGGGTACGTCGTGTTCGTGGAGGGCGCAGTGCCGGGCGATCGCGTGAGGGCCTACGTCTACAACACGAAGTCGAGCTACGCGGAGGCCAAGATCGACACCCTGCTGGCCCCGAGCGACCTGCGCGTCGAGCCGCGCTGCCGCTACGCCGACACGTGCGGCGGCTGCAAGTGGCAGCACGTCGACTACGAAGCACAGCTCGACATGAAGCAGCAGAGCGTCGCGGAGGCCTTCGAACACAACACCGACTTCGAGGACGTGGACGTGCGCCCGACGATCGGGTCGCCCAAGCGGTTCTTTTACCGCAACAAGATGGACTTCGACTTCAGTGCCGACCGTTGGCTCACCCGCGACGAGATCGACACCGGAAACGAGTTCGACACCAACTTTGCACTCGGGCTCCACGTGCCGGGCAACTTCTTCAAGGTGCTCGACCTGCAGGAGTGCCACCTCCACTCCGAACTCAGCGTCCGTCTCGTCAACGGCATTCGCGACTTCGTCAAGAAGCGCGAGTGGGAACCGTGGGACATCCGCAACCACGAGGGCTTCCTACGCCACCTCGTCCTCCGCACCGGCGAGCAGACGGGCGACTGTATGGTGAACCTCGTCACGTACGGCGCTCCCGACGATCGTATTGCGGCATTTGCCGATTTTCTCCAGAAGGATTTTCCAGAGGTCACCACCTTCATCCACACCAACCACACGGGGAAGTCGCAAAATCCGGAGGGCAACGAGCAGGTCGTCTTTGGGCCCGGGGTGATCTACGACGAGATCGGCGCGTACCGCTTCGAGATCAGCCCCAGCGCCTTCTTCCAGACGAACACCCTGCAGGCCGAGCAGCTCTACGAGGTGGCCCGCGACTTTGCCGACCTCCAACCGTCCGACCGCCTGTACGACCTGTACTGCGGCGCCGGCACCATCTCGCTCTTCATGAGCGATCACGTTGAGGAAGTCATCGGGGCCGAGCTGGTGGAGGACGCCGTGGCCAACGCCCGCACCAACGCCGCGATGAATGACGTAGACAACTGCACGTTCGTAAGCGGCGACCTCAAGGAGCTCTTTACGCCCGACTTTGTGACCGAGCACGGTGATCCGGACGTTCTCATCGTCGATCCGCCGCGGGCCGGGATGCACAAAGACGTGGTGAGCCAGATTGGCGACCTCGCGCCCGACCGCTTCGTCTACGTGAGCTGCAACCCGCAAACCCAGGTTCGCGACCTGGAACGACTGCGCGACGTCTACCGGATCGACGCCGTACAGCCGGTCGACATGTTTCCGCACACCCCGCACGTGGAAA
>CAYOWD010000021.1:0-25745 GCA_964407535.1 uncultured Salinivenus sp. | reverse complement strand
CACACCTCTTCCCATTCCGAACAGAGAAGTTAAGCCCCGCAGCGCCGATGGTACTAGCCTTGCGGCTGGTAGAGTAGGTCGTTGCCAGGATTCTTCTTCGGGCGCCGTTGCTTCGGCAGCGGCGCCCTTTTTTTGTTGCTCCTGTGTCCTAGATCGCTTATTCACTGTTTGTCTGAGGCGTGTAATGGACAACTATTCGGAAAGTAGGTGGTTAGTTAACCGATACAAAAATCGGTTTAGACTTCCCCTAAAACTTGGGCTCTCCTCTCGGAATGACCGGCGATTCCAATGTGACATCTTCCTCTAATCCCAATTCTTCCTCGTCGGAATTGGGGGCGTCCGGGGAGCGGAGTGAGAATACTTCGGACTCCACGGATCAACCGGAGCTGGATCTTTCCGACGAACACATCTCATCGAATGGGGAACGAGAGGGTGCCTCGCTTCCGGCGCCTAACGAGACGACATCCAGCGAATCCCCGCTGGCGGATTTCGATCCGTTTGCTCCGTATCGTGGAGCGATGCGACGGTTCTTTACGGTGTGGCGGCACATTCTTGGCCTCCTCATGGGGGGACACCTCGCGTACGTTCGATCACTCCCGGAAATGCAAAAAACCGGATTCAGGTCGTTGGGGAAGCGATTTCTCGCATGGACATTGGCACCGTTCGTCCAGGCGGAACTCCGTGATCTACCGTTTCCCGTGCAGCTTCGAAGACGACTCGAAATTCTGGGGCCGACGTTCACGAAGCTCGGCCAGATTATGGCGATTCGAGAAGACCTGCTCCCGGAACCGATCACGAGGGAGCTTGACAGTTTGATGGATCATCTTCCAGCGATCCCCTTCGAACAGGTCAGGGCGATCATCGAGCGGGACCTGGCACAGCGTCTCGATGCTGTCTTCGCGGAGATTGATCCTGATCCACTAGGCTCGGCCTCGATTGCTCAGGTTCACAGAGCACAAACCCACGAGGGAGACGAGGTCGTGGTTAAGGTTATTAAACCGGGCATTCGAGATGTCATTACATCTGATTTGAAGCTCCTTGAGTTCTTCGGCGTCTTTCTGCAGTGGATTCTCGCGCGCTACCAGCCGAAGCAGATTATTGAAGAGTTTAGTGCATATACCAAACGTGAAATCAATTTCGACTACGAGGCAGACCACGCAGAGATTTTTGCGGCCAACTTTCAGGATATGCCTGGAATCGTTTTTCCGGAAGTATATCGAGAACTGAGTAACGAGGACGTGCTCACCATGGAGTATCTGGACGGCTTTCGACCCGGTTCGGAGGCGTCGCTTCAAATGAGTGAGGCCGAGCGAGATCGCGTCATCGATCTAGGGGCAGCCGCAATCATCCGCATGCTCTATAAGGACGGCTTCTTTCATGCTGACCTGCATGCAGGAAACTTGAGGATTATGCCTGGAGAGCGACCAGAGGATTTACGGGTTGGATTTATCGACCTCGGAATGGTTGGACGCTTCCAATCAGATTTGAAGCGCCGAATGTTGTACTATTACTACGCCTTGGTGCGTGGTGACGTGGAAAGTGCTGCGCAGTACCTTCTTGAGATGGCGCGTGTGGGGGAGGGAGGAGATCCACAGGGCTTTCGTCGTGCAGTATCGGACATGGCCCGACACTTCCTAATGCGGAGCAAACAGGGGTCAGTGAGTCTCGCTCAGGTTATTCTACGGTCGCTTAGTCTCGGGGGACGCTATCGCGTCTTTTTTCCGGTGGAGATGACGCTTATGGTCAAGGCGCTCGTCACATTTGAGGGAGTGGGTCGAACGCTTGATCCCAAGCTTGACGTGGTGGCGGTTTCACGACGACACGTCCGTCAGATTTTTCGAGAGCGGTTTGATCCACGTACGTTAGGTTCTGAGATACTGAGCAACGCGCCTGAGCTCATTGACGTAGCGATGAAGTTGCCTCGACTCCTCACGAGTGGCGTGTCGCATTTGGAAGAGCGAATCGCAGATCAGCCGTCGGGTGATCCCTTCGAGAAACTTCGCAGCAGCATCCTTGCGGGAGCGTTCATTATTGGGGGGGTCATCTCAACTGTGCAGGGAGGGGCACTGTGGTTGACCGCACTGCTTTTCGGCGCCGGGGGCGCGTTGGTACTGTTTGGGAAGTAGAGAAAAGCAGAATTGAAAAAGGGAACTGATGCGGATTCCAGTTGGAGATGTTGGGAGGTCTCAGAAACCTGCTTCTACCAAATCGGACAATCGCAATCCCAAACGGGTCTAGAGAGTCCGTCTGGTCTCGCTTGGCAATAATCGGACATCAGAACCCGAAAACGGGATCTAGGGGGTTTGGGATCGAACGCGGTCGAGTACCGAGTCCAGGCGATTGAGGACTTCGTCGGTTTCCTGCAACACTTCGCTAGTGGAGTGCGCTGCACTTCCATTCTCGTCGGCGGAGGACGACGGCTCAGGTGGCGATGGGGAATTGTCCTCGTAGAGCGAACGCGTGTCGTCCCCCAGCACGTCTGTGTTCAGCTTCAGTCCGTGTTGGGCTAAGATGGGGCCAATTTCATCGGCCCGATTCAGAAGATGTCGACGCGTGGACTGGTACGCGTGCTCGCATACGTCGTGGCGATTTTTGAAGCTGAAGATGTTGGAGTAAAACATGCTCGTATCCTCGCACTCCGGTTCGATCAGAATGAGGTCAGCTTCCGGATGGGTATGGTCGTACTTTTTGAAACCCGTCTTCTTACGGGAGTCGACGATGGCCCGAAAGGTTTGCGAAAAGACCGCGGGGAGTCCCTGATCGGCGAGTGTGGGGCCGTCTTGGGCTTCGCTGAGCAGGCGTCCTGCATGTTGTTCGAGCTGGATGTTGACCGGGACGATGGGATTGATGCAGAACAAGAGATCGGCACCGGCATCGAGGGCAACGCTTGCATGGACCGTGCGGCGCGCAACGCCGTCGATGTAGTAGCGCCCGTCGATTTCGACGGGGGTGTAGAGGCCGGGGAGGGCCGTCGACGCCTGGATGGCAGACGAAATGGGGACGTGGTCGAACTCCGGCTCGCCGAAGATCACGACATCGGCGGAGTCCAGATGCATGGCAACGACGTACAGCTTTCGCTGTAGACGACGAAAATCGTTGGTTCGTCCCCCGGAGGAAAAGGCCTGGGCGAGGAAGTTCTCGAGCGGTGCATTCGTAAACAAGCCGGTGGGAAGAATGGACCCGAAGGTTGAAAGTACGCCGAGAAGTGAAAGGTCGCCGGGATTTAGGGCGTAGTGACCTAATGAAGAGGCGAGTGTGCCGGGAAGACGCCAAAGCCGCCCCGCAATTTCACGGACCGCCGGGCGGAAGAGTACTTCAGGGTCGAGATTGAGATTGATGTCTCGCGACTCAGAAATGACCGCCCGGCTTAATTCACGTGCAGATACCCCATTGGCGAGCATGGCGCCGATAAGGGCACCGGAGCTGACGCCTACATACATGTTTAGGCCGTGCAGGTCAACGCCTTCGACGGCTTCGTCAAGAGCGCAAAGCGCGCCGATTTCGTAGACGGCGCCTTCAATGACGCCTCCTGCACATCCGAGGCCGATTGTGCTTCGGCTGTTCGAGCCAAGTGAAGACATTGGAGGAGAATCCATTGAGAAGAAGCAATCCAGTGGCGGTATACGTACGGTCGGAAGCGGTTCCAGCTTCCGGGAAAACCACAAGGACACCAGTAAGCGATATATACAGAAGAGACAAGAACAGTGCCACCCCTGAACGGGAGCCCCCATTGATTGGAGGCTCCCGTAGGGTAGAGACCAATGCTACTCGTGGTCATCGTCGGCTGCGAACTGATCTTGTTCTGCTAGAACCTCAGAGAGCGTGTCGACCTGCTGGGAAAGGGTCTCAACCTTGTCCGACAAGCGATCCACCTCGTTGCGAGTTGGCACGCCGAAGCGTTCAAGCGCCGCGTTTACGGTGTCCAAGAGAGCCGATTGGGTTTCTTCTCCGGCTTCCTCAAGCTGAGACAGCGCCTCGTCGCGCTGCTCACGAGCTTTTTCCGTTGCCTCTTCGATGTCCTCACGGCGCTCTTGCTCAAACTCTTTGCCTCGGTTAACGAGATTCTCAAAAAGTTTGCTTCCTTCTTCTTCAACGGTAGCAACAGCGCCGAGGCCGGCAAGCCATACCTCACGGCCTCGCTTGCTGAGTTCATTCTGAAGGGTTTCCTGAGAGGGAGCTTCTTTACGTTCGGTGGTCATGATAAGAAGGAGGATTGTTGAAAGAATACGAGGATGCAAACTGCTACGAAGACGAATTCTCCGAGGTAGAAGAGGGCGTGGGTGGTTCCGTCTTGTCCTCGGCAATTGAGTCTTGGGGAGCGTCGTTGAGGTTTTCGAGTAAGAACGAGAGCCGGTCCTCTAAATCCCGTAACTGCGTACGCAATTCATCAAGCTCCTGAGCTTGGGGACTCTGTACGAACTGTTTCAATCGGCCCAGGGAGCCTTGAACGAGGTCATCAACCGTGGAGCGAATTTGGTCGATACCAACGTCGACCATTTTCTCGCTTCGTCGAAGAAGCTCATGGAGAAGGTCGGACGGAATGACCTCCCGTCCCTGTTTCCCTTCTTCCAGAATGATCTGCGTGAGCGTCTGCGCTGTCAGATCTTCGCCTGTGTTGTTATCGATTACCTCTACCGTCTCCCCGTTGCGAACGAGTTCGGCAATGCCGCTCAGCGACACGTATTCGCTCGATTCCGTGTCGTAGAGCTTCCGGTTCTCGTAGCGTTTAATGCGTCGGGCCATGTCGCTTCCGACAGGATGAGTGTGAATGCGATTGTAACGCAACGCGTCATTATGCATCTTATTTGACGCGCCGTGTTATAAAGTGATCCGGGATCCAAGGCTTCTGCGGGTAGTTCACGCAAAAGAGAGACAAAAGCCAGTTCAGGAAAAACGTCGTGAGGGAAGGAATGAAAGGCGTCGCACGCTCAGCTACAATCGAATAGATCGGTAGAATCGAGCATGTCATACCTGTCGGTCGATGGCAATCGACTGTACTATGAAGACAGTGGATCGGGGCACCCCGTGCTTTTTCTTCATGGATTAGGCTCGAGTACTCGGGACTGGTTTGAGCAGATTCCCTGTTTCGAGAAGCAATATCGGGTGCTTCGTCTGGACCTACGCGGACACGGCCGATCGGACCGGCCACAGGGGCCGTATCATATGGCTGCGTTTGCCCGAGACGTGGCCGTGCTTCTTCGTAAGCTTGATGCCGGACCGGCGCACGTGGTCGGATTGTCGATGGGGGGAATGGTCGCCTTGCAACTGGCTGTCGACGCGCCTCAACTCGTGCGGCGTCTCGTGGTCGTGAACAGCGCGGCCGATTTGCGGCTGAAGACGTGGGAGGACGTTTGGTTCTATGTATCCCGTCGTGCCGCTGTACAGACGTTGGGAATGCGCCGGGTGGGACGTCTTATTGCGAACCGGCTCTTCGTCAAGCCCAATCAGGACGAGTTGCGTCAAGAGTTTATCAAGCGCTGGGCGGAAAACGACAAGCAGGGATATCTGTGGTCCCTCGATGCCATCATGGGATGGAGTGTTGCGGATCAGTTATCGTCGGTTTCGATTCCTACCTTGTTTATGTCGTCGGATGATGATTACACGCCTGTATCGGAAAAAAATCGAATGGCAGCGGCGATGCCGGAGGCCGAATTGGTTGTGATCGAAGATGCACGGCATGCGCTTCCGGTGGAGCGACCGGCAGTATTCAACACGATCCTGAAGGACTTTCTGGGACGATCCCCGGAGCGTCAGCAGCTCGGAGAGCCTCGGCGGGTTCCCGATGCATCGTTGATGGCCGGTGCGAGGTCGGGCGCCTCTCACTGAACCAGCAGGGAGGGCGATACGCCCTCGGGCCGGTAGGCCGACGAGGAAGCGCCGGTGGAGAGAAGAGTCACCAGAAGGGAGTAGAGGCCTTCCTGTCGCATGGTGGCGCTGCTATCGGTAGGGTGAAGACCGTCGGTGAGGCCATATTGGCGGACCCGGCGTACGAGAGACGAGTCCGTACTCATAACGTGCAGCGGCACTGTGTTTGTGGTAGTATTGAGGAGAGGGGGCTGATGATCGCCGAGCACTAGAACGAGACTCCCGGTGGGGGCCTTTTCGAGGAGATAGTCCCGAATCACGTGTAGGTCGTAGGCGATGTGTTGCAGGTAGCGTTGTGAGGTGGGCTGGTCATATATTCGGGCCGACGTAATCGGCCGCGGGAGAAGGGGCGTGGGGGGACTTCCGATCTGCGCGAGTCGTTCTTTCTGCTCATTCGGGGTTCCCGTAGCGCGATTGAACTGCCGCCAGTTAGACAGGACAGGTGGCAGTCCGTAGTTCCAGAGGGCATGGGAACTCACTGTTTCGAAAAACAGGAAGAAGGGGGGGGGTGACGAGGCGAACTCGGTGGCGTGGGCGAAGTGGAGACTGTACTGGTCGGGAGCATCGGCTAGGCCGTAGGAAGGGCCCTCGTAGTTGAGGTCGTCCCGGTAGAGAGTCGTGTCGAAGTTGTATAGGTTCCGGACGGGCAGGCCGGTGCGAGAAAACGTGAACGGCTGGAGGGCGACGGTGTGGTACCCCCTCTGGTTGAGAAAGTGGACGAGATGAGGAGTATCGTCGGGATCATCTCGGAATCGATTAAAGAGGAGTTGCCGGTCCACCCGCACGCCGGTGAGAATGGAGGCGATGGCGAGCCAGGACCGACCGCCCCGTACAGGGGAGTCGAGGTGTGCGGAGGCCATATGCCAACCGTCGGCCCGGAGGGTGTCCTCGGTGTGGCGGAGCACGTCTCGGTATGGTCCCTGCAGGTCAGAATGACGATCGAGAACGGATCCGTAGGATTCGATGGTGAATAGATAGATGGAAGGGCGCCGGTCAAGGGAGATGGTGTCGTAGGTGTGGTAGGTAGAGTCCACCGGAGCGGTCCCGAGCGAATCGAGAAGGGTGTGCAGTTGCAGGGAGGCGTGGGCGTTGGCCAGTGCCTTGGTGGTGATCGTGCGGATTCGGACCTGTTCACTGGTGGTCTGGTACGTGAGATTGGGCGTTCCCCAGTCCTGCGCGGGACCGATGATACCGACGAGGGGCCAAACAACGAGGTGAGTCCCGAGAAGCACTATACGACAGCGCTCGTACTGGCTCGCCTGCGCAATCGTGCGGAGGCTTCCCGTAACCACGGTTCCCATAACGCCGAGCCCGATTAGGACGAGCAGGCTTACCCCGAGTAGTTGCCAGGAGCCGATGTCGAGGAGGAAGTATAGCAAATTATCCGCGAGTTGCAGGTCTTCGTAGAGGATCCCATTTCGCTGGAAGGCGGTGTAGACCAGGGCGTCGTAGGTCTCGTAAACGAGAAGCAAGGCCATGCCGGCAAGAATGCTACTGCGGATAAGGCCTTTCCACTGTGTGTCGGCTGTATAGACCAGGACGGTGAGGAGGACGAGCACTTCGGGACAAAATGGGAAGTAGGGGGCGAGGGGCAGCGGGGTTATGAGGGCGGGCAGAAACGGAAGGGCACTCAACAGCAGAACGGCGCCACCAAACCGGAGAGACTCGTTCCAGGGCGTAGAGGAGAATGGAAGTTGGGGGGAACCCATATGGTGTAGCACAGAGGCAACGAGGGGGGAGAGTGCATGCCTGATACCGAATCCGGTTGAGGGATTCGGGTTTGAAAGTGTGTGGGTGTGAAGGTATGTACGTGAGCCCCAATCGCTTGCACCTATACCGATTTTTCTGTCTGCCTGAACTTTGCAGACGGACTTGGTATAACCGGATTCAGGATCAGATGCAGTCTCCGCTTGCGATGAGTCTCGAATTCTGGTACATGTTGCCGGTGAGCATCGTGATTGCCACGGTGGCCATGGCCTCGGGGGTGGGCGGCGCCACTTTTTTCTCGCCCTTGTTCATCCTGGGCCTCGGCTTGTCGCCGGAGTTGGCCGTCGGATCGGGATTGGTCGTCGAAGTGTTTGGGTTTGGGAGCGGCGTGTACGCGTACGTGCGGCGCAACCTGATCGACTACCAGATTGGGGGCATGCTGCTATCGGCCACTGTGCCGGCCACCGTCGCCGGCGTCGTCATTGCGCACTACGCGGATTCCGACATTTTGAAGCTCATCCTGGGCATGGGGCTCTTGGCCGTGGCGGTGAGCTTCCTCCGCGCCCCGGACGAGGAGATGGAAGAGATGCTCGACGAGGCGGCGCACGACAATCCGGACACGGCGGAAACCTGCCTCGTGACCGCGGAGGGCGAGGAAATCTGCTATACGGTGTGCAACACGACAGAGGGCCGACTCATCTCGGGCATCGGCGGGCTCTTCGTGGGCATGGTCTCCTCCGGCCTCGGAGAGCTGAACGGCTACTTTTTGCTCCAGCGGTGTCGCGTGCCCAGCAGCGTATCCGTAGCGACGAGCGTGTTTGTGGTGGCCATCACGGCCCTCGTTGCCTCGGCGGGGCACATTTTCCAGGTGGCACAAGGAGGGCTCACGGGGCTCAGCACAATGGGGAATCTCCTCCTCTTCACGGTGCCGGGGGTGGTGGTTGGGGCCCAGCTGGGCCCGGAAGTGGCCAAGCGGGTGCCGGACCGCATCATGGAAATTGGACTCGGCCTTCTGTTTACCATCACCGCCGGTCTTCTTCTCGTAGAAGCGGGCTTGCACTGATCTCTCGTGCGTCAGGGCGATCGAGAGCCGGCGGCGGGTCACCCGCGGAGGGCTTCGTACACCGCCGTGCGCGGCATCTCGCGATCGGTCCACTGCGTGTACGCGGCGGCCGCCTGCTCCACGAGCATCTTGAGGCCGCCGATGGTGGTCCCGCCCTCCGCCTCGACGGTGCGGAGGAAGCGAGTCTGCTCAGGATTGTAGACGAGATCGTACGCGACATGGGCGGGCGTAAAGTCCGTTGCGTCCGGCCACGGGGTTTGTTCGCGTCGCTCGGGGGCCATGCCCAGCGGCGTCGCGTTCACGAGCAGCCGGCTGTCCTGTACAGCGGGGGCGGCCTCCTTAAAGGTGGATACGCGGAGGGCATCGCGCTCGTCGTACTCGGCAAAGTCGGCCGCAAGGGCCTCGGCCTGCTCGGGCCGCCGGGCCACAAGGGTCAGTTGGTCGGGGACGTAACGGTCGAGCAGTCCGTACACGACGGCCCGGGCCGCGCCGCCGGCCCCGAAGATGAGCATCCGCGTGCCGTCGAGGACGGGGGTATCGGCGGCCTCCAGGGGCGCCAGGAAGCCCTCAACGTCCGTGTTGTCGCCGCGCAGCTCCCCCTCCTCGTGCACAATCGTATTCACGGCCCCGACGGCAGCCACGCGGTCGCTCACCGTGTCGAGGGAGGGCTGGACGGCTTCCTTGTGCGGCACCGTCACGTTGGCCCCGAGAAACTGCAGCGCCTCCAGTCCCTCCACGGCGGCCGCCACGTCCTCCGGGCGTACCGGGGTGGCCACGTAGACGACGTTGATGCCCTGGGCTGCGAAGGCCGTGTTGTGGATGAGGGGCGACAGAGAATGCTCCACCGGATGCCCGAGGAGCGTCACAATTTGCGTTTCGGCGTCGATCTGCACAGCGTCGTGTGTGCGTATGTGGATCTGTGCGTATGTGAGTAGGAAGAGGAAGAAAGGAGCGACCGCGCCGATTGGTCCGTCTCCGGTTATGCACGGAGCGTTGGCACGGTATGCGTTTTCACGTTGCACGTTTTACGCCCCAACGCCCAAACGCAACCACGCACAAACGCCCCAACGCCCAAACGCAATCACGCATCACTGCACAACGCCCTCTCGCTCGCCCTTCCGATACAGCTCGTAGAGGCGATCGATGCCGGCTGGATTGCCGATGATGGTCACGCGGTCGCCTTCCTCCAGCTCCATCGCCCCGGACGGCACGGTGATCTGCCCGTCGCGACGCACGAGCGCCACGAGCACGCCCGCCGGCAGATTAAGCTCAGAGACGCCCCTGCCGATGAGTTCCTCCGTATTGGTGCCGGACAAGAGGTGGAGCGTCAGGTACCGTTCGTGGTGGAGGAGGCTTTCCTTGACCTCCTGCTCATCGGTCGCCGCGCGCCACTCGACCATAAACTGGTCCTCGTCAACCCGATTGGCGAGGGTCGCCAGCGTGCGCAGGTGCTCGCCCTCGTCGTCGGTCGGGCTCACCAGGAAGAAGAAGGCGTAGACCGGCTCCGAGGCGTCGATCTCCTCGATGTCGTCCTCTACGTCGACGCAGATCCCGGACTGGCAGTGGACCATCACCATCTTCGGCTCCTCAATGCCGTCGAGGCGGCAGTAGGGCAGGGCGGCCCCGTGCGAGACCGACACGGCGCTGTAGGGCGCCCCCTCCGAGAAGCCGTGGACGAGGGTCTCCGTCGAGATGCCGTAGTCGTCGGCCAGGCGGGCCGATACATCGCCGACGACCTCGCGATACGGCTTCGGTGAGCTGAGATGAATCACGTCCGATTCGGCCACGAGGCGGTCGAATGCGGTGTCGTGGCCCACGCCCTTCTCCTCCAGAATCGTCTGCAGCTCGCGGTCGAGGCCGTCGTAGCGCCGCCTGCCGAGCCGGGCGAAGAGGTGGAAAATGGCCCCTTCGCGGGGGACGGTCCGGGCGTAGTAGAAGTACCAGCCCACCCCGAAGAGGACGACCACCCCGGTGAACACGATCGCCAGCGTGCCCATCTCCGAGATCAGGAAGGCCGGAATGGCAATGCCGGCGACCTGCATCCAGGGATACAGGGGCGAGCGGTAGCCCGGCGCGTACGAGGGAATCTCGCTCTCCCGCATCACGATGACCGCGAAGTTGAGGAGCGCAAAGATCAGGAGCTGGAACGCACTGGCCAGCTTGGCCACACCCTCCTCGGACAGCAGGAAGATAATGACCAGCATGAGACCGACCGTCACCAGAATCGAGCGGGTCGGCGTGTTGAAGCGCCCGATCTCCGCAAAGCTGTCGGGCAGCAGCCGATCGCGCGCCATGGCCAGCGGGTACCGCGAGGCCGACATGATGCCGGCGTTGCCGGTCGACGCGAACGCGGCGATGGCCGCCACGACGATGAGGATGGGCCCGAGCGTGTACGGGAGCCAGTTAAAGAAGACCTCGCCGGACGTATATACCGGCGTGAGGTCGGCGTGGAGGTCCGCGGCGGGCAGGATGGCCACCATGATCGCCACGCCGATCACGTAGATGGTGGTGGCGGTGAGGAGGGACAGGCCCATGCCCAGGGGGATGTTGCGATCTGGGTTCTGCACCTCTTCGGCCACGCTGGCCACCTTGGTGAGGCCCGCGTAGGAGACGAACACGATGCCGATGGTGGCCAGGAAGCCGCGTGCGCCCTCCGTAAAGAAGGGCGTGAACTCCCCGGCGGCGCCGCCCGCCGCACTCTGCCCGCCCCAGACCGACAGGACCCCCTGTGCGGCGTAGAACCCGAGCACGGCCACCAGGACCGTCACCAGAACGCGCTGTAGCCAGCTGCTCTCTTTGGCCCCGACGATGTTGAGCACCCCGAAGGCCAGGGTGAGCGCCGCCGCCAGGGGCTTGACCGGCACATCGGCGTAGATGGCGAGGTAGGCGCCCATCCCGATCAGCGCAAACGCACTCTTGAACACAAGCGCGAGCCAGGTGCCCAGGCCGCCCACCGTGCCTGCGAGCGGGCCGAGGGCGCGGTCGAGGAAGTAGTAGGTGCCGCCCGCCTTGGGCATGGCCGTCGACAGCTCCGCCATGCTGTACATAGACGGCAAAATGAGAAGGCCTGCAACGAAGTATGCAAGGATAACGGACGGTCCCGTCTCCGCCGCCGCAATGCCCGGCAGCAGGAAAAAGCCGGAACTGAACATGGCCCCCGTGCTAATGGCGTAGACGTCGTAAAGGGTCAGGTCCTTCTTGAGGGAGGAGTCGGCTGCAGCCATGGCCCTGGGCGAACGATGGGAGGGAGGATCGTATGGAAAGCGGCAGACGCACTCATCCGCCTCGCGGCGGACGGCGTCTGTGAATACAGCCCACGCCCCGACAGGACACAGTGCGCACGTCCCCACACGGGGTCGGACGGACGATTTTCTTCTGTGCAAGAAGGAGTGGGTATAGGTCGGGGCTGGGGGGACAGGTTCCCGGGGTTGCCAAAACTTAACGACTCCCCGGACATGGGTTTTGAGGGGCAATTCCGGACTGGACCGGGAATATCGGCCGTGATCCCGAACAGCTACCAGATGAGTCCCCGTTCCGTCGTGGAGCAGGGAATCGGGGTTATATGAGTCAGCGAACGGGAGCTATGCCGCAGACGCGTCGTTCGGAGAGAGGGGCGTGCTGAACGTCGATTTAGAGGCGGCGTCCTGAAGATGTTTGGGCAGCCAGTTCTCTCGTTCGGCGGAGCGGTCCACGACGTAATCCACCATCTCACTGGGGGAACGGTCGCCGGCGACCACCCCATACACGGCGGTCGTGATGGGCATTTCCAGCTCGTATTCCTCAGCGAGCGCGTGGGCGGCGTGGAGGCTGGGAACTCCTTCCACGACGACGTCCATTTCGGCGCGCACCTCGTTGGGCGCCCGCCCCTGTCCAATTTTCTTCCCGAACGCGTGGTTGTGGCTGTGGGCACTAATGCAGGTCCCGATCAGATCGCCGAAGCCGGTGAGGCCGGAGAAGGTTTCCGTGCGGCCTCCCATTTCCACCCCGAGACGGCGGATCTCGGCGAGTCCCCGTGTAATGAGGAGGGACTTGATGTTGTCGCCATACCCGACGCTGTCGCTGATGCCCGTTGCAATGGCGATGATGTGCTTGGCGGCCCCTCCCACCTCGACGCCAATGATGTCGGTCTGCGAATAGACCCGCAGACTCTTCGTCATGAACGTCTCCTGGATGTGCTCGGCAACCGTTTCGTTCGGGGCCGCGGCAACGATCGTCGTAGGATAGGCCTCGACGATTTCTTCGGCGTGACTGGGACCGTGGAGAGCACCGATCTGATCAGGGGGAACGACCCCGAAGGCCTCGTTCAGGACCTGCGACATCGTCATCCGCGTCTCTCGCTCGAAGCCCTTTGCCAGCGAAACCGGAATGACGTCGTCGTGAACGAAGGGAAGCAGTTGCTCGGCGACTTCCCGCATCCGAACGGTGGGGACGGCCATGCCCCACAGAGAGGAGGCCTCAGCCGCCGTTTGCAGATCGGCCGTGACGTGCACCGTCTCCGGGAGGGAAAGCTCCGGAAGGATTTCTGGGTGGCGGCGCGTGCGCTGCAACGTATCGGCAATATCGGAGCGACGGCTCCAGAGCGTCACCTCTCGGCCGGCAGCTGCCAGATGGGCCGAAAGGGCCACGCCCCGACCGCTGGCGCCGAAGAGGGTAAGAGAAGACATGGAAGTGCAGGGATCTTATGAAGAGGAGAGAGAAGATCGCCGACAAAGGCAGAAGCGGTTTACTGTTCGGAGGCGTTCTGGGGATGATCGAGATGCCAGTTTTCCTGCCGGGGCGGGCGCGTCATGAGTTGATCCACGACCTCGCTGGGACGGCGATCGTCAAAGAGAAGTGTATGGATGGCCTTCATCAGGGGCATCTCCAGCTGATGCTTCTCGGCCAGATCGTGGACGGCCTGCGCCGTGTACACGCCCTCCGCCACCATCTCCATTTCGTCCTGAATCTCGCTGAGAGACTTGCCCTGTCCAATTTGCTCGCCGACGTACCGGTTGCGGCTGTGCCGACTCGTGCAGGTCACCGTCAGGTCGCCAATGCCCGTCAGCCCCGCGAACGTTTCGGGCTCGGCGCCCATGACGAGGCCGAGACGACGAATTTCCGTCAGGCCCCGCGTGACAATGGCCGCTTTGGTGTTGTCGCCGTAGCCGAGGCCGTCACTAATGCCGGCAGCAATCGCAAGCACGTTTTTCATCGAGCCCCCAATTTCGACACCGATCACGTCTGTGTTAAGATAAACACGGAGGTTGTCCGTCATAAAGACGTTCTGAATGCGCTGGGCCGAGGTGACCGTAGGAGCGGCGGCGACGACGGTCGTGAGGCGCTCGTGCCCCACCTCTTCAGAGTGGCTCGGTCCGTAGAGCGCCCCGATCTGTTTCCGGTCCAGGACGTCGAACACCTCATTCAGCACCTGCGACATGGAGAGCAACGTCTCCCGTTCAAAGCCTTTTGCAAGGGAGGCAACCGTTACCCCCTCGCGGACAAAGGGGCGTATGCGCTCCGCTACGTCTCGGAGATAGGGAGCCGGCACGGCCATGCCCCAGAGATCGGCGGCCTCTGCGGCCGTCTGCACGTTGGCCGTCACCTGTACGGAGGCCGGGAGAAATAAGTCTTGAAGGTATTTCGGGTTGTAGCGCGTACGGCGCAGCTTCTCAGCGGCGTCGGGCCGACGAACCCAGAGGGTTACGTCGCGGCCGGCCGCCGCGAGATGGCACGAGAGCGCTGTTCCCCAGCTTCCCGCTCCGAAGAGGGTGATCGAGGACATGGACATCTCCACTGTTCATTGAGGTGAATACTCTTACCAACAAGGGAATCTCCCGCGGCCCCAAATTTGACCTATTTTAGTAAAAAAGATGTTAATCGTTGTGTTCGGCGCTTTGCAGCGTGGTCCGAGGAATCGTCGAAATGACGCGCTCCACTCCAGCCTCGTTCAATTCCTCCTTCGAGGGGCCACTCCAGAACCCCGGCTGGATGGAAGACGGGCAGCCCCCACCGAATCTCCCAGAAATGCGGCTCTTACCAATTCGTGAATACGTTTCTAAAGATCGATTTTGTTCATAACTGAGTACGGTCTTCACCAGACTGACGAAAACCGTTTACGTGCGTTCTCACGGATCGGCAGAGACGCGTTCCCTGAACTGGAATCACCCAACTGGGAAGAATGACGGGCGGTTGGGTGGAATAGAATAAAGGGGACGTGAATAAACGTTCCGGAAACGCTTCCCCACAAAAAGTTGAGCAACGATTAAAGCGGACAGCTTGAACCAAACATCCCAAAATGATAGAGTAATTGGTGAGAAAATCGGGACGTAGAAGAATAATGTTTGTTTTCGTCACATTATGGTAACAATTGAATCAGAGTCCGTTCAGTAGTGCCGATGGCGGCGTGAGTGGGGGCTCAGGACGCCGCAGCTCATTGCATTTTCTCTTGGATGCAAGGAGAAGCGAAAGCAGCCTTGGAGTGCATTCGTTTCGCCGTATCCTTCCAACGCCAACTTCTTGTACCGTATGACCTCTGTTCCCGTAACCGACGCGTTCGATGAATCTGATGCGATGGAGTCGATGGAGGTTGAGTTGACGCTCTCGCAAATCGAATGGCTAAAACAGACGGCGGAGGAGCGCGGCGTCTCCGTCGGGCACGTTCTACGAACGGTCGTTACGGCACAGATGCGGATGGAGGCGAACGGACCGGCGGCCGCGAGATCGGGCGACGGCGCTCCGCCTGCCTTCGCGGACGAGAGGTCAGGCGCAACCTCGTCGGAGAAGGCCGAAGACGATCGGCTGATTGCTCGCCTCCGAGCGGCCAAGGAGAAGCTGGATGAGCTCTCCGAGAGTGAGGAGGCTTCCGACGAGACGAACCAGGAAGACGATGGGAACCCGGCCGACGAGGCGTCGTCTCTCTTTCCTCACATCGAGGACGTTCCATCGACCGCCGAGACCTCTGCCGAAGGACGTGACGCGCCCGATCCGTCGACGGACGAGAAGGACGAACGCTCAATGTTTGACCTGGTTGAGGAGTAATACCGAATCTGGTTGAAGGATTCGGGGTTGTCAGTGTGGAGGGGCCTGTACCGACAGGAGTCGAAGACATGGTCCCGACGAATCGGAACCCGTTCCGTATACGGATTGACGGTTGATGCTGCATGTGCCACGTACTTCCTTGCAGATACCCCCCCCCCGACAGAGGCAATCCCGACGGCGGGATTGCCATCGGGACGTTGCACTTTCATACCCCAACGGAGCTGCCTAACGAGTTCGGCTGCGGAGTTGGCATGACATCCCCCGGATCCGATTGCCATAGCTGCTCCCGTACGAATGGAACGCCGGTTCTTCGTTTTCCTTTAACAAGAAATCCCCTCCTCCAGCACGACTTCCGAATCAATTTCCATCGCCGGGGCGCGGATTGCCGTTCTATGGACGCGTTGTCTCCGTATCCGTTGAGCACCCAGCGTGCTAACGCCTTTCCTGGGAGCGTCCACTCGGCATGCTGAACGCAGCTCCCGGCTGCACCTCGACATTTCCTCTTGGGATGGCTCCTCTTGGGATGGCCTGTGCTGCAACGCAAAATATGTGCAAGAGTCGAAGCGTAAGTGTATGATAGGGGAAACCAGCACGCTTGCCGCTCTAGGACATCTCGGATGTACTGGAGCGACGAGAGCAGCCGTTTCTAACCGCTGAAGAAGGAGGCACATGTTGAGAACATGTAGCAAGACGCGTTCTGAGAGGAAATTCTGAGAGGAAATCGGGAGTGGGGAGCTTGACAATGGACATGTATTCGAGGGCGTTGAGGCCGGTTCGTTTACGCCGGCCCGACATCACTGGTGGAGTTGGAGAGGAGGGGAAGTGGCCATTCTACACAACATGAGGAGTCGGACTCCGGGTGTTGCTTCCGTCCACCGATCTCTGTAGCGCGTTCCCATGACCCAGATCCGTGAGCCAGACGACGCAACCAACGACGTGCCTGCACTGGAGAAGCATTCGTCTCTTATTGAGACGATTGGGGACCCTGCGTTTGTCGATCGACTCCGTGCGATCACATCGGCGGAATACCGGAACGAGACCGAGGCGCTGCGCGCCCTCTTGCAGTTCGGGGCCGACCGACTGGCGGTCGAACACGGTCACCTTACCCACATCGATCCCGCCGACGGCACCCACGTGGTCGAGGTCGTCAGCACGTCGCACCCGACTGTTGAGGTCGGGGTGTCCCGGGATCTTTCGACGACCTATTGTCGGATGGTGATTGCAAACAACGCGACGCTGTCGGTCGGGAATGCCCCGGAGGAAGGATGGGACGACGACCCCGCGTACGACGCGTTCGGGTTTTCCACCTACCTCGGGTCGAAGGTGGTCGTGGACGGCGCGCTGTACGGGACCCTCTGTTTTGTGGATCGAACCCCGACCGATGTTACCGAAGAACAACAGGCCGCCGTCGAGCTTCTCACGCACGCGGCGAACGTCCTTCTTCGACAACACCGGACGGAGCAGGAGGCCCTTCCGGCCTTCTCCCATCTGCGGGTGCTTTTTGAGCACTCGCCCAACATGATCAACATCCACGATGCGGAGGGCAACCTGATTGCCCCGAACCCTCGTCTCTGTGAAAAGACGGGGTACACGGAAGAGGAACTCAAGGGGATGAAGGTATGGGAGCTTGATCAGGAGGTGGCGCCGGATACGGCCAAGACGTACTGGCAACAGATGGAATGGGGTGACCGGGACCGGTGGGAGGGGACCTTTCGCTGCAAAGATGGCACGACCTTTCCCGTGGAGGTGGACCTACAGTGCATCCGCGTGGCGGGAGATGCACGCTTCATGGTGACCAGCCGAGACATCACCCCGCGGAAGGAAGCCGAAGAGGCGCTGAAACAGAGTGAGGAGCTCCATCGGGAGACGCTGCGCAACATCACGGATACCGTTGTGCTTGCCGAAGACGACGGGACGCTGTTCTACGTTTGCCCGAATGTAGACCACATCTTTGGGATCGACCAGGAGGAAGCAGAAACCCGCGGCACCGTCTCCACCCTGTTCGGTGGAGATCCGTTCGAGGGTTGCTCCTTCGATGAATGCGGCGAAGTCACCAATGTGGAGTGGCGGATCACGGATCCGGATGGCGAGGTCCGCGATCTGTTGATCAACATTCGGCAGGTGTCCATTCAGGACGGCAGTCGAATGTACACGTGCCGCGACGTGACCGAGCGGAAGAAGCGAGAACGGCAACTCGAAGCGGTGTTCAATCAAACCTATCAGTTTACGGGGCTCCTGGAGCCGGACGGCACGCTGCTGCGGGCCAACGATACGGCCCTTCAGTTCGGAGGGATGGACGCGGACGACGTCCTCGGGAAACCGGTGTGGGAAACCAAGTGGTTTCAAACGGGGGCCGACACGAAGGAGCGACTCCGCGACGCGGTACAGCGGGCTGCTGAGGGGGAATTTGTGCGGCATGAGATTGAGGTGCAGGGCACTGACGGCCTCCGCATTGTGGACTTTTCGCTCCGGCCCGTTAAAAACGAGCACGGAGAAATTACTCTGCTCATTCCAGAAGGGCGGGACATTACCGAGCGGAAGACAGCTGAACGACGGCTTCGGGAGGAGCGCGACTTTCTCGACCGCATCCTGGACACCAGCCCCGCCGGAATTGTCGTGTTGAGCCCCGAGGGAGAGTTTGTGGAGGCGAGTGATCAAGCCGAGGCCGTGCTCGGGTTGGAACGAGACGCGGTCACGGGACGGACCTACAACGATCCCGAGTGGCACATCCGCGGGCCGGACGGCGGTCCGATTCCGGACGCGGACCTCCCGTTTTCCCGCGTGATCGACACCGAAGAGCCTGTATACGACATTGAGCACATGATCGAGTGGCCCGATGGCACGCAGCGGCTGCTGTCGGTGAGCGGGGCCCCGCTCTACTCCGACCAGGGAACGCTGGAGGGGGGCGTCTTTCACCTCGACGACATTACCGAACGGCGCGCCGCCCAGCAAGCCCTCCGCGAGGAGCGCGATCGATTTGCGACGCTCTTTCACAATCTGCCGACCCCAGTCGTGTACGGCCGGTTCGACGAAGAGGGGGCGCTCGGGATTCAGTCCGTCAATCCCCGGTTCGAAACGGTGTTTGGGACGGCGGAGGAGGAGGTTCAGGGCGAGACGCTTCAGCACCTCATCGTGCCGCCGGACGATCGGGAGGCAGCCCGGGCAATGTGGACCCGGCTGCTGCAGGGGGAACCGGTCAGCCGCGAGGTCCGACGCCAGGCCGCCGATGGACGCCGCGATTTCCAAGTTCAACTGGCACGTCGGGAGCGGGAGGGGAGCTCGACGGACGGATTTGCCATCTACACCGACGTCACCGAGCGCAAGAATCGGGAGCGCCGACTTGCGCGTCGGCGGGCACTTCTGGAGGCGCAGGCCGAGGCCACGATCGACGGTCTGCTGGCCGTAGATGATGAGCAGCAGGTGGCCTTTTACAACGACAAATTTCTCGACCTCTGGAATCTTTCCGCCGAGACCGTCGAGGCAGACCGGTCCGGGGCCGCTTTGGAGCACGTGCTCGTCGAACCCGCCTCCGACCTGCTGCCCGATCCCTCCCGATTTCGCCAGAAAGTCCGATATCTCTCCGACCATCCCCGGGAGGAGAGTCGGGATTTAATCCCGCTCACCGACGGGCGATGGCTGGACCGCTACAGTGCTCCAATCCTGGGGGACGACGACACCTACTTCGGGCGGCTCTGGGGCTTCCGCGACGTCACGGCACATCGTCGCATGCTGGAGCGGCTCCTGGAGGTGCAGGATGAGGAGCGTCGGCGAATCGACCAGGAAATCCACGACGAGATGGGGGGGCTCCTTACCTCTTTGCAGTTTACCATTGACCTTGCCCGTCGAACCGCTCAGGAAGAGGGGGCCTCCACCGACCACTTCGATGAACTCGAGGAGCTCGTCAGTGAGCTCTCAACCGTTTCGCGCACGATTTCCCGCCGGCTGTATCCCAGCGACCTTGCGGACAATGGCCTCGCGGAGGCCTTTCCCCACCTCATCAGCGAACTCGAACGGACGCAGGACCTCAACGTCGACCTCTACAACGAGATTGAGCCGGGGGATCGCTTTTCCGACCTCCTCGAACGGACGATCTACTGGATCGTCCAGGAGGCCCTACTGAATGTGGCGCGACACGCGGACGCCGACACGACCCAGGTGATTGTGAACAAAGTCGACAAACGACTCATGCTTCACGTGTTTGATGAGGGAGCTGGGATTGACCAGTCGGGCCGCGATGATGAAAACGGCTTTCGACTGGACGCCGTTCGGCATCGGGTCAATTGGCTTGACGGCGACGTTCGCACCGATCCGATTCCGGATGAAGGCACCCGCATCTCTGTCGCCCTGCCGACCGATCTTCCGTCTCCTCTGCAAAACGCGTGACGGAACGCAGGGCTCACCGCTGAGACGCACGTTGGGAACGGCTGGAGGGACGCTCCCGCGTCCGTCCAAGCGCCGTTGCCGCGGATCTCCCTGCAACATTCGGACCCACAGTGATAATGATCACGTTTGGGTATACATAGCACTTATATTATATACAGTAGGGAATAAATATCTACACCTGTAGGATTAAGTGTAAAATATTTATGGCGACCACTTGCAAATGAAACGTTGAATTCATTCTTTAGATGACGCATACGCATATATAGGAATCTGTCCCATTTTTCTTATATTCAAATTCATGTTAATATAAGATAAGTGAAGGAAGGGGGCCTCGTTCGGCGGAAAAAACGCTCAGAATCAGGCGGGAATGGAGGCAATCGTTCGTTCCACGACACGCAAAGGGAAGTTTCCAAACGGGATAGCAATCAGGTTGTGGGCGAAGGGGAGACGGGCAGGATGTATCTCGGAGGGCGACCTGCATGCTTGGCGTCCCCCAGGACAGACCGTGCGTGCAGAGGCAAGAACGTGGAGGGCAGACCATGTGGTTTCACCATTGCCCGTTCGAGTAGGGCAACTATGCGGTTCGGGGCCCACCTGTTGTGTCCGTCCATTCGCGTACTGCTTTCACGGATTGTGGGAAGCCCATGACCAACGTTCCATCGGGGACAAACAAGGAGAACATGAATCGGGAGTATCGGAAGCAGCTCCGCTCCATTGCCCGACAGGATTGTGGCAACCCGCCCGACCAGATTCAGCAAATCCTCCAGTTGGGAGTAGAACGCTACGACGTGACGCTTGGCCTGCTTGTCCAGGTGGATCCAGTGGGGGAAGTCTACACGATCGATGAGGTCAGTACGTCGCATCCGGATTTGACGCGCGGACTGACCGGGGATCTTCTTTCGACCTATTGCCGGCTGGTCGTGGCTGAACAGGAACCCCTTGCGGTTATGAATGCACCGGAGCAGGGATGGAGGAACGACCCGGCCTACCAGTCCACATTGCTTTCCACCTACATCGGGACGGAGGTCCACGTTGGCGGAAATCCGTACGGAACCGTCTGCTTCGTGGATCGGGATCCGAAAGCGGTGGAGTTCGATGAACAGGATCGTACCGTGTTGGACCTAATCGCCCAGGTGACCGAGCAGGTGCTGGCGCGGAGGGAGGCCGAGAAGTCCCCCCCGGTCGAAGACGTTCCGCAGGACATTTCCGGCATTGAGCGACGATACCGAACGGCCCTGCAGCATTCCCCAGTCACGTTTGCCAAGATCGACGAAGAGTTGCGGTACGAGTGGGTGCGCAATCCGCCTTCGGAGATTGATCCAGCAGATATGATCGGCAAGCGGGACGACGAACTCGACACCGGTCCGGGCATCGACCGGTTGATGAATCTCAAGCGACGGACCTTCGACACGGGCGAGCAGATTCGCGAAGAGATTGTGTTTGAGGGGACTGATGAGTTTACCGTACACGATGTCACGGCAACCCCGTTACGGGAAGGGGCCGGCACGGAGGTAACAGCGATCATAACGGCGTCTCTCGACATCACCGACCATAAGCACAGGGAGCGGAAACTCGAAGAGAGCGAGGCCCGCTATCGGGCGCTGGCCGAGAACTTTCCCGGAGGGGCCGTTGGGGTATACGACCAAGACCTGCGCTACACGCTCGTCAAGGGCACGCTCGTTGGGAAGGTATTTCCGGAAGCGGAGGTCATGAAAGGGAGCCGGGTCCCGGACCTCTTTCCGGAGGCGACGGTGCGAGATATTGAGCCGCTCTTTCGGGCCGCTGTGGCGGACGGCGAGACCGGAAGTGTGGAAACGGAATTCAAGGGACGAAACTGGCGGGTCACGGCGACTCCCCTCCGTGACAACGACGGCGTGATTTTCGCTGGACTCAGCTTTGCGCAAGACATCACCGATCAGAAGCGCCGGGAGATGGAGCTGCGTCGGCAACGCAATCTCCTGGATCAGGCCCAACGCTTGGCCGGAGCCTGGGAGATCAACCTGCGCACCAATGATCTCGTCTGGTCGAAAACCGTGTACGACATCCACGAGGTCTCGCCCGATACGGACCTCACGCTGGACGACGCGTACGACTTTTTTCCGCCGGACGCGCGCGAGGAGATGCAGGCGGCCGTCGACCAGTGTATTGAACAGAAACGTCCCTACGACCTGGAGCTTCCTCTGATTACGGCCAACGGAAATCAGCGATGGATTCGGGCTGTGGGGGCACCTTCCGAAATGGAGGGGGACAGGGTCGTCAAACTAGCGGGCGCCTTTCAAGACATTACTGAACGCAAGGAGGCGGAGCGTGAGCTTCAGCAGAGCGAGCAGCGGTTCCGAAAGATTTTTGAGAACGCGGCCGTCGGCATCGTGATTGTGGATGGGGCGGGGTGCCTCCTGCGGGCAAACCCAGCCTTTCAGGCGATGATCGGAGACGACGAGGAGGCACTTCAGGGACAGCCCTTTTCGGCCCTTACTCATTCCGACGACGTCGAATCGGACTGGGACCTGCTGGACGACCTCATTCACGGAGCGCAGGACCGGTGCCAGCTCGATAAGCGATTTGTACGCAACGATGGATCGATCTTCTGGGGGCGGCTCACGGCCTCTCTTCTGAGCGAGGAGGGACGGTACGTGGCTCTCGTTGAAGACATCGACGACCAGAAGCAGTACGAGGCCAAGCTCCGGGAGGCAAAGGAGGAAGCGGAGAAGGCGGTCCGACTCAAATCCGTCATGCTGGCCAACATGAGCCACGAGGTGCGGACGCCGCTTACGTCGATGATCGGATTTTCCGGCATCTTGGAGGAGCAGCTCAGCGGCAGGTTGGCCAAGCTTGCCCGGTTGATTCATAAGAGCGGGCGACGGCTTGAGGAGACGCTGGAGTCGGTGCTCCAGTTTTCTCAGCTTGAGGCGGACAGCTATCAGATTGATCGTCGAGCCCTTCCGTTGGATGAGCTGGTTTGGAGCGTGGTTGAGGAGTTCGAGCCGCAGTCCCGGGAGCGGGGGGTGCCCATTCACGTGGAGAGTGCAGCGGCTCCGGTTGAGGCCTATGCCGATGAGGTCGCTGTACGACAGGTGATCAGCAATCTGCTCGACAACGCTCTCAAGTTTTCGCCCGAAGGAAAAGAGGTCACGGTTCGGGTGATGAGGGACGACGCGAACGGGAGCGCAGTTCTGGAGGTGGAAGATACGGGCGTCGGGATTGGAGAGGAAGCACTGCCGTACATCTTCGAGGCTTTCCAGCAGGAGTCGGAGGGACTGACCCGGGAGTACGAAGGTGCCGGACTCGGCCTTTCGATCGTGGAAAAGCTGGTCGACGCACTCGGGGGCCAGATCGAGGTCACCACCCAAAAGGGGGAAGGCACCCGTTTCGTCGTGTATCTGCCCCGCCCTGAGGGATCGGGCGCGTAATCCTTCTTTGTGACAGACGTAGACCGAACGATTTCCGGGAGGAGACCGGCGGTCAGGAAACCGCGAACGCCAATCAGAAAAGCCGGAATACCGTGGAGTGTTGCTTCTGTTAAACCGGACAGTCAACCCCAAATGAAAAATTGTAGGGGAGAATGTGATGTACAGGGGGCCAATTGGAGAGGTCGGAAGGGCTCGGACGTCTGCTTCCGTCCAATCGGACAATCGCCACTCGAAACGGGCAAACGTTAAGTGGTATTTCCCGTCGCTTGCTCCCCGTACTCACAAACCTCAACGGAGCTGCCTTGCTAGCAAGGCGGCCGAACGGGTTAGGCTGTCCCACTGTGGGACTCGAACTCGTTCGGCTGCGGAGTTGGCATGAGGTCCGTGTGCTTTACACCGAGCGCGCGACGCCGGGACCTAACTGTCGAGATCCACGAGCAGCATGTCGCGCCGCCGATGGGCAATCCCAACGGCAACGTTGATGGCCATCTCTGCCGATATTCCCCTTATGTTGATGACTGGAATGGTTTGTGGTATGCGAGAAAAAATCCCCGAAAAAACGAATTCCAAAGCTCGTATCCAGAGATTACTATAGTTTATTCTTCTGATTTGGTTTAAGGAATTAAAAAGTTGAATGTGTATCGCTGCGATTTGAGAGGGGGCAAACATTACAAGGGATATGAAAAAGGGGCGACCAAGCTCCTCATCGAAAAAGTACGTATTTCTTACAATGGGCTTCTTAAGGAGAGTACATTATGGTTTTAAAATCAGCCTCCTAGTTTTTTACGCACGGCGCGTTTCGAAAATATGAGAGCGGTTCGGGAAGAGACCGGAGACTGAGGAGTTAGCGAGACCGTTGTGACTGTGCATCGTACGACGAACAGCAAAAACTTCTATGAATGGAGACAGTGTCGATACAGGAGAGCGCTTTCGGAGCCTCGCCGAGGCTCTGTACGACGGAAATAAAAGCGCACTTGCGCGGGCAATCGATATGCAACCCGGGAGCTTTACGAAGTACGTTCAAGGCGAACGACGACCCGGGGCCACTGTCCTCAAACGGCTCCCCCGATTGGGCGTCAACGTCAACTGGTTGCTCACCGGAGAGGGCCCAATGCTGCTCGATGAGGAGGACGAAGACGCTGGGTCCCCGTCCCTTTCCAGTTCGGCGGGCAACGCGTCTGCCGCGGATGGGGCCTCCCATCAGGCGTCCCCGGCGTACCAGCCTGTTCCCCTCGTGCAGGTGCGCGTCGGGGCGGAAGGGGAGTTGATGTTTGACGAAATCAAGGAGCCGGAACGGATCCGGAAGTCGTTTATTCGGCGCCGGTACGACATCGAGCCGGAGCGGCTTCGGCTGTTTCGGATTTCGTCCACCATGATGGCCGACACCATTCGCCCGGGCGATCGGGTTCGGGGCGTCCGGCTTCCTCCGGATACCGAGGTGGAGGGAACAGCCAAAAATGTGTATCTCGTATTGGGGCCTACTGGTGTGTTCGCCACTCGGCTTCACGTGAACGGAGAAGTGGTTCTCGAAGGCGACAATCCAGAGGTCGATAATCGATCGCTCTCCCAGACGGAGTGGGATGAGAACTTCAATCCCATTGCACGAGTTTTGGAGGTTGTTCGCCCTCTGCAGGAATGAGGCCGGGACGAAGCAGGATCTGTGGAATCAGCACTGCGCGGACGCCCCTGTCCTCTAATTTTGGAGAGGGGCTCGCGTCCCCTGCACCGACGGGGCCTCCTGAAATTGGCCGGATTGGGACGAACGGGCCTTCGAGGCCTCGCATTGCGTGGCGAAGCGAGGCGGCCTGTCCAGCCTGTTTTCCTGGAGCCCTGGCCGAGAGTGCCCACGGTACCGGCTTCTCAATTGCGTCACCGGCAGATGCTGAGCCCACGTATCTCCAGACGCACCCGTACGAACCGGCGCCGTGGACTGCCCCCATGATGACGGGACTTATTGCGGCGGCTGGACTACGGACCGCACTGGAGATGCGACCGCCCACGCACATCCTCCATAATACCAAGTCCGCTTATAAAGTTCAGGATTGCGGGCGTGTCGGTATAGGTGCATATGGGCCAGACGCGCTAGCGCGTCAACGCACTTGTGCGTCGCCCACCTCCCCCGATTCGGAACGAGTTCCGATGCGTCGGGACACTGCACTTCCAACCCCAACGGAGCTGCCTTGCTAGCAAGGCGGCCGAACGAGTTAGGCTGTTCCACTGGTGGGACTCGAACTCGCTCAGCGGCGTACTAAGTAGGACAGCGAAAGAACATTACGAGGTCGCAGCGATGTAGGAAGCGA
>CAYOWD010000020.1:0-25967 GCA_964407535.1 uncultured Salinivenus sp. | reverse complement strand
CAATCGCGCCCAGTTTGGCCTGCAACTCGTGCTTCTGTTGCTGAAGAAACTGGCGGGTGGCTCGCATCTGGGCACTGCTTGACCGATACAGATGCTCCCGGTATACCTCCGCGTACGTATTCACAACCACCGCTGCCTCCTTTGGATGCGAGCTCTTCACGTTGATCCGGAGGGCAGGCACCTCCTGGGCATCCCGACGCACCTGCACGGCCGATCGAATGCGACTAACCAACGCGTCGTCGGAGCGAGACGTCCCCTCTCGCGTCCAGAGCAGACTTGCGCCTATACCCGGACGGAGAGAATCTTGAGCCGCCCTGAACCGACGGGCTACCTTTCGGGCGAAGCTTTGCGAGTTTCGGAGGAAGTATAACTCTCGGCTTACTCGGTTTGTCGACTGGGACGGAAAAAACTCCGACATCTTCTTAGGCTGGTCCGACCCGTCGAGAAGGACCGCCGCATTGGCACTGTACGTCCGCGGTTGACTCTGATAGTAGAAATAGGTGGCCCCGCCGACCAGACAAACGAGCCCGAGAACAGCCCACTTCCCCTTCCACAACACGCGGAGATACTTCCCAATCCCGCCCTGGCTGCTGCCGGTGGAGTCGCCATCAGAATAGAGCTGAGCAGCCTCATCGGGCGTCTCCGACGCTCCGTTAACGGAAGACATACGCACTAGTAGAGCCAATTCGGGAGAACAAGACGAATGGGGGAATCGATGGGCATAAATTTTGATAAATAATACCCACCTTATTCTACCATCCGAAGCGTTAAGGGTGAGTTTGTATTAAATGTTGCGAACGTAAATTAAAATCGACTTACAAAAAAGGCGTCTTGTATGGGGGGGGAAGCGAAAATAGAAAAAAGCCCCTTGAGGGAGGGCGATCCCAGTCGGGCGAGTTCCATACTCCGCGACCGGTTGGCCCATTCTGCCTGCGTACGTCCGCGTGCCTACGGGGCGCGCGTTTCCGGCTGTCCAATGGTTAGGGACGTGACCCGGTACCCGGCTACGTGCCAGTCTTCCTCAGGACGTACCACCACGAGGGTCTCCTCGAACGAGCGATTGCCAATGGCCGTGCGGTACGTCAATACAACGGCGGGGCCCGTGTCCTCCCGGAGCGAATCCCGGTGCTGGACGTCGGTCAGGGTACGGCTCGATGCGGGTCCGATCGAATCGACCAGTCGGGTCCCACGTTGGATCCAGTCGGAACGGTCGGTACGCGCGCGAAAGGCAGGAGCCGCGTCTTCCCATCCGTCCTCAAAGTCTCGTTCGTCGATGAGGGCGAGCCATTCCCGAGCGGCGTCCTGAGCGGCCTGGGTGGAGACATCGTTCGGTTGGGCATCAACGGTCGTCGTCCCTGTCCCGGCGAGGAGCACAAGACAAAACGTAACGAGCGTTCGTGCAGTCATGCCGATCCGGGCATCTGATTGATAGTGGCGTGCAGACGATCGCCTCGGGCGAAAATGCCCGGCCGGGCATGCCCATTGGTTCCCCAGCGCCCCGAACGGACATCGGGACACTCACGAAACCAGCAAGCATCGTGTCCTCCGTCACGGCAGCCGTATGTCACGGCAACCGTATCGTGCCTCTGGGCAGTCGCATCACGCGGCACATTCCGGAGGCACGGGCGAGTCGAGCGGCCATGGCTCACTCCGAACGTGGATACACGGCCCTCCTCCTGCAACAAGGGCCTCCTCAAATCAATTCGGTGGGGGAAGCAACAATCCGCTTGAGTGAGGCCAAATCGTTGCACCCGTGCACGCAGGCGACGTTCCGGAGCGTATGTGGTAAGATGGATCTGCTATGTTATCCGTAGATAAACACGCATCGACGTTTGGGATTCCTTTCTACACAGCCGTAACGTTTTTGGCCCCATTCAGAATGTCCTGCGAGAATTGAGCGGGCCGCTGTCCCGAATTAGGGGGATCTATCTACATTCAGTCCACGTGCTTACACCCGGGCGTTGCCCACATTACCGATTCCTGAAAGTCGTGACAGTTCAGGAGCGCTTGTGGCTGGGCACGATTTCCTCGCTCGAAAAAAATCTTTGCGTATTTTCGCACGGAGTGGTAACCCCGCTGGTGGATCTCAGCGATGCATTCGGGATTGATGGTAGCGAGGGATCGATTTCAGGGGGCATGCACGCGACCGAGACGCCATCATGCCGCCTCGAATTCCCGTGCATCGAAATATGGGCTCGCTCCATCAAACGTCGCTCCATTAAACGAACGTGCCGGCCCGAATTCCCAACCGGTCCTGTGTGCTGACTCGAACCCAAGCGTCCTGGTCCGTCCCTCGTTCGATTGTTGTTCCGTTGCCAATCAGTTCCCCTTATGGATTGTCGGTTCGGTTTCCTGCTTGCTGTGTTGCTTGCCCCGTGTCTGGTAGGCCCGGCGACTGCGCAGGAGAAGGCGTCGCTTCGCGGATACGTCCGTGGGGCCGAAACGGGTGAAACGCTCCTACAGGCCAACGTCGTGGTGCAGGGAACGGGGCGTGGCACGGCCACAAACAATGAAGGCTACTACACGCTTCGGGAGCTTGACCCCGGCTCGTATACCGTTGTGTTTTCGTATGTCGGCTACCGGAAAAAAGCCAAAGAGGTCACCCTGGAGGCAGGCGAAAAGAAGCGACTCGACGTGGAGCTTGCGCCCGTCGAGGTGCAGACCGAAGAAGTCGTTGTGACGGGAGAATCGGAAGACGAAGAGGTGGAACGAGAGCTTGGTACCGACCGGCTGAAAACCGCCGATATTAAAGAGTTGCCGTCGGTCCTCGAACCGGATGTGTTTCGGGCGCTGAGTCTCCTGCCGGGAGTGACGACCGCCTCGGATTATTCCAGCAACCTCTACATTCGGGGGGGCAGTCCCGACCAGACCCTCGTTCTTCTCGACGAGACGACGGTGTACAATCCCACCCATTTCTTTGGGTTTTTCTCCACGTTCAATTCCGACGCCATCAAAGACGTGCAGTTGTACAAAGGCACCTACCCGGCGGAGTACGGGGGACGACTCGGGAGCGTGGTATCTATCTACAACAAGGATGGGAACCGTCAGGAAACGACGGGTGGATTCACGATCGGCACGCTCGCCTCGCGCGCCTACGTGGAAGGACCGTACGGAAACGGGGACGACGCGCCCGCTGGCTCATACACGGTGGCGGTGCGTCGTTCGACCCTCGAACCGGTTCTTGCCGTCCTGCGCAGCGGTACCGATGCGAACGGCATTCCTGAGAGCTTTTCGTTTTACGACGTCAACGCGAAGATCAATTACGATGCCTGGACCAACGACAAGCTCTCTCTTTCCTTTTACGGGGGGCAGGACTTTCTGGAACTCGTGCCGCAGACTGAAAGCCGAATCGACGTCAACTACGGAAACCAGACCCTGAGCGCGGACTGGACCCACCTGTTCGGCGATCAGGTCTTCTCGACGGTCCGGGTCACCGGGTCGCGGTACAAAAGCACGCCGACGTTTGACTTTGGCGGCACTCGGTTTACGCAGGAGAACGGCGTGCGGGATCTCTCCCTGGACCTCGATGTCGAGTACACGCCCAACGAAGCCCACACGGTGAAGGGCGGCCTGGAGTCCAGTGTCCTTGCGTTCGAATTGCGCAACACGTTCGATGGGAATGAGACGTTCGACCAGTCCCTCAGTGCCCAGCGTGCTTCGGTGTACATACAAGATACGTACGAGCCTACTTCGACCTGGACGCTGGAGGGCGGCCTTCGGGGGACCTACTTTAGCAGCGGCAACTTCTGGCGGTTTGCGCCCCGGTTGTCGGTGGACTACAACCTGACGTCGTCGGTTCAGCTGCAGGCCGCCTACGGCCGTTACCATCAGTTTCTCACCCTGGAGACGAGTCAGATTTTCACGGCGTTCGACACGTGGCTCATGGCGGACCAGGGCGTGTCCCCATCGTACGGCGACCAGATGGCGGTGGGCGTGAAGGCGGACCTCGGAAGGGGCATTCAGTTGGAGGTAGAGGGCTACGGGCGCACCATGCGCGACCTGTTCGAGCAGGACCCCTACTTGCCTGACAATGCCGGGGTCGCGTACGCCGATCAGTTCCGCTTCGGCGACGGACGGGCCTACGGCCTCGAAGTCCTGATGCGCCGGCAGGAGGGGCGACTCAACGGCTTTCTCAGCTACACACTCGGTCGCACGGAGCGCCGCTTTCCCAACGTCAACACGTCCGAGTCCGGCGAGCCGCAGTACTACCCGCCGAACTATGATCGCACACACAGCCTCACGCTTACGGGGCGCTACCGCCTCACCGATTCCTGGCGCCTGACGAGCACCTTCAATTACAATACGGGGTCGGCGTATACGGAGCCGTCGCTCCGCTTCGAACGGCGCCACGGTCCCGGCCAATCCGGCCCGCAAGGGGACAACGTGCTGATCAGTGCCTTCAACGCCGCCCGGTTGCCGGCCTATCACCGCCTCGATGTGGGCGTTGCGCGAACCGGCACGCTCTTCGACGTGGCGGACTACGAGCTTCAGTTCCAGGTTATCAATGCCTATGCTCGGAGCAATACCTGGTTCTTCTCCTTCCAGACGGAAGAGGACGGCACCATCGAGCGCACGGAGGTGCCGCAAATCCCGCTTCCGATTCCCAATCTGGCCTTCAGTCTCACGTTCTAGCTCGTTGCGGGCGTTTCCTTCACACGCTGTCTCTTCCGTCAGTCTCCGATCTCGAAATGCATATGCTTCGTCGTTCCGTCCTGTGTGCGCTCCTGTTCACCGTCGGGCTGCTCGGGTGCGATACGACCGCTACACAACCCGAGTCGCAGGTTGTGGTGGAAGCCTATTTGCAGGGCGGGGCGCCCCTCGACACGGTCTGGCTCACGCGGACGGTCGGGGCGCGCGACCAATTCGACCCGGACGCGGCGGCTGTTGGCGGGGCCGACGTGGAGATTGTCAATCGGGAGGCCGACGACACAACGGCCTACGCCGAGACGAGCACAGCCGGGGCCTACGTGCCTGCCGGCCCTTCGTCCCCGACAGTAGAGACACGGACCGCGTACACGCTTCGGGTGACGACTGACGACGGCGCGGCCGTCACGGCGACGACGACTGTCCCGGGGGCACTTGCCCTTGAGGAGGTCCAGAATACGAGAGCGGACACGGCCCGATTTCAGAATCCCAGTGAGCAGCCGGCCTTCGTCCTCGATCCGCCAGAGCCGCGGTACGAATCGGGGCGGCAAAACGTGTATTTCTTCACGTTGACCTCTCAGCTTTCGACGACCGACAGCTTGCAGCGGAATCTGACGCGCTTCTACGAGGATCCGGATAACGTCGAGTCGGTACGCACCGTCTCCTCAAATCTGCTGAACGAGGCCAATTTCGGCCGCAACGACGACGGCACCGTTACGGTGGATCTGCCCTGGATTGGGGTGGCCGCCTTCGGGCCCAGCGAGGTGGGCCTCAACGTGGTCGACGATAACTACTACGACTTTCTCCGTTCCGAGGCGGCGCAGGAAACCGCACCGCCCGGGGAATTTCCGAACGTCATCGAACACGTGGACGGCGGGACAGGCATCTTTGGCAGCTACGTCCGGCAGGACACGACCCTTGTATTTACGGGCGGGGGGGATTTCCCTGGCCGCAACTAATCTGTTCACCTTCGTCCCGTCCGACCGAGACGAGCCCCCGATGCCCTCACTGCACGCTCGTCGGCTGCGGTTTTTTTCAGCGGAGCCGTACGGAGGACACAGCGGGCGAGACGGGCATTCGTCGCTATGAAGGAGCCGTCCATTGGCCGGGGGCGTCCCCGTCGGCGAGGACGCCCCCTGTTGAATGGACGCATCGAGGGCCGCGTCAGGCGTTTCCAGGAGGCGGGCCTTCGACCTGAATCTGCATCCGCTCGCCGACGTAGCCGCCCACCAACGACGCGAGCAGCCCAACGCAGAGCACGAGGGTGATGCGCAGGTACGTCAGTACACTCTGCCCGGCCAGGGTGAAGACGAAGACGTCAATCAGCAGGATCAGGGTAATGAGACCCGAGATGGCGGCCTCATACGACGTGTCGCCCGGCGACCGGAAGGCACAGACGTAGCCCGTAGCCTGCAGGCCGAGGAAGACGACGAAGAGCAGGACCCACGCATTCTCCGGTTCGAGGGCGGCGGCCGGCGTGGAGAAAACGCCGAAGAGCCAGATGACCAGGTTGGCCAGGAGCAGGCTGACGGCAAATCCGAGGATCACGCCGGCGACGATCCATCCCCATTCCAGTGCGGGGGCGTTCGTTCCTGCGTAGGTTCGCTCTAACTTCTCACCGGCCCAGGCCCCGGCAAAGGTGAGCACGACGCCGTTCATATACGCGATGACCATCAGATATTGGTAGTCCGCGTAGCCGTCCTTGAACATGACTCCCTGAAAGGAGTCAAGCTGTAGTGCCGTAATGACATAGTAGGACGTTACGGCCACGAGAATGGCCGACAGCATCGGCTCTAGCACCGTTTCCCCTTCACTGAGATATCCGTAGGAAACCCCAGTCAGAATGAAGCCCGAGGTCATCGCGAGCAGCGGGAAAACAGGGCTCGAAAATGCGTCTCCGTTCATCCACGTGAGGATCACGACGAAGGGAAGCCCGATCACGAAAGACCCAAAGATCGCCTTTGGATCGAAACGAAAAGCGGAGCGAGTAGGCATTTGCGTGTGGGAGTTGGGTGGCAGGAAGCGAGAGGGGGTGGGAAGTCGCCGTCTGTACAGGCCGACGCCCGTTTTTCCGTCGGGTCTCTTTTAATATAAAAATGCGCACAGTAGAAGAAACCCCCGACTACGTCGTCTCGTCGGATTCACTCCCTTGATCCACTCCAACTGTAACTCTACGAGACATCTCGGGTTAAATCTGCGCAACACCCATACTGCGTTTGCGTCAAAGTGGGAGAGACGCTACACTAGACACCGCCGGGCGGTGGAGTTCTCACAGCGGATCGCTGGAACCACAGAGTCCTTCGTCCGCCGCTTCGGATTGTCCGGTCTTGTCCGGCTCGCTCCTGCACCGACTGTTGACTAGTCTTTTTCCCTCATGGCTTCTCCGTCCTCCGCCTCTCGCGTTGTCGTCACCGGCCTCGGGGCCCTGACGCCCATCGGCAATACTGTGGCTGAGTTCTGGGACCACCTGTTGGCCGGCACGAGTGGGGCCGGTCCCATTACCAAATTCGACGCGTCCGACGTCCGCTCGAAAATCGCGTGCGAAGTTGAGGACTTCGATGCCGGTGCCTATTTGGACGACAAGCAGATTCGGCGTCAGGACCTTTTTAGCCAGTATGCCCTGGCCGTGACGCAGCAGGCGTTCGAGGATGCGAACCTTGACACCGACGCCCTGTCCCCCGAGCAGCGCGATGACATCGGTGTGGTCATGGGCACCGGCGTCGGCGGAAGCAATATTTTTGTGGATGAGGTGCACAACCTGGAAGAAAACGGCGCCCGGCGAATCTCTCCGTTCTTCGTCCCCATGATGATTAGCAACATGGGGGCTGGGCTCATTGCCATGGAGCACACGCTCCGCGGCCCCAACCACTGTGTGGTCAGTGCCTGTGCCACCGGCAACGACGCCATCACCGACGGGTATTTGTTGCTCCAGCAGGGCCACGCGGAGGCAATGCTGGTGGGCGGCACCGAGGCCTCCGTCAACGAGCTCTGCGTGGGGGGGTTTTCGTCCATGCGCGCCATGTCGACCCGCAACGACAACCCAAAGCGTGCGAGCCGTCCCTTCGACAAAGATCGCGATGGCTTCGTGATTGCGGAGGGGGCGGGCGCCCTGCTGCTGGAAACGCTGGAGCACGCCCGAGAGCGCGGAGCGCCCATCTATGCGGAAGTCGCCGGGATTGGGAAGTCGAACGATGCGCACCATTATGCCGCCCCGGATCCGGACGGTCGCGGCGCTTCGATCGCAATGGAAAAGGCCCTCGACGACGCTGATCTCGCGCCGACCGACGTGGACCACGTCAATATGCACGCCACCTCTACGCCGGTGGGCGACGTGATTGAGTCGGACGCGGTCAAGCGGGTCTTCGACGACCATGCGTACGACATCAACATCTCCGCCACGAAGAGCATGACGGGGCACATGCTCGGGGCGGCGGGGGCCGCCGAGGCGATTGCCACCATCCTTGCAATTCACGACGGAACGGTGCCGCCGACCATCAACGTGGAGGAGCTCGATGAGGACTGCGACCTCAACTATACGCTTCACGACCCCGTCGAGCGGGATGTGGAGGCGGCGCTAACCAATGCCTTCGGCTTCGGCGGTCACAACACCACCCTTGCCTTCACGAAGTTCGAGGAGTAATTTCCGCGGGGGGCGAAACCGATTTCCCCTTCTTGGGTGAAAGTCCTGTCCGGCATCGTCATTCGGACTGTTCCTGACTGATTGGCCGCCTCTCGTCTACTGAAGTATCATGTCTCCCAACTCCGCCTCCAATGCCGCTCCAAGTTCGTCCGGCAAATCGTTGCCCGACGATCTGGGAGGGGTTGCCGGCCTGCTTGACATTGAACTCGTAGAGACTGGCCCGGAGCGCGTGACGGCGTCGATGCCGGTCACGCCTCGGCACCATCAGCCCTTTGGCATGCTGCACGGGGGGGTCAGCGTGGTCCTCGCAGAGAGTGTGGCCAGCGTCGGGGCCTATTTGGCGGCGCCCGAGGGGTACGCCGCCGTCGGCCTTGAGGTCAACGCCAACCACATCCGTTCGGTGCAGGATGGACGGCTCGCGGCCGTCGCCACGCCGCTCCATACCGGCCGCACCACGCACGTCTGGCACGTCAAAATTCACCACGAAGACGACAAACTCATCTGTGTAAGCCGGTCCACGTTGGCCATCGTCGAGGATCCCTCCTGACTCCGTTTTTCTGCTGTACGTGCCTATGCCTTCCTCCGCTCTTCCGGGTCTTCATCATATCACCGCGCTTTCGGGCCCCGCTCCGGACAACGCGGCCTTCTATACCGATCTGCTGGGCCTGCGCCGCGTCAAGACGACGGTGAATTTTGACGACCCGACGACGTTTCATCTCTACTACGGCAACAGGTCGGGGGCGCCTGGCACGCTGGCGACCTTTTTTCCCTGGCCGCAGGCCCGCGCCGGACGAGATGGAGCCGGCCTGGTGCAGTCGGTGGCCTTTGCGGTGCCCCCCGGCACGCTCGACGACTGGACCGCTGTGCTTGCCGAGGCCGACGTGACGACCCACCGGACTGAGCGGTTCGGCGATTCCGTCCTCCAGTTTGAGGATCCATCGGGCCTGTCCCTCGAACTCGTTGCGGCCGAGACGGCGTCCTCCGACGCTCCGTGGACGGACGGGCCCGTTCCGCCTGCGCGGACCCTCCGCGGACTCCACGCCCCCCTCCTGCCCGTCTTTTCGGACGATCGGACCCCCGACCTCCTTACGGAGCTCTTCGGCTGGACCGAGGTCGGCAGCCATGCGGATCGGATTCGCTTTCGGGCCCCGACCGATGCCTCCGACGCCCCGGGCCAATTTGTGGACCTGCGGGTATGTGATCGGCACCCCTCCGGTCGAATGGGACAGGGCACGGTTCATCACCTTGCGTTTCGCGTCGCCGACGCCGAGGCGCAACGGCGCTGGCAGCAACGTCTCCAGGACCACGGCATCGAGGTAACCGACGTCAAGGACCGGCGCTACTTCCAATCCATTTACTTTCGGGATCCGGACTGGACCTCCGGCATTCTCTTCGAAATTGCGACCGACGGCCCCGGATTCCTTATCGACGAGCCGGCCGACGCCCTTGGTGAGTCCCTCCAGCTTCCGGCCCGGCTTGAGGCGCGTCGCGACGACATTGAGCGGGCCCTGCCGCCGCTTGCGTCGCCCGTCTCGTAGGCGCGGCTCCGCAACATCTCCGACGGGGAAAGCAAGCCGCCGAAGGGTCCCTGGGAGGCTGCCGCACCGATCCGGCCGGTCCGGGCGTACGTCCACACAAGATGGGCCTCTCCCCCGGTCGGAACGGCTTCAGAACGGGAAAACGCATGGACGAAGCCCCGAATGACGTTCGTTCTGACGTGTCGTGGAGTTCCACGTACTGTTCATTCAAACATTTCCGTACTGGTATGTCCACTTCCACGGACCGACACCAAGACCAGCCGCTCCATACGGCGGGCGTTTCGCTTGCCGAGGCCGACGTGGCGCTGATTCTGTTGCATGGACGCGGGGCCTCCGCGCACGGCATGCTCCGCATGGTCGATGAGATTGACCAGCCCGGGGGGGCGTATCTCGCGCCGCAAGCCGCCCAGCGCTCCTGGTACCCGGAGTCATTTATGGCGCCCGTTGAGCAGAATGAGCCCGCCCTCAGCTCGGCCCTGCAGGTCGTCGGCGACACCATTTCGCACGCGACGGAGGCGGGATTGGCTGCCGATCAGGTGGTCCTGCTCGGTTTCTCGCAGGGCGCGTGCCTTGTCACGGAGTACGCATTCCGCCATCCGAAGCGGTACGGGGGCGTCGTGGGGCTCAGTGGCGGCCTCGTTGGGCCCGACGGTACGGATTTTGAGGCTACCGGTACGCTCGACGGCACGCCCGTTTTTCTCGGCTGCAGCGATCAGGATCCCTACATTCCCCTCGAACGAGTGCAGGAAACCGCTGACGTCTTCCGGCGCCTACAGGCCGACGTGACCGAGCGCATTTACGAGGGCATGGGGCATACGACGAACGAGGACGAGAGGCAGTACGTCCGCTCCCTGCTCGACCGTCACGTGGAGGCAGCGGGGTCGGCGTCCCACAATGACGAGTCGGCGGATGTGTAGGACGGCTCATCTGTGCCGAGCCGATGCCCTGATGCTGTCTCCGCCGCTACGGGGCATGCCGTGAGCGCCCCGTTCATTTCGATTTCCTCCCTCTCTACGCCCGTACATTATGGATACGCCCGACTGGGCCAAGCACGCCGTCTTCTACCAGATCTTTCCGGACCGTTTTGCGCGAAGTGGACAGGTCAAGCACCAAGAGGAAGTCACCCTCAAGCCGTGGGGCACCCCGCCCGAGGAGCAGGGCTTTCAGGGAGGCGACCTCTACGGCATTGTCAATAATCTCGACTACCTGGACAATCTGGGAATAACGGCCCTCTACCTGAATCCCATCTTCTCGTCGGCCTCCAATCATCGGTACCACACGTACGACTACTACGAGGTCGATCCACTGCTCGGGGGCGAGGAGGCCCTTCGTGAACTGCTCGACGCCGCCCATGCCCGCGGCATCCGCGTCGTGCTCGACGGGGTCTTCAATCACGCCAGCCGCGGCTTCTGGCCCTTCCATCACGTCCTCGAAAACGGCGGCGACTCTCCGTATATCGACTGGTTCATCATTGAGGACTGGCCCCTTCGGCCCTATTCGTCCACCGCAGAGAAACCGCACAACTACGCCGCCTGGCACGACCTCCCGGCCCTTCCGGAATTCAACATCGACAACCCGGAAGTGCAGGACTTCCTGCTCGACGTGGCCCGACATTGGATTGACTTCGGCATCGACGGATGGCGCCTCGACGTGCCGACCGAGATCGACGACGCCGACTTCTGGCGCACATTCCGGGACGTGGTCAAGACGGCCAATCCGGAGGCCTATCTCGTGGGGGAGATCTGGCACGAAGCGTCGGCGTGGGTCGAAGGCGATCGCTTCGACGCTCTCATGAACTATCCGCTGTTGGAGCCAATCCTTAGCTTCTTCGGGACCGGGTCGCTGCGCGACTACAAAAAGTCCCACCTGTCGTTCGAGCCGACCGATGCCTCCGAACTGGCCAACGACGTGGACGAGGTGCTAAATGCCTATGAGTGGGAGGTCATCTGCTCGCAGTTCAATCTGCTCGACAGCCACGACATGGCACGAGCCCAGTGGATTATGGGGGACAATTCCACGGCCCTCAAGCAGGCCACCCTGTTTCTGATGACGATGCCCGGGACGCCCTGCATCTATTACGGCGACGAGATCGGGCTCTCCTCCGACGGCGATCCCTACTGTCGGGAGGCGTTCCCGCAGGACGAGGCGGACTGGGACACGGATTTGCTATCCTTTTACCAGGATGCTACGGCGCTGCGCCATCAGCATGAGGTGCTCCGCACCGGGACTGTGGAGTGGCTGCACGCCGACGACCGCACCGTGGTCTTCCGACGAGCCCTGGACGACCGGGAGGCCGTGGTGGCCTTCAACGCCGGCCGGGAGGACGCCACCATTGACCTGACCCCGGATGCGCTCCTCTCGGCGGCCCTCCAGCCGGTGTGGCCTCCCGACGCCGACGACGCCGACGGGCTGCCCCTCAACGGGACGCCTCCCTCCATTACCGTGCCCGCCCGCGAGGCCCGCGTGTGGGTGAGTGAAGCGTAGTGCGTATGCCCATTAGGGCGATTTCATGTTGGCAGCCTTTCGGGCACGGCGGAGGCAGTCTTGCCGCTGCGCGTCCCCACCTTTGCGGAATAACACCAACTTCGTAAGCTCCGTTGGGGTATGTGCGTTTGGAAAGATACAAGTGTGTGGGTATGTAAGTGAGGCCCATATGCTTGCACCCATACCGACGCGCCCGCAATCCCGAACTCTATAAGCGGATTTGGTATGATTGGCGAGAAGAGAAGAGCGGGCGTCTTCTCACCAAAACGAAGATACACGCACTGTGCTCGTGCACGAAGAAACCGTGTAGCCCCATTGCAATCCCGTCTCGGATTCGTTCGGTAAGGCACAGTGGACAATCCAGCACGATCAGTGTATCCGGGGCGGCGCCTCAGATCGCTGCACGGATGACCCCAAATCCGCCAACAAAGTTCGGGATTGTAGAAATGGCGATATAATACCAAATCCGGTAGATTCATTCCGGTCTGCGAACCGGATTTGTAGCGCCGTTGGACTCCACTCCAACGGCGCTACGAGAACCTTCTTCTGCGATGTAGGACAGGAAAAACGCCTGACTGCGAATAGGTATTGCTCCTCTCTATACCGGAAGTTTGCAGCCGGACTTGGTATAACCCCAAGCATGTGTGGGGGTACTCGTACCAAATCCGCTTGTAGTTTGGGCGTGCAGACGTGGTCGGTATGGGCGGAAGCGTGTGGGCTTTAAACAAACAGACCCCGGCGGTCGTACTGTCCCCACGCTCACCTCCCCAACGAAGCGTGCGGAATTGGGATGAGATGCCGCTGGTCTACACGGCGGGATTGGATACAGGAAAATGGAAGCGGAGTCAGGTACAGCGCGGAGGCAAGATCGGGACGCGGCGGTGTTCTGCCGTGGTTGGAAGAGAAAGGCAGGACTGTCAGCAACGCGGCGCCCCTGACGCGCATGTGAGAGTTGGTTCTGGCTCCCGGTACGCATCGCCGAAGTGACGGGGCCTCCAGAGAAGAAGCAGCGGCCCGCATTCTACCAAGTCGTGACAGCCGTCTCGGGACGCGACACAGGAGATCTGTGGACGAGAGATATGAAGTCCCCCGACGGGAAACCGGTTCGCAGCGTCGACAGCCAGGCCGTTCCTACATTTTCGGGTCGTCGAATACGTCCCAAATCTGTTCCATTTCGTCGGTCGGCGGGGCTTCATCATCGTCGTCCGAGGAGGTGTCTTCCTTGTCCTCTGTCTCCTCTGTCTTCAGCCCCTGCACGTCTTCCTTAATGGCTTCAAACTGAGACTCGCCAGCCGATTTCTCATCGCTTGTTTCCTCAGAGTCTTCCGGGGTAGAGGCATCGGGGCCGTCGTTTCCGGGCAGCCGGTTCGGAAACAGCGAATCCACCCATTCCTCCGACGTTTTGTCACCGCTGCTCGAACTCGACGTGTCGGCTTCGCTGTTCGCTGTCGACGAGCTGGCCGAAGAGGCCTCCTCGGCTTTCCTCTCTTCTTCGGCGGTTGCTTCTCCATTGGTCCGATCCGCAGGGGACTGTGGATCGGCCGTTCCCGCTGCGTTCGGAACCGGTTCCTCCGGCGGCTCAAACTGACCCAGAACCTTCTGCTCCTCCTGCAGAGTCGTCCGCAGGCGCTGGGCAACGGAGCGAAGCCGCGCTTCCTTCTGCTCCAGCTCGCGCTCCTTTTCGTTGAGTCGCTCCTCCCGCTCTTTAATCTCGTCCAGCCGCTGCTCCGCGTCTTCCTTCGCGTCCTCAACGGTCTTCAGCCTGTTGCTTACGTCGTCCAGGTTGGATTCAAGCGTCTCAACCCGTTTCTCCATCTCATCCCACTTCTCGGCAACGTGGTCTAGGAAGGAGTGCACTTCCTTCTGCTTGAAGCCGCGAAGGCCCTTCGAAAAGGATCGGTTACGAATATCAGAGGATGAAAAATCCATATCGATAGAAATGTCGATCAAACAAAGCCGAGAATAGCACGGAACCAATTTCGGTCCCTTTGAAATGCACAAGAATCGTACGTGATCCGCCCCGTGGCCGCCCTAGAATGGACATGCGTCCCTCTAACGACCCGACTCTGCAAAACTACTCTTAATAAAAGAAAAAGGTGGTATGCCACGTGTTTCACCAATTTCCCTGATAGAAGGCGATTGGAGCACATCGTCCCCTTTTTCTCCGGTTGGAGTGAGAGGAATCTCTTCTTCTGCGTCGTCGATCATAGGAACAGGATAGGCAGTTGCCCCCAGTGCGGATGCCTCCAACTAGAATCGGGGCTGTCGGGTCGAACGACGCATGGCATATGCAGTGTCGTGCGTAACGAGAAGGGGTTTTTATTTTCGACAAAAACTACTCCAATATGCCGAGAACCTCATTTGCGGTTCTCATCGGCGCCTGAATACATTTTGGCCGTCTGGTTGCGCTAACGGAGGGACGTGGCTCCATTCTTGTATGTATTTTTTACTCGAATAGAGGGGGTGAAGCGGGCGAAAAAACGTGTCTTTCTTACTGGTCTTCAATCAACACCGTGCTCTCGTCTCCGATTCACACCCGGGCTCCGGTGCTTCGGCCCTCCATCTTTTCGACGGTCTCGTCGGTGTCGGCTGGGGTGAGCACCCGGCACGGCGGCGTCAGTGGGCCCCCCTACGACACGCTCAACCTGGGTCGGCACGTGGGCGACGACCCGAGCTCGGTCGAAGAGAACCGACGCCGGTTCTGTGCGGCGCTTGAGGCCGATCCGGCCTGGCTGGCGACCGCCGGACAGGTCCACAGCTCCACGGTGCGCGTCATTGACGCGCCTCGACACGAGCCGTTTTGCGACGGTCTCGTCACCACGACTCCGGAGTTGCTGCTCGCTGTTGCCACGGCCGACTGCGCGGCGGTGCTCCTTGCCGATCCGGTGCATGAGGTGGTGGGGGCCTGTCACGCCGGATGGCGCGGTACGGTTGCCGGCATCGTCTCCAATACGGTCCGTATCATGGGAGAGGAGGGGGCCTCGCCCGAGACGATGCGGGCTTACGTGAGTCCCTGCATCGGACGCGATGCCTTCGAAGTTGGACCGGAGGTGGCGGCTCGCTTTGGCGACGCCGTCGTCCACCGGCGTACCGACTGGGCCAAACCCCACGTCGATTTGAAGGCGGATCTCCGCCGCCAACTGGAGGGCGAAGGAATCTCCCCGGATGCCATTGAGGTGTCTGCGCGATGCACGATGACCGACACCGACACCTTTTTCTCGCATCGTGCCGCCCGCGAACACACCGGCCGCATGTTTTCGTCCATTGTGCTTCGTACATAGCGCGCACTTCTGATTCCAGCCTCCGACGAGACCGGCTCAGCCATACGCCATGGCGGATATTGCCGGTCCAGAAAACGGGTCCTACGTTCCGGCGGTCTTTCTGCTTCTTCGGGGAGCAGTGCCGTTCATTGCCGCACGGACGGCGGAGGCGCTGTCGCCGATGGGCCGATCGATTCTGCTCGCAACCGCTCTTTGCTGTGCCCCTTCTCTCGTCCACGTACACACCGCCGCTTTTTCTGCCGGGCGGCCATCTGCAGACGCTATATCCATCGCTCGTGCGGCGGGTGGGGCATCGTTATGATCACCGCGAGCGCATCGAGACCCCGGACGGGGATTTTTTGGATCTCGACTGGACCCGGGCCCGGTCTGCCGTCGATATCGGTCGGGTCCCCCGAGCGGCGATCCTCACGCACGGGCTGGAGGGCAGCAGCGACGGCACCTACATGCGCGGAATGGCCCGAGCGCTCGGGCGGCGGGGGTGGGACGTGTGTGCCTGGAACCTGCGAGGGTGCAGCGGGGAGCTGAATCGTCGGGCGGCGACCTATCACAGCGGCCAAACGGAAGACCTGGCACACGTGGTGGACCACGTGTTGGCGCGGCCCTACGACACGGTCGCGCTCGTCGGGTTCAGCCTCGGCGGCAACCTCACCCTCAAATACCTTGGCGAGCGGGGGGAAGCGGTGGATGCTCGCATTCAGGCCGCCGCTGTCTTTTCGGTGCCCGTAGACTTGAGCGCCTCATCGCACCAGATCGAGCACCTGTCGAACTGGCACTACAAGCAGTATTTTCTCCGTTCTCTTCGGGAAAAGATCCGGCAGAAGGCGACCCGGCATCCAGAGACGGTGCGGACGGCCCCGCTGCGGCATATCCGCACGCTGCGCGAGTTTGATGACGCGTACACGGCGCCGCTCAACGGATTTCGGGATGCCAACACCTACTATCAGGAAGCAAGCAGTCGACCGCTCCTTCCACACATTGCCCGGCCCACGTTGGTGGTAAACGCGGCCAACGATCCGCTGCTTCCAGCATCGTGCTATCCCACGGAGATCGCAGCCGACCACTCGCAGGTAGGGCTCGAAGTGCCGAAGAGTGGCGGACACGTGGGATTCGTGTCCATCAACGAGGCCGGCGAATACTGGTCGGAGCGCCGCGCCGCTTCCTTCCTCGCGACCACTGCCCGTTCCTCTACGCCCCGCTCTGCTGAGACGTAGCCGTCACTCTCTTGTACCAAATCCGCATACAACGTTCGGGGGTGCAAAGGTGTTGGTATGGACACAAGATTATGGATCTCATGCACATCCCCCGACAAAGGCAATCCCGACAGCCGTCGAGATGCCATCGGGACACTGCCCACATACTTGTATCTTTCCAAACGCATCCCCCAACGAAGCCTACGGAGTTGGCCTTACTGATCCGTGCACAGGTAGGTAAACTTTCTCTTTCGTTTGTGGAGATCTAAGATCTCCTAGACCGTGGTAGGTGAATAGTCGGAATCGTCTTTAGGAACCCATTCACGTATCAGTAAGCCCCCAGGGCGTTGCTCCGGTTCAATGCTTCAGCACGGCGATCGTCGACGGCAACAGGAGCGGCCCCGTCCAGTCCCCTGGGACTGTCATCCCCCCTGCCACATTCCCCACGCCAGCAGGCCCCACCCGATGATGAGGGCGGTGCCACCAAACGGGGTCACCGCTCCCAACCACGGCGTGTCGGTGAGCACGAGCAGATACAAACTGCCGGAAAAGACGAGCGTGCCCCCAATAAAGCAGTAGCCGGCCCCCTGCACGAAGCCGCCCCCGTCCAGGGTCGCGATCACGCCCACGATGAGCAGGGCCAGCGCGTGGTACATCTGATAGGTCACCGCCGTGTGAAAGGTATCGAGGCGGTCCGGCGATACCTGCCCCTCAAGCCCGTGTGCGCCGAAGGCCCCCGCCGCTACGCCAAGTCCTGCCAGGAGGGCGCCGGCCACAAAGAACAGTTGCACCATGATCTGCGAGGAATTAGTCGGAAGAAGCGTCGTTGTCATCGGGCGCCGACGCCATGAGGTCCTGCAAGAGCTCCACGTCCGACACATCTCCCCCTTCCGGCACCGTCTCCCGATCGGCTTCGCCCCAAATGCGCTCAATGCGGTAGTGGTCGCGTCGGGAAGGAAGCATGACGTGCACCACAACATTCACGTAGTCGAGAAGCACCCACCGCAGGTGTTCGAGGCCTTCTCGTTTCCACGGCTGTTCCTGGCACCGCTCCTCGATCCGCTCCATCACCCCGCTGGCGGCGGCCCGGACCTGCAGGTTCGATTCGCCGGTGCCGATCACAAAGAAGTCGGCCATGCTGCTAATCTCGCGCAGGTCGATCACCGTGATGTTTTTGGCCTTTTTGTCGGCCATCGCATTCACGGCGTGCGCCGCGAGCATCGGACCGTTTTCGTTGCGCGACGAACGACGAGAGGAGGGGTCAGCGGTCGAGGAAGATTGATCGGGGGAAGCCATACAGTCAGGACATTGGATGAGGGAGTGGATGGATGAGGACGAGAACGTCAGATGCGTCCGCCGGCCGATTGGGGAGCAGCGGGACGCAAGGATTACTCTCGGTTCTGAAAGGGACGAAGCTGTTTGTAGTCGTGGCCGATGACGACGGACGCGTCGAGGTAGTACTGCGGCCGAATCTTCTGTTGCACGCGGTCGCTCGGCAGGCCCAACGCCTCGGCCACCTTGCGGGCGGCCTCCGGATCGCCGACCCGGTCAATGACGATCGATTTTTCTTGCTGAAACGTACGGTAGTTGCCCACGTCGACCACGTCGAAGCCGCGGTTGCGAAGGTACGTCATGGTTTCGGCGGCAAGGTGGTCCACGCCGGCTCCGTTGCGCACTTCGACTTGAATGATGCCCCCCACCAGCTTGGTCGACTGGGAGGACCGTTCGGGATCGGCCGGCGGGACGAGCGCGCGCGTCGCAAGTCCGTAGAGCAACAGCACCACGGTAATTCCCCCAACCACGAGCGCAGCGTTCAGGAGCCCGTTTTGAACACGTTCCGGCCACGAAGCCATAGACGATCCCGATCCGTGTAAAAGTACGCTACCGCCTCGTCCGTGTGCGAGAGAGTGCGCCCGCGCACGGAGGCAGCCGCCCGCCCAACATAAAAGCGCGACATGCCGCGGGGCATGCCGCGCATCGGGGCGGCGAGAGGCCCTCCCGCCTCGGCGCGGCTAATTTTTCCAGAAGAGGTCGTGGCTGGGCGCAAACGAGGCCGCACTGTGACCGCCGCGGTGCACCCCGTACGGGCTCATGTAGCGGCCGTGCGGGCTCTGCCGCACCTGCATGCGCACCTCAAACTGGTCGGACGGCTTGTAGGCCACCTCGGCATTTCGGAGAAACACCTGGGTCCGCTGGCTTCCGAAGGCGCCGTTTTGGCCCGCCGTAAACGGATGCGACACGCTGACGTCCATCCGCGCGGCCCAGTCGGAGTTAAACTGCCACATCATGCTGTTGGTGTACATGCCCATCGACGACGTTTGTCCGCCGAACGAGGACACCGACGCCTCGTAGCTGTGTCCCATCCGAAAATGTTCGGCCCCGAAGAGGGTTTGCAGGGCATCGGTGGCGGCTGAGCCGGCGTCATACAGCTGCGTTTCGACCGACTGGTTGCGTTGGGCGGTGTCGCGGAACTGCGCCTCCGCAGGGGTTGCCAAGCTCAACGTCAACACGAGACACAAAAGCAGAAAAGCAGTGCGCATAACGACCGTCGTCTATTCGGAGAGGGTGCGGGAGCAACGGACTTTCGGGGAATGAATCGGCGTTGCACAATACCCTGACCTCCTCATTTTGTTCGCGTTTGATTCGGGCCTCGGATCCAAGGACGTGCCCGCCCGTGCGAGTGCTCCAACGAACAGGTGGGTGGGGGAGCGCGTGATTAGAACCGCCTGCTCTGCCTACCGACCGTGCGGTCGGATGCCGACGGTCTTGACCACGATGGGTGCTCACGGATCGGGATCCACGAGACGATACGCTGGCTCCAGGCAGTCGGGACGCGCCCATCGCGAGGCAGTTGGCAGGAATTTTTTTCGTTTCATTTCGGGTCTTTCGTATCTGGTGCGTATGCGCGTGCTCGGCGTTGAAAGTTCATGCGACGATACGGCCGCGGCCGTGCTCGATGCGGACGGGGTGCAGTCGAACGTAGTGTCGTCCCAGCACGCCCTCCACGAGGAGTACGGCGGCGTGGTGCCGGAGCTTGCGTCGCGCGATCACCAGCGCCTCGTCGTCCCGGTGGTGGAGGCCGCTCTCGACGAGGCCGACACGGCAGCAACCGAGCTCGATGCGGTGGCCGTGACGTATGGGCCGGGCCTTCCCGGGTCGCTACTGGTCGGCCTTAGCTTCGCCAAAGCATTTGCACGGGGGCTCGACGTGCCGCTGATCGGCGTCAATCACCTGGAAGGCCACTTGTATTCGGTCGATCTGGGTACGCCTGCGCCCCCGCGCCCGTACCTATGCCTGATTGTCTCGGGGGGGCATACCGAACTGGTCTACGTTGAGGATGATTTTCAGCACACCGTGCTCGGTCGGACCCGCGACGATGCCGCCGGCGAGGCGTTTGACAAGATCGCTCAGTTGTTCGAACTCGGGTATCCGGGCGGACCGGCCATCGATCGGCACGCCGAAGACGGGGATGCGTCGTTTCATGACTTTCCGCGCACTCGGCTCGACAATCGGGATTTTTCGTTCAGCGGACTCAAAACCTCGGTGCTGTACTACCTGCGTGACATGACGGAGGCGGAACGGGAGCAGGTTCTCGCAGAGCACCGAGCGGACCTCTGTGCCTCCGTTCAGGCTGCTATCGTCGATGTGCTGGTTGGCGCTGTCCGGGAGGCTGCCCGGGCGACCGAGACCGAGCACGTGGCGGTGGTGGGGGGCGTGGCGGCCAACAGTGCTCTGCGGAAACGGGTAGAGGCCGCCGGCGCCGAGGAGGGATTTTCGGTGTACGTGCCCGCCCATTCGTACTGCATGGACAATGGGGCCATGATCGCAAAGGCAGGGGCGCTGCGCCTGGCCCGGGGACCGGACGAGGCGGCTCCTGCTACGCTGGACATTGCGCCTCAGTTGTCCCTCGACTGATGGAGGGTTGCGGGGAAGAATGCGAATGCATCCGTTCGCCGTTCGTGCACTGACCGCTTCCACGTCGCATGTTTCTGGCGATTGACGTTGGCAACAGTGCCGTGAAGGGGGGACTGTTCGAGGACGCCGAGCCTGTTCGCGTGTTTGCCGTCTCTGTGGAGCAGGACACACACGCGGCCTGGGAAGAGGCCCTGCGCCCGCACCTCGACGACGTCGACGTGGAGCAGGCGGGGCTGTCGTCGGTGGTGCCCGAGACGGCGGACACGATTGCCACCGTTCTCCGAGAGTGGGTCGACACGACCGTCGTCTCCGTACGCCCGGACATGCCCCTTCCGTTCACGCTTGCGTACGAGACGCCCGAGACGCTGGGCATGGACCGCCTAGCAGCGGCGGCGGCCGGATGGGAGGAGCACGGCCGGACCGCCCGTCCGCCGCGCAGCGTGCTCGTGGTCGATGCCGGCACCGCCGTGACCTGCGAGGTCGTGCACCGAGACGGCATCTATCAGGGCGGCATTATCACCGCCGGGCCGACCCTTGTGCAGCGCGCCCTTCAGACGGGCACGGCCCAACTGCCGGACGTATCGCTCACGGTCCCCGACGACCCAGTGGGGCGGTCCACGACAACGGCCCTCCAGAGCGGCATCATGTGGGGGCTCGTGGACGCTGTGGACGGCCTGACGGACCGTCTCGCCGCGTCCCTGCCGGATGCGCCGCGTCTTGTCGTCACGGGCGGCTGGGGCGAACTGCTTTGCAACCACCTGCAGTCCACTTCCGTCCACGCTCCCCATCTCGTCCTAAAGGGGATTCGCGTACTCGTCAACGAGTAGGTGTTTCCGGGAGCGCCCACGATTCGTCTGCGCACGGCCCCGGACGGACGAGGAGAGTCCCCTGCTTATTACGATGGACGCGCAGCGCTCGTCGCGCCTCGTAAACGGAGACATCGGCCCCAGTTCCCGCGAAGACAGCGACGTACTTGCCCACAGGGCAGGAGTGGGAATGCGAGGCACATGCGCCCAATAGATGCCTCCGCAGCGTTTTCTACTGCTCCACCATGACGATGGACCACGTCTTCGTGTCGTCGTCGTAGGTGGAGGCATCCTCGTCGAAGTCCAGCTCCTCGGACTCCTCCTCGGCCCACTCGCGCAGATCCTCAATCTCCTCGGCGGTCTCCTGGACGATGAAGTTGACGAACTCTCCGCGCTTCACCTCCAGGTCTTCGCCCGTAATCTCCACGCGCTCGCCCTCTTCTTCGCGCTCAAAGATGACCTCGGCCCGCGCCTCGTAGGTATGCTCGTCGGTCCACGCCTCGCGGTGAGGGGGGGGCAGGAGGTCCCAGACCCACCGGTCTTCGAGGCTGTCGTTGAGAATGGGACTCACCACGGGCCGCCAATACTCCGCCACCGGCCCGATGTCGGGAATCGTCACGTCCATGCCGAGCTGGTAGTTCGGAATGAGATCATCCGGTCGCAGCAGGCCGAACAGGCCCGACAGGATGAGCCCATTTTCCAGCAGGCGCCGCTGCGCCCCGGTGGGCAGATTGGCAAAGTCCATGGCCGCATACATCACCCCGGGACTATAACGGTCGAGGGCCGACATGAGCGGCGCGTCGTAGAGCTCGCCGTTGACCCGAAGGGCCTCTTCCAGCTCGTAGCCCTCCAGGCCGAAGAGCTCCGAGAGCGTCTCCTCCTCTTCCTCCTCGATGACCTCCTGTAATGTATCGATGAGCTCCCGCCGCTCGGGGTTCAGGTCGTCGAAGTAGTTGAACGTCCCCGACGTGCGGTAGTCGAACATGTCTGGGGCGAAGGGATTGCCTCCGGGTTGTTTCCGGTCGGCCGGAGACAGGAGAACGGTCAGGTTCGGCATGTAGAGAGAAAACGATCAACAGAAGTGCGAACAGTGGGACGGCAGAGAGGCCCCGGGAGGCCGAAGCAACTATTCGGCGCCGGCGTCTTTCGAATCGGCCGTGCTCTGCTTGCGGAGCTCCTCAAGCAGTTCGTCGATGTCGTCGCGAATGTGATCGGCTCGTGCCTGCGCGTCGGCCACGAGCTCCTCCCCGGACTCCCCGGGAGCGGGGTCGGGGCCCGACTCAAGCACCTGCCGGAACACATCCTCGGTCTGAGCGGCAATCTGCTCAAGCTGGTACGCAAGACGACGACGCATCACGGGGCCGCGCCGGGGCGCGAAGAGCATCCCAAGCGTAAATCCGACGGCGCCCCCTACCAGGACACTCCAGATCCCAGTCTGTACAGTGCGATTGCGTTTCTCCATAGACCACATAGTCGTTGGGCGAAGAAGGACCTGCAGAACGTACCCGTATCCGTACCGAGCGAAGAGGATCCGGTTTCCCCCTACACTCTGTCCCGCTACTTCAAACAGGGAGCGGTCTGTATGCGCCCTCCCGCCCGTCGTGTGGGGACCAAAGTGTGCGTTTCGAGTTTAGTGCCTCGGCTGAGGCCTCTTTCGACGGAACTGCTTTGAATGTTACCGACCTCGTACGTTTCTTGCAACATGCTCATGCAAAATGTACGAGGCCTTTCCGTGTAGCGGATGAACCCCCCTCCCCGCACGACCGCTCGCGAATTGGCCGGAAACGTATACGACCGAACTGGTGCCGGATGTCCGGCCTCCACTGACCCCCTCCGCCATGCACGAAACGCCGTTTCCCGTCCACGAGACGGGCGACTTTCGATACAACGACGAAGGTCCGAAGGACGCTGCCCTCCCACCCATCGTGCTCCTGCACGGCATGCTGGGCGACCTGAGCAACTGGGTCGAGACCATCGACAATCTGTCGGACAATGGGTACCGAGTGCTGGCGCCCATTATTCCGATCTACGACTTTCCGATTGGGGAAACCGACGTGCCGCGCCTCACGCGACACGTTCGGGACTTTATCGGGGCCATGGACCTGGACAGCACCATCCTCGTGGGCAACTCCCTCGGGGGCCACATTGCGCTGCTCTTTGCGCTTGAATACACCGATTTCGTCGACGCCCTTATCCTGTCCGGCTCCTCCGGCATCTACGAGGCCACCATGGGGAGCAGCTTCTTCAAGCGGCAGGATCGGGAGTTTATCCGGGAACGGACCGAGATGACCTTCTACGACCCGGTGCACGCCACCGATGAGCTCGTCGACGAGATGTTTGAGATCGTCAATGATCGTCCGCGGGCGCTTCGACTGCTGCGCATTGCGCGCTCGGCCGACGAGGAAACGGTCACGGAGCAGCTCTCTACCCTCGACATGCCGACGCTCCTGGTCTGGGGGCAGGACGACGTCATCACGCCCCCCGACGTGGCCGAGGAGTTTCGCGACCGCATGCCGAACGCGCAGCTGCACTTCATCGACAAGTGCGGCCATGCCCCGATGATCGAGCATCCGAATACCTTCAACGAGCTGACGCTCGACTTTCTAAGTGAACTGGAGTCGTCTCGCGTCTCTTCTTCCGAGGCGTAACCCTGCATTCGGCTTGCGGCGGTGGGGGCGTATTTACCTCTTCTCCTCGGGGCCTTCACGCCGCTGACCGGAGGGACTGGTAACGGATCGCCGGGCCTGTAGAGGGGGGCACAGCGCGGATCTCGGCAAATCTCGTCTGTCTACTCCTGCAAACACCTGTGTGGAGGATCGGACGCTCGTCGATGAGCGTCAGTCGCCCACACGCCGGGCATTCCCCGATTTTCCCGGCAATTTCTCTGTTGGCACACCTGTTGCCGCCTTTGTGTCATTGCGGTAGCGGACCGAGATTCCGGTCCCGTTCGTCCCCGGAGCCTGTAGCACTTCGGGGCCTCCGTATCGACCGGACAGGTGCGTCCTCTGGGTGAGCGCGCCTGTCCGGTTTTTTTGTTGATCCCGCCTGCGCGCCCGGTCGCTTCTGGCTTCTGAGGGGGGAGGGGGGTGGCGGCTGCTCGTGTGCCGTCTGCGGGTTCGGCAAGACGTTATAATTTCGTTTCATGTGTGTCTATGGAAATGGCTCCGTCCCGCTGCGTTCGTCCTTGACGTTTTCATCTCTTTTCGCCGAGGACGCCCGGGGGGAGCTGGGATACTCTGCATGTCTGTACCGTATGCGAGCCATATCGGCACCGACCGTTCATTCCTTCTCTTAAATCCAAGATCAACGTTATGGCACGTGGCGTAAACAAAGTTATTCTTATCGGCAATCTCGGCCAGGAGCCCGAGCTGCGATACACGGGCAGTGGCACGGCCGTCTGCAACATGCGACTCGCAACGACCAATACCTACACCAATCGGGACGGCGAGGAGGTCCAAAATACGGAATGGCACAACGTGGTGGCCTGGGGACGACTCGGCGAGGTCTGCAACGAGTACCTCGACAAAGGCTCCCAGGTGTACTTTGAAGGCAAGCTCCAGACGCGGGAGTGGGAGGACCGGGACGGCAACACCCGCTACACGACCGAGGTGAAGGCCCTGGACATGACGTTCCTCGACAGCAACCGACAGGGTGGCCCTGACGGCGGCGACCTCGATCAAAGTAGAGGCGGCGGGCCCAGTGGCCCCTCTCCACAGCAGCCAGCCGGCCCCGGTCCCCAGCAGTCGCAGCAGTCCGGTCCGTCGGGCGGAGACGGCGGCGGCAGCAGCAACGACGAGGATACGTTCGAGCCGGACGACGAGCTTCCGTTCTGAACACCGCTAAGTCAATGGAGTGCATAGTTTTACGATGAATACACCGGACTAACAGGATAGTCTGGATCGCCCTTCGGGACGAAGCCAGTGTGGTATGGGCCATACTGGTGAGAGAGTTGTCCCAGGATCGGGAAGACGGACCCAGGTAGCAGGGTCTAAGGAGCTTCCCTTGGCGATGGTTCAACATGGTGAGGCCCGGACGAAGCGCTTATATGCTCCAGGCTAAAGTTCGCACTCACCCACGCTACCTACAAGAGGAAAGCAAAGAAGCGATGCAGGGGTACAACTCCCAGGAAGGCACAACGGAATGAATACAGATAGCTTCGAGACCTGGAGCTTCCAAGGAAACAGAAACTGGCATCAACCAGAGACTGTCAATGGCTGGAGTGGATGAGGGAATCTGTATAGGATTATGAGATTAACCGCAGGACGCTGGTGTTCTCTTTTTGAGTTCCTTCTCCCTTTCGGGAGTGGGTGTGCGTTTTTGGCTGGATCCAAAAACGCACAAAAAGATCACGGCTGTGAAGAAAATCGCTGGCGAGACCGTCGGCTCCACTGAAATCCTCAAACTCGCTTCGCTTAAACAATGAGGATTTCAGCCGTTTCGCCTCCGTTCTCGCCCGGGCGCGATTTTCT